>CAZJGQ010000297.1:0-1528 GCA_964545425.1 uncultured Chthoniobacter sp. | reverse complement strand
TTCGGCCTGGTCGAAGCGGCCGAGGTGCGCGGCGACGAAGTATTCGTCAAACTTTCGCTGGCGGTCGAAGATCCCAAGATCGCGCAGCAGATCCACCGTGGTTGCATGGAGGCGCTGGCGGCGCTGCCCGGCGTGCGCACGCCGCACGTGCTCATCGATCTGAAAAAGCCGCCCGCCGCCGCCTCGCCCGGCGCGACCAAGATCGAAGGGGTCAGACATGTCGTTGCCGTGGCCAGCGGCAAGGGAGGGGTGGGCAAGAGCACCGTGGCCTCCAATCTGGCCCAAGCTCTCAGCCTGAGCGGCGCGCGCACCGGACTGTGCGATTGCGATCTTTACGGACCGAGCATCGCCCTGATGTTCGGGACGAGCGAGCAACCGATGGCCACGGAGGACAACCGGATCGTCCCGATCGAGCGCTACGGTTTGAAATTGATGTCGATGGGATTCCTCACCGATCCCGATACGCCGGCCGTGCTGCGCGGGCCGATGGTGACGCGTTACACGCAGCAATTCCTGCGTCAGGTCGACTGGGGCGGTCTCGACTACCTCATCCTCGACCTTCCCCCCGGCACGGGGGACATCCAACTCACCGTGGTGCAAACCGTGGCCTTGGCCGGTGCGGTGGTGGTGACCACGCCGCAGGAAGTCGCCTTGATCGATGCGCGCAAAGCGGTCGCCATGTTCGACAAGACGAATGTGCGCGTGCTCGGGATTGTCGAGAACATGAGCTACTTTCTCTGTCCTTCGGACGGCCAACGCTATGACATCTTCGGATCCGGAGGCGGCCAGCGCGAAGCCGACCGCCTCGGCGTTCCCCTGCTCGGGGAGGTGCCCATCGACATGGCCACGCGCGAAGCGGGAGATACGGGAATGCCGGTGGTGGCCCGGGCGCAGGATAGCGCCGTGGGACAGGAATTCATGAAAATGGCCAAGTTATTGCGCGCCGAGTTGGAGGATGCATCCGCCTCCATGCCAAACGCGTAAGAAAAATTGTTGTCACCGTTATTCACGGCAAAATGGCCCCCCAACCTTGACCAGCCAGATCATCATGCCTATTCTTCCTCCTATGAACTCCTCCCACGACGAGGGCACGTCCCTCGTTCGTAACTCCATGCTCTACCGGGAATTTCTCGCCGAGCGTGAGGAGATCCTGCGCCACAAGTGGATTGAAAGCGAGAAAGCCGGATACGATATCGGATTCGAAAAAGCTCTGCTTGATTGGGTGATGCGGCATCGTGGCGGCTGGCGTGGCGCGCGCACGCGTCCGGCTCAAGTTTTGGCCGGCGGAAACTGAGGCCCGGTAGCCCCCTTGGGCACTCCCTCAGCTGGGAGACTGTGATGCGGACACCCGCGAGAGGTTCGGGTAATGTCCGCAGTCCATGACCGACCATTTCGAGGTTCTCGCCTCCGATTCATCCAGCTCCGCGCGTCGCGGACGGCTGCGCACACGACGTGGCGTGATCGAAACGCCCGTCTTCATGCCGGTGGGCACGCAGGGCACGGTCAAAGCGGTCAGTCCGCGCGAACT
>CAZJGQ010000296.1:0-1536 GCA_964545425.1 uncultured Chthoniobacter sp. | reverse complement strand
GTCACATGAGCAAAGAACTTTCCGACATCGGTCTCATCGGCCTCGCCGTGATGGGCCAAAATCTCGCACTGAACATCGCCGACCACGGCTTCCGCATTTCCGTCTACAACCGCACGACCTCCAAGACCGAGGAGTTCGTCAAAAAGCATCCGGACACCCCCGGCGGACTGCACGCCGCGCTGACCCTCGAAGATTTCGTCGCCTCGATCAAACGCCCGCGCAAAATCATCATTCTGGTCCAAGCCGGCAAAGCGACCGATGCGGTCATCGACAGCCTCGTGCCCCTGCTCGACAAGGACGACATCATCATCGACGGCGGCAATGCGCTGTGGAACGACACCATCCGTCGCGAAAAGGACCTCACCGCGAAAAACCTCCGCTTCATCGGCTCGGGCGTTTCGGGCGGCGAGGAAGGCGCGCGCTTCGGTCCGTCTCTCATGCCCGGCGGCGCCGAATCTTCGTGGAACGAACTCGCCCCGATCTGGAATGCCATCGCGGCCAAGGTGGACGCCAAGACGGGCAAACCGTTGGAAGGCGCTGCCCCCGGCAAGCCGATCCAGGGCGGAGTCCCCTGCACCACTTACATCGGACCCAATGGCGCCGGCCATTTCGTCAAGATGGTCCACAACGGCATCGAATACGGCGACATGCAGCTTATCTGCGAGGCCTACAACATCCTCCGCCACGGCCTCGGACTCTCCATCGAGGAAACGCAAAAAGCTTTCGCTTCATGGAATGCCGGCGACCTCGACTCTTTCCTCATCGAAATCACGGCCAATATCCTCGCGGTCAAAGATCCGGTGACCGGCGCACCCATCGTCGACGTGATCCAAGACCGCGCCGGACAAAAAGGCACGGGCAAATGGACCGTGACCGACGGACTCAACGCCGGCATCCCCATCTCGACCATCTCGGAAGCCGTCTTCGCGCGTTGCATCAGCGCGCTGAAAGAGGAGCGCGTTGCTGCGTCGAAAATCCTCAAAGGACCCAAGCCGCATTTCGACGGCGACAAACAAGCCCTCATCGACGCCGTGCGCGATTCGCTCTACGCGTCGAAAATTTGTTCCTACGCGCAAGGCTTCGCCCTCATGCGCGCCGTGGCTGCCGAACAAAACTGGCCTCTCCACTTCGGCGAGATCGCCATGATCTGGCGCGGCGGCTGCATCATCCGCGCGCGTTTCCTGCAGCGGATCAAAGAAGCCTTCGACCGCGACCCTGCGTTGCCCAATCTCTTGCTCGATCCGTATTTCAAGGACGTCATCGAGCGCACCCAAGCAAACTGGCGCAAGATCGTCTCCGACGCCGTCCTCTCCGGGATTCCTACACCGGCCTTCAGCGCTTCGCTCGCCTATTTCGACAGCTACCGCTCGGAGCGCCTGCCGGCCAATTTGCTCCAGGCCCAGCGCGATTACTTCGGCGCCCACACCTACGAGCGCACCGACCAGCCGAAGGGGAAGTTTTTCCACTACGATTGGGTCGGGGACAAAAAGCAGCACGAGGCATAACATGTCGGACGCATCGCCGGTTCCGATCGAT
>CAZJGQ010000295.1:0-1549 GCA_964545425.1 uncultured Chthoniobacter sp. | reverse complement strand
ATCCGCGAACCCGGACACCAAGCCTCCGGAACCTTCGAAGCATGGGGCCCCCTCGCCGATTTCGCGAAAAAGATGAAGTTCCCCTCGCATGCGTTGGTCGTGCGGCCGAATGACGAGAACGATCCGCGCATCCACAAAGATTTGACCGATTGGGACAAGCTGCGCGCGGCTTTCGACCAATGCCTCGCGCAATCGGAGCGCGGCGCGGTCTTTGTCGAAAGCGACTTGCGAGCCCATCGCAATCCAACCCGGATGCACAACATCGGCGCCGCCTGCGAAGATCTCCTCGCCCGCATGCTGCACTTCTGCCCGGCATGCGAAGCCCCCGGCTTCGGCCTCGCACGACTCGAACCCGGACTCCCCTGCTCATGGTGCGGCACCCCAACCAATGACTGGAAAGCCGAGGAATTCCGCTGCGTGTCCTGCACCCACATCGAGTCTCGTCCCCGCCAAGACCTCACCGCCGCCGACCCGGGTCACTGCCCCCGCTGCAATCCGTGAGCGGGTGACTTGCCTGAGAATGACTTTCCCGCGCAAAGGTAAGTATGAAGACCACCATCGACATCCCGGTTGGCGAACTGAGGGATGCCATGCGCTTTACGGGGGCCAAGACCAAGCGCGATGCAGTTCTTGCCGCTCTCGCTGATTTCAACCGCCGTCGGCGGATGGCTGCGCTTGTTCGCCACTCGGGCTCGTTCGACAACTATCCGGCCTTGGGCGTCTTCCGAAAATCCGAGACAAGACGCGAGAAGCTGATCGGGGTGCACCGACCATAGGTGGCGTCTCGCCCAAAGCGTATCGATTCAGGCCGGAGTTGGTCTTGACGCCCGGGATTTCCAATAGCCAGGTTCGCGATGCAGGTGCATCACGGCCATAACTGCGATCTGCTCTTTCCCGGCGCGAAAGAGGATACCAAAAGGAAAGGTCTTGGTCAGACACCGGCGGACATCACCATCAACGAAGGGATACAATTCGGGATTGAGCAAGGTCCTGCTGAGAGCGTCTTGCACGCAGGTGAGGAAGCGCTGGCCGAGGCCCTGCTGTTGCTCCTCATACCAAATCGCGGCCTCCACCAACTCCGTTTCGGCTTCGGGGTGAAAGCGCAGCGCCTTCACGCCGAAGCGGCCCGCGCTCTGTCGAAAACTTCGCCGGCATCACGCAACTCGACAAGGCCCTCATCCATCTCCCGGCAGCGTCTCCGTAGCTCGTCGCGCCACGCCGGAGAAAGCTCCTCGCCACAGACGGCGTCAAGGCTTTCGATCAGTCGTTCAGCCACGAACGCACGTGCTTGCGGAGCAAGCGACAGCGCCTCGGTGACAATCCTCTCCGCCGCAGTCGTGGTGCTCATACGGAACCATTATTCCTTGGCATGGCCGCGGTCAAACGCTTCGGCTCGCGAGGCTGCTCGCTCTTCGTCGGAGGGCGGTCGTCCTCGGCCGCCGTTCTGGCCCGGAAGCTTGTCGGCTCCACCGAGACAACAACCAGCCGCGCCACCCTGTCACACTGCGTGTCTCGGATTGCGCCATTTGCGCCGTTGTGTCACACTTAT
>CAZJGQ010000294.1:0-1559 GCA_964545425.1 uncultured Chthoniobacter sp. | reverse complement strand
GTTGAGCCAGACGAGGACAAGGTGCTCGACTTGTCCGCGGTCGGAAGCGGACCTCAATCGAGCCGCAAGCGCGTCGATAGAGATGTCCAGCGGCGGATAATTTTTCCACTTCTCGAGGTCAAAGTGCCACCACTCGGTCGGATAGCCAACGAAGCCGTGCTTTTTCATCACGTCCTCGAGAAGTTGGCGATTGCGACGCTGTTCGGCGGTGCCGCCTTGGTAATCGCGGTGGGCGCGTTCGCTGAAATCGTCGAAGTCGCTCGGCATGGGAAGCTCGCGGCCGAGTTTGTCGACCAAGGTGACATCGACCGCGGTGCCGCGGGTGTGGCGTCCTTTGTTTTTGGCCGGATTGGAAACGTAGCGCTCGTCGCGGATCAGGTTCCACATCTTCCACTGCACGGACAACGGACGGTAGGCGTCCCAGACTTTGAGCCCGAGCCCGCGCTTCTGCAGGTCGCGCTGCACGCGGCTCAAGGCGCGGGCGGCATCGCGGTGGAGGAACACGCGGGGCAGCGGGTAGAGGACGCGTCCGGTGAAATTGTGCCGCGTGGCGTAGCGGACTTCGGGCAGGCAGGGAGGTTGCACCGTCTCAAGCGGGACGAGTTGGTGCGCTGGCGGGGCGGACCATGCGGTGGAAACGGCGAGGAGCAGCGCACACGTAAGGCGGTGAAGCGAATGGAGGGCAATCACTGACGGCATCATTGCGCTTGTCAGCTCCCGGCGGAAGTCCGGAGACTCGCCATCAATGCAGGAGGGCGGGCAGAGAAGCGGACGGCGCCGGCGCCGTAGACGTCGGAGCAATCACGAGGACGCGTTACGCCACTGGGCGAAGGACGATGTGCCGGAGGGCGACGAGCAGGAAGAGGCGAATACGGGTATTGTTCTGGCGGTTGCCGTCGGTTTGGTGCTGGTGCTCTGCCTTTACTACATCTTCAAGCAGATGGAGTATGCACCGCCAATTTGACGGCTACTTGCTCGGCTTGAACTCGGTAATCTTGGTGCCCTGGACCGAGATGCCAGCCATTAGATTTTTGGTCCCAAAAAGAAGATATAAATCCCCCTCGGGAATGTCTTAGTCGAGTGGTCTGAGATGAGTGTGTCGCCCCGTTTCGGAGTCCTACCTTCACCACCCCGGGCAAGACAAGGAGGAGGTCGCTCACCGGCCAATCTCGAGACGGTCGCGTTGCGATTTCCGGAGACTCTGCGGCGCAACCGCGGCTTCCTCGCAGATCCTGACGGCGCGCGAGGACATCCTTTCGGCCAGGGCGCAATGTGGACCAATACGGGTGCGTATCGGCACGTTATCCTCGCCGGGATCCGAAGAAGCAATGCCGTCGGCTGTTTATGGGCGGGGGCTCAGGCTTTGCCGTCGGTCTGCGTGCCGGCGACTTTCTTCGCGTTGACGTGGGACTTGCCATTGAAGGTCGCGCCCTCTTCAACCAGGACGCGCGCGGCGTGGATGTCGCCGTGCAGCGTGGAAGAGCTCTTCAAGACGGCCCGCCCTGTGGCGTGGATGTCGCCCTCCACCGTGCCGAAAATGACCACGGACTCCGCCTTGA
>CAZJGQ010000293.1:0-1578 GCA_964545425.1 uncultured Chthoniobacter sp. | reverse complement strand
GAAGCACCCGCTGGCTCGGCCCCTCAGTGTCGTTGGCGTGCAGAGTTTCTGCCGAAAACCACCGACCATGCCGCACCTTGCCGACCAAAAACCTGTCTCCCTTGCCTCCTCCTCTGGTCGCACCTATTTCGCCCTGCGTCTGTCGCGACGATTCTTGATACACACTGCCGTGGTGGCCACATCCCTGGTCTGCATCTCCTTCGCGGCAATCTGGTCTCTCCACTCGCTGCGCGCCACGGGCGAAAATCCCTTTGGTTCCCAATATGCGCTGCCCGCCGGGCCGTGGGGCGAACTCTCTGCTTTTCCCGTCCTCATCGCCACCCCCAGTGAGAGGATTTCGGCAAGCGCACGGCAAGGTGACGGCAATTGGTATTTCCGCGCCAGTTCGGGCGCCGAAGTCGCTGCCGTATTGCGCGACTGCGGATTGGGTGAAAAGGAAGCACGTTTGTTGGCGGGCAATTTGCGCGAAGTGGGAAACAGGCCGAGGATGCTTGCCGCCACGCCCGCCGCATCGTTGATTGACGGTTTGCCACCGGGCGTCCGGTCGAAGCTTTACAGCTTGCTGTCCCAATGGCCGGAAAACGTGGCCCAGGTGCAACCGTTCCACACCACGGAGGAATTCGTCGACGAATGGCTGGCCGATCTGCCCGCGGACACTGCCGGAAAAATCCGCCGCCTGCTCTGGCGACGCGGTCCGACGCTGTTGTTCTCGGACTACAATGTGATCGCGGACCAACTCTCCTCGCCGCAGGAAAAACTCGCCGTGCTCAAAGCCGTGAGCCGCAAACCTTCCATGATCCTCAAACTCCGCGTGGGATCGCGTGCCGATGTCGACGACTTGGTCCGCTACTGGGGAGCGCAGGGCCGTGCCGCGAAAATTTCGCCTCTGCTCGAGTCCCTCGCGCGGAGCGGCGGAGCAGACCTCGATGTCTCCAATCTTCTCCCGTCCTTCGCCCGGCAACGCCTCTATCGTTACCCCGAGCCGTTGCCGGGGAGCGAATTTGGCCCCGATTGCCATTTCACTTCGCTCAACTTTTTCACGGTCGGCGAGCCCGACACCCGGCCGCATGATCCCCTCGGGGCCGAGGCTATCTTCAAAGACCAATATATCGAGGCCCGCGGCGAACCGGAATTCGGTGACATCGTGGTCCTGACCACGCCCGAAGGAGAAACCGTCCACTCCGCCGTGCACATCGCCGCGGACATCGTCTTCACCAAAAACGGAATGGGACTGACCATGCCGTGGGTCTTTTCCACGCTGGAGCAGATGCTGACTTTCTATCCGGGCGAGCAACGCCTGCAGGTCAGCTACTACCGCAAGCGCCCCTGAGCCGACTCACAGGCGCAGTTGCCTAAGGATGCCGTCCACATCCGCTGCGCTGGCGTGACAGGGAACCTGGCCAAGCAAAGGACAGGGCAAAAACTCCGCGAGCACCTGATGGTTGGTGCGGCGAGCCAGATCGTCACCGTCATCCGCGTTGTTGAGAACCACACCAGCCAAGGTAAGACCCCGCGAACGGATACTCTCGACGGTCAGCAGGGTGTGGTTCAGCACACCGAGCTTGTTCCGCGAGACGA
>CAZJGQ010000292.1:0-1587 GCA_964545425.1 uncultured Chthoniobacter sp. | reverse complement strand
GTAGCCTTCGCGCAGCACCTTTTCCACGCCCTCGGGTGTGTGCAGGGTTTCGTCGGTCGCGCCGAGGTTGAAGAAATTGAAGGCGCTCCAGTGGCAGCCGGGTCCGAGGTCCGTGCCGGGCAGCGCCTCGGGAAAACGATAAAGGCGCTGGCGGGCGAAGATGGGCAGGAGATTGGAAATATCCACGTCGGCGCCGCCGCTGTGGGCCACGGAGGCAAGGAGCGGGCGGACCTTGTCGGCGCGTCCACCCGTGCCCCAGTAGGCGACAAGAGGCTCGACGTCGCCGTGGTCCGGCACGCGGAGCTTGAGGACGAGCGAGGCTTTGCGGGTGAGTTGGCGGAGGAGTTCGAGTTTGAGGGCGGGGGAATTGAGCGAATCGGCCACCGTGTTGAAGTCGCTGAAGAGCAGCGAATTCCCGCGGCGCCAGAGCAGACTCTTCACCTGCGCGATAAGTTCCGGCGGCAAGGTTTCCGCGTCGAGCCAGTCGTCGAGGAAGAGGTCGGTGATGCGGAAAGGTTCGACCTGCGCGAAGTTCTCCGGGACAAGGGCGAGCTTGTCATAGAGGGCGGAGCGTGCTTCGGGTGTGAGTTCGCGAATGAGCGCGGGCGCGGGCGTCGCCGCCATCAGTCCGGGGCGATCGGTCACCGGCTGCAGGGTTTGCAGCACGGTGGAAATTTGACCCGGGGTCAGTCCGCTGGAGCGCAGGAGTGCATCGACCTCGGCGGCGTTGGCGGCCTGGAAATACCATCGGCTGTCGCCGAGGCGGAAGTTGGGCGAGAGCATCGACTTCGGGGCCTCGATCAGGACGGGTTGGGCGGTGAGGTGGCCCCACGGACCGGGTGGAAGATTGAAAACCGACCCAATCGCTCCTTCGGGGATGCCCCAGACTTTGCGCGCGGTCCAGAGGGAGCCGACGGTGATGGCGCCGAGGAGCAGGGCGACGATGAGGCCTTTGACCACGAAGCGGCGCGAGAGGCGGAAACGGAGGTAAGATTTTCCGGTGTCGGAGCCGACAGAGAAGTGGGGCCGGTGGTGTTCGTGTTGCATGCGAGACGACAGATGCAGGAACACGACCCTGTGAGGGGCAGAAGCGTGGGCCCTTATCGGGGTTGTTAACGAAGCATGATTTGTGCCCGGATGCAAGGGACGGAGGACTGGCGCGGCTTTGGTTCGCGAATTGTCTAAATATCGCCAAGCGGCCGGATTTTCCTTCTGTCGGAATTTATCCACCGTCCAGCCAGCCATTTTCACGCCCCTGTGGCCGCGGCGACTTGGCACGGCGTTTGCTTGGATGACTTCACCGGCAACTTGCCCAACCGCGAGGCGTCCCCGATGGGGCGCCCCGCGGACGCAGGGCCGGACAAACGAAAAACAAAAACATAACCCACATAACTATGATGCGAATCAAACAATCCCTATGGGGTCTGCTGCTCGCGCCGGTGGCTTTGGCCGTGATGGCCGCGGCTCCGTTGCACGCGCAGGACGACCCGTTTGCGGCTCCGGTCGCGGTAGTCGAAGAAACCGCCGCAGCGGTGACCGATGCAGCCGGTGATACGGCCGTCGTGGCAACCGAAGCGGTGGCCGTGG
>CAZJGQ010000291.1:0-1609 GCA_964545425.1 uncultured Chthoniobacter sp. | reverse complement strand
CCTTCACCGGTCTTCCCGCGTTTGGAGACCGAAGCGGCGGGCTGATCCGTGGCCAAGAAATTTCCAACTTGGGAGGAACTGGGCTGGTGGCGGCGGTTACGCTGCCGTTTCGAGTTCGCCGGACTCTGGATCGTGTCGCGTCTCATTCCGTTGCTTTCGTGGCGTGGGGTGCGCGGGTTGGCCGAGTTTCTCGGCGGACTCGTCTATCACTTCGACAAACGCGGCCGCGCCTACGCGCTGGCCAATCTGGAAATGGTTTTCGGCAAGGAGAAGTCCCCTGAGGAAATCCGGCGCATCGCCAAAGATTCCTACCGCCAATTCGCCCGCACCATGCTGGAACTTTTCTGGGCCCGCAATTTCACCGCGGGCAACTACACGCACCGCATGGGCATGGAAGGCTGGGACGAGGCGCGTGCCTTGGTGAAGAAGAACTCGGGCGGCATCTTCGTCTGCCTGCACTACGGCAACTTCGAGTGGTTGAGCATCGCCGGGGCCTACGAGTTCCTCCCGGGCTGTATCGTCACGCAGCAATTCCGCAATCCGTTGCTCGGTCCGATTTTCGACCGCCTGCGCGGCATGAGTGGCAGCCGCATCATCAAGCAGGAGCGCTCCATGCTGGTCACGCTCAAGCACCTCAAGGCGGGCGGGAACATCGGCATTCTCATCGACCTGCAACTCGATCCACGCCTGCCCTCGGTCCCGGTCCGGTCGTTCGGACGCTGGTGCTCCATGACCAAAATCCACGCCGTGCTGCAAAAGCGCACCGGGTATCCCATCATCCCGATCGAAAGCGTGCCTTTGCCCGACGGGCGCTACCGCACGGTCGCGCATCCGCCCCTCCATTTTTCGCCCGATGCCACCGAGCAGGAAATCGCCCAGAAATGCTGGGACGTCTTCGAAGAGCAGGTGCGGCGACAACCCGAAGCGTGGCTCTGGGCCTACAAGCATTGGCGTTTTGTACCCGAGGGCGAGGACGCGGCGGACTATCCTTTTTACGCCGGACGCAACCCTGACTTCGACGATCTGATGAAAGCCGAGGTTGCCGGCGGAGGTGCCCCGGCCCAGCATGGGGCATGAAAAAAGTCCTCTGCCTCGCTTCATTGCTTTTGCTCGCCGGGTGCTCCGGGGGTCCGACGGATTTCACCAAGGAATACCGCGAGGCGCTGGCCGCGCGCCCGGGCGTTGCCATGTCTCCGCAGGCCGCGCGTGCCGTGGCGGGCGGTTTCGCCGGACTTTACGGCGACTTGTCCGTCTCGAATGTCACCGCGAACGCCCGCAAAGTTTACGCGCCCGATGCGTGGTTCAACGACACCATCGCGACTGAAGTTGGGATCGACGCCATCGAGAAATACCTGCTCAAAACCGCCGAGGGCGCGGAGCTGGTGAGCGCCAAAATCAACGACGTCGCGGTATCCGGCACCGACTGCTATGTGCGTTGGACGATGGAAATCCGCACCAAAAATCTGGCCGGCGGCCAGCCCATCATCACCGAGGGCGTCTCCCAGCTGCGCTTCGACGACGAGGGCCGCATCGTCCTGCATCAGGACTTTTGGAATCCGGCCACAGGAATCTACCAGCACCTCCCGCTGCTTGGTCCGGCCATCCGGTT
>CAZJGQ010000290.1:0-1615 GCA_964545425.1 uncultured Chthoniobacter sp. | reverse complement strand
AAGCCCTCGAAGTCCTTGTGCGCCGCGTCCTCGCCGCGTTGCGCCGCCACGCAATTGAACCGCGCCAGGCGCAGCGCCCCGCAGGCAAGGTAAACGAAGGCGATGAGCATCCCATAGCGGTCGAAATCGCGCAGCACGATGTGGAAAGCGAGCAGCGCGGGCGCCACGCCGAACGAAACGATGTCGGCCAGCGAATCGAACTCGCGTCCGAACGCACTCTCGTTCCCCCCGAGCCGCGCCAGACGTCCATCGAGCAAATCGAACACGCACGCCCCGAGAATGAACCAGATCGCGGTGTGGATTTTTCCCACCGGATCCATTCCCGCGTTCATCTGGATGACCGCGTCGAGAATGTTGAGAACGGCGGCGAAACCGCAAAAAAGATTTCCTGCCGTCATCAAATTCGGCAGGAGGTAAATCCGCGCCGAGTGCGTGTCGGGGTCCTGGTTCATGCGGAGGCAATTTCCTTTTCGGGCGCGTTTGTCTTCGCGGCCACCGGGGCGAGGCGGGCCAGCACGGAGCTGCCCCCTTTGACCTTTTGTCCGACGCGCACGGCAAGCTCGGCGTCGAGCGGCAGGGTGATTTCGGTGCGCGAGCCGAAGCGGATCATGCCGAAACGTTCGCCGCGGGTGACGGTCTCATCGAGCTTGGCCCACGGCACGATCCGCCGGGCGATGGCGCCGGTGATCTGACGGACAACCAGCAGGAGACCTCCCTCGCACTCGAAGCCCCACGTGCGCGCCGTGTTGTGGGTCGAAGCGGCCGGACTGCGTGCATCGTAGTAAGTGCCTTCGAATTCCGCGCAGTAAACGATGCGCCCCGCGGCGGGTGCGCGGTTGACGTGCACGTCGAAGACGGAAAGGAAAATTCCGATGCGGCGCACGCGGCGATTGAGCAGTTCCAGTTCCTCGATTTCCTCGATGTCGGTGATGCGTCCGTCGGCCGGCGAGACGATGAGACCGGGGCCTTCCGGAATGCGGCGCGGCGGGTCGCGGAAAAACCACAGGGTGAAAAGCAGCAGCGCGGCTGGCACGGCGGCCATCCACGGCTGGTAGAACCAAGCCGCCACGGTGGCCGCGACGAGCACGAACAGGATCCATTTGCCTTCCCACAAGGTTTGCCAACGCATACGCGGGCGGATCCTACATGCCCGGCCCGCTCGGCGCGAAACCATTTGATTGGAATCATGCCTGCGGACAGATAACTTTTCCCCGATGGAGCACCGGGAAATCACCCTCACGCGCGATTGCAAAGTCATCCTCATCCCGAGCGGCGAGGAGTCGACCTTGCCGGCCGGAAGCCCGGTCATCATCACACAATCCCTCGGCGGCACCTACACCGTGGCCACCCAGACCGGCCTTGCCCGCATTTCCGAAACGGATGCCGACGCTCTCGGGATCGAGGTGGAGAAAAAGGAAACCTCGGCTCCGGCCGCCGCAGCAGGCGCGGGCGGCGAGGTCAAAGAAGACGACGTCTGGGCGCAGCTCAAGAACGTCTACGACCCGGAAATCCCGGTGAACATCGTCGATCTCGGTCTCGTTTATGACCTCATCCTCGGCAAAAGCGAATCCGGCGGCACAACGGTCAACGTCAAGATGACCCTCACCGCGCCCGG
>CAZJGQ010000289.1:0-1618 GCA_964545425.1 uncultured Chthoniobacter sp. | reverse complement strand
TGGCGCCCGCGTTGGTGAAATCGAGGGTGAGATTGACCACGTAATCGCCTTTGCCTTGATCGGTTTCCGAGACGGCGAAGGTCTTGCGGATCTGGAGGCCGTCGGGTTGCTCGCGGACAAAGACCGCTTCGTTCGGTGCACCGGCGGCGACGGAGGCGAATCCGCCGAGAGCGATGCCGGCTTGCTCGCTCAAGGTGCCAATGGGCAAGGCCTCCGGGATGTTGAGGGCAACATTGGCGCCGTTCTCGCCGAGGTGATCGAGCAGTTCGATCGAGGCGATGCCGCCCGTGTCGCTGGCAAATTGGAAATCGGCGAGACCCGTGGTCACCGTGCGCGTTTCCCGGGGGACGGACGGTTCCACGGGAACCGCGGCAACCGTCGCAACCGGCGTCGGAGCCGGAGTGGCAGACGTTGCCGCGGGCGCCGGCGTAGGTGCGGCGGCTGCTTGTGTTTCCTCCGCCGCACGTCGTTGCTCGGCCAATTGCTCCGGCGTCGGGGCATAATACTGCACGTAAGCCCACTGCCACAGGCCGAGCGCCGCGACGCACAGAACAACAACGATCCACGCCTTGCGGTCCATCAGTGCGTTGCCTCCGTTAGTCGGACCTCACGCGCCGGCGGCACGGGATCGCATCCGCAGCCACCCCAAGGATGGCAGCGGCAAAGTCTCTTTAGTCCGAGCCATCCTCCGCGCATGGTCCCGTGCACCTCCACGGCCTCGAGAAAATACTGCGAGCAGGTCGGCAGGTAACGGCAGCCAGATCCCGGTCCACCCAGCCAGACGAGAAAAGGCGAGATGGTCCATTGGTAAAGACGGACGCAAATGCGGACGAGAGCCTTCATGCCTTCAAATATCCGGCACGCGCAGCCAGCGCACGCCATTCCTCGGCGAGCGCGGCGAATGTGGCGCGCACCGCGGCGCGGCGCGGGACGATGACCATCCACAAGCCGGACGGAAGCAGGTTGCGGTTCACGCGGAAAATTTCGCGCAAGCGGCGGCGGACCCGGTTGCGTTCCACCGCCGTGCCGACCCGCCGCGAAGTGACCACGCCGATACGCGCGGGCTGGGGCGAGGAAGTTTGCCAGGTGCCGAGGACCATGAAGTTTCCGTGCTGCGATTTTCCCTGTTCGCGCACCGCGGCGAATTCCGCGCGGCGCGTCAGCCGGGCCGGCTTCGGCAAGGTGAGCGCAGCCATCAAGCCGCCCGGTCGGACAGGGCAACCGGTCAAGCGCCGGTGTGACGCGCGTATTGCACCTCGGCGCCCTTGGGCAGGAGGCGTTTGCGGCCGCGCTGACGGCGACGGGCGAGGGTGGCGCGTCCGCCTTTGGTTTTCATGCGGGCACGGAAACCGTGCTGGCGTTTGCGGGTGCGCTTGGAAGGTTGGTAAGTTCGTTTCATGGGACAAAAAGTTCGTGCCGCAACCGTGGCAGACCCGCCAGCATGGGGAAACGGGGGGCGGATGTCAAACAAACCTGCCCTCTTCTGAAGCCATGCCCCGCGAATTCCTTCTGGTCGACGCCCACAACGTCATTTTTGCCCACCCCGATCTGGCGGCCCGGCACCGGCGGAATCCGGCCGCGGCCAGGGAGCAACTCGTCCGTCTTTTGGAGCGCCACC
>CAZJGQ010000288.1:0-1643 GCA_964545425.1 uncultured Chthoniobacter sp. | reverse complement strand
TGGGCCAGCCTCGAGAAACGCAAGAAGGACTATGACGAACTGGTCAACGTCCGCATCCCGGCCAACAGCCGCGACATCCAAGTCGCGCGCGAGCAGGGCGACCTGCGCGAGAACGCCGGATTCAAGTTCGCCAAGGAACAGCAGGGCGTCCTCATGCGCCAGAAGGCCGAACTCGAGCACCAGCTGGCCAACTGCCGCGGCACCAATTTCGAAAACCCCGACACCTCGCGCGTCGGCCTCGGCACCACCGTGCGCCTGCGCGACAACGCCACCGGCGCCGAAGAGGAACTCCACATCCTCGGCGCGTGGGACGGCGACTCGGCCAAAAACATCGTCAGCTACCTCGCCGGCGCCGCCACCGCGCTCATCGGACACGAAGCCGGCGAGACCGTGGCCATGCCCTCCGAGCACGGCGAACGGCAGGTCACGATTGTTTCCATCGAGCCTTTCAAAAACCTTGAAATTCTCTGACCGGCGGGACAATTCTTCCCGGTAACGGCGCCCGCGCCGCTCTTTTCGTATGTCATCAACGCTCATCAAAACCGTCCGCGGCCGCGAAGTGATCGACTCGCGCGGCAACCCCACCGTCGAAGTCGAAATCACCCTGCAAGGCGGCGCCACCGGCCGCGCCATCGTCCCGAGCGGCGCGAGCACCGGCGAACATGAAGCGTGGGAACTGCGCGACGGCGTCGCCACCCGCTACCTCGGCAAAGGCGTGGAGAAAGCCGTGGCCAACGTGAACAAGGCCATCGCCGGCGCCATCACCGGACACGACGCGCTCGACCAAGTCGGCGTCGACCGCGCCATGCGCAAACTCGACGGCACGGCGAACAAAAAGAAACTCGGCGCCAACGCCATCCTCGGCGCCTCCATGGCCACCGCCCACGCCGCCGCCGCGCAGCTCGGACAGCCCCTCTTCAAATACATCGGCGGACCCAACGCCAAGGTGCTCCCCGTCCCGATGATGAACATCGTCAACGGCGGCGCGCACTCCGATGCCCCGATCGACTTCCAGGAATTCATGGTCATGCCGCGCGGACTCCCCACCTTCCGCGAAGCCCTGCGCTGCGGCTGCGAAATTTTCCACGCCCTCAAGTCCGTGCTCAAAGGCCGCGGCCTCTCCACCAGCGTGGGCGATGAAGGCGGTTTCGCTCCGAACTTCGCCTCAGCCGAGGACGCCCTCGACACCATCGCCAGTGCGGTCAAAAAAGCCGGCTACAAATTCGGCAAAGAAGTCTTCATCGCCCTCGATTGCGCCTCGAGCGAGTTCTACGACAAAACCAAGAAGGCTTACGTTTTCAAAAAGTCGGACAAATCCGTCCGCTCCGCCGACGACCTCGTCGCCTATTACAAGAAACTCTGCGCCGCCTACCCGATCATCTCGATCGAGGACGGTTGCGCGGAGAACGACTGGACCGGATGGAAAAAACTGACCGACGTCCTCGGCGAAAAAGTCCAGCTGGTCGGCGACGATCTTTTCGTGACCAACGTCGACTTCCTGCGCAAAGGCATCGAAAAAGGCGTGGGCAACTCGATCCTGGTCAAAGTGAACCAGATCGGCTCGCTCACCGAGACCCTCGACGCCATCGAGCTGGCCCGCGAGAACCGCTACACCGCGGTGATCAGCCACCGCTCGGGCGAAA
>CAZJGQ010000287.1:0-1644 GCA_964545425.1 uncultured Chthoniobacter sp. | reverse complement strand
CCAGCGGTTGTGGACGTAGAACTGTCCGCACGACTCGGCCGCTTCCTTGATCGCTTCCTGGGCCTGCTTTTTGCAGCCGACGAAGAGGACCTTGCCGCCGCCGGAGACGACGCCGGAGAGGAATTTCGTCGCGGTCTCGAGTTGGTCGACCGTGCGGCTGACGTCGATGATGTAGATGTCGTTTTTCTCTTCGAGGATGAACTCCCGCATCTTGGGGTTCCAGCGCTTGGTCTGGTGTCCGTAGTGGACGCCGGATTCGAGGAGTTCGTTGATGAGTTCGATGGATGCCATGGTCTTGTTTCCGGATTAGCCGGCTTCTTTTTCGGTCTCGGCCGCGGCGGCGAGTTCCTCGCCGAGGTCGGCCTGTTCGATTTCGATGTCGCGGGCGCCCTGGAAGCCGGTTCCGGCCGGGATGAGGTGGCCCATGATGACGTTTTCCTTGAAGCCGCGCAGCTGGTCGGTTTTGCCCAGCGTGGCGGCGTCGGTGAGGACGCGCGTGGTGTCCTGGAAGGACGCCGCGGAGATGAAACTTTCCGTGCTGAGCGAGGCGCGGGTGATGCCGAGCAGCACCGGTTCACCTTCGGCGGGCTTGCCGCCGAGCTTGGTGATGCGCTCGTTCTCGTTGTCGAACTCGGTGCGCTCGACTTTGTCGTCCCAGAGCAGCGTGGTGTCGCCCGGGTCGGTGATTTTCACCTTGCGGAGCATCTGGCGGATGATGATTTCGATGTGCTTGTCGTTGATCTCCACGCCCTGGAGGCGGTAGACCTCCTGCACTTCGTTGAGCAGATGCTCTTGCAGCGCGGCGGGTCCGCAGACCGCGAGGATCTCGTGCGGGAGCACGGGGCCTTCGGTCAGCTGGTTGCCCTTCTTCACGCGGTCGCCGTCGGCCACGATGATGTGCTTGTTGAGCGGGATGAGGTGTTCTTCCTCCTCCTTGGTCTCGAGGTCGAGGACGAGCAGACGGCGTTTGCCGCGGGCCGTGCCTTCGATTTTGACGATGCCGTCGATCTTGGCGATCTCGGCCGAATCCTTCGGCTTGCGGGCCTCGAACAGCTCGGCCACGCGGGGCAGACCGCCGGTGATGTCCTTGGTCTTGGCCACTTTGCGCGGCGTCTTGGCCAGGAGCTGACCGGCTTCGACCTTGCGGTTGTCGGCCACCACGATGTGGGCGCCGGCCGGGATCGAGTAGCTGGCCACGACTTTCTTCTCGTCGTCGACCACCACGATTTGCGGGTGCAGGTCTTCCTTGTGCTCGATGACGACGAGGCCGGTGATGCCGGTGGCTTCGTCGACCTCGCGCTTCACGCTGAGACCCGGGATCATGTCGCGGAATTCCACGGTGCCGGGCTTTTCGGTCAGGATCGGGAGGTTGTAGGGATCCCATTGGACGAACACCTCGCCCTTCTTGACCTTGCCGCCGTCCATGACGGAGACGACCGAACCGATGACAATGCTGTGGCGCTCGAGTTCGCGTCCGTCCTTGTCGTTGTAGATGCCGATGAAGCCGTTTTTGTTCAGCACGATGTTGTTGCCGTCGGTCGAGGTCACCGTGCGGAGTTCGACGTAACGGACGGTGCCGTCGTGCTTGGCCTTGATGATCGGCTGCTTGAAGGTCTGGCTGGCCGTTCCACCGATGTGGAACGT
>CAZJGQ010000286.1:0-1650 GCA_964545425.1 uncultured Chthoniobacter sp. | reverse complement strand
TGGATGGCTCCGGACGGCGATGTTTCGCGCGGAGTGGATGGATGGCGTCTCGATGTGGCGTGGATGGTGCCGAACAATTTTTGGCGCGAATGGAACGCGCTGGTCCACGAAATCAATCCGTCCGCTTACACGGTCACGGAAATCTGGAAGGACGCGCACAATGTGACGCTCGAGGGGAAATTCGACGCGACGATGAACTACGAGGGCTTCGCCATGCCGGTGAAAGGCTGGCTCTTCGACACCGCGCTCAAGCCGTCCGAATTCACGGCTTGGCTCGACCGCACACGGGCCACATGGCCGGAGGCCACCGCGCTGCGTTTGCAAAACCTCCTCGATTCGCACGACACACCGCGTGCGGGGTCGGCCGCCTTCGACGGACGTCCGGGCAAGGATTACAAAAAGCGTCACGAGTTCGATCTCGCGGTGAGCGGCAAGGTCTCGCCGAAATACAACCAGGACTACCGCTGGCAGAAGCCGGACGAGCGGGCGTGGAAATTGGTCCGCATGGCCGCGCTCCTGCAAATGACCTACGTGGGCACGCCGTTTCTTTACTACGGTGGGGAGGCGGGGATGTGGGGAGCCAACGACCCTGACTGTCGCAAGCCGATGGTATGGGACGATCTTTCCTACGATCCCGAATTCATGGGTCCGAATGGACAGCGGGTCGGCCCGCATGAAGTGAAGTTCGACCAGAGTCTGCATGCTTTCTTCCGCGCGGCGATCAGCCTGCGTCGCAATACCCCGGTCCTCAACGCAGGCGCGTTCCGCTGGCTGGCGGTCGACGACAATGCCAACACCCTGGCTTTCGAGCGTGCGGACGGCAAATCGCGCGCCATCGTGATCTTCAACCGCAACGAGTCCATGCAGACCGTGCGATTGGAAGCGCCGCAGGGCTGGCCCGAGACATCGGTTCCGGCGGGCTTTGTTTCCGACGGCGGGTCCGCGGTGCTGCGACGCATCGGGGGAGAATTGCTCGTCGAAATGCCTCCGCTCACCGGAGCGGTCTTTTTGCCGTGAGTTTGTCCCTCCGTCTGGGAACATGCCGCGCATGAACGAACGCTGTGCCTTTTCCTGGACTCTAGGTTTGTCCGTCGCCGCGCTCGCTTTGATGATCGCCGGCTTCGCCCTGTGGGACCAACCGGTGCTCGAAGCCGTGCGTGCTGGGGCAGGGGAGCACTTGAAGCCTCTGGCCGGGTTCCTTTCGCGTTACGGTGATTTTCCGTTTTTGCTCGTGGCGGGAATTGTCTTTCTCGCCGTCTGCCTGCGGCTGCGCGCGACTTCTTGGTCACGGGTCCTCACGGCGATGATTCTGGCCGGCATTGTCGCCGGTTTAGCGTCCAACTTGATCAAGCTAGGCACCGGGCGGGTGCGCCCGCGCGTCGAACACACCGAGCACGGCTGGTATGGTCCGCGTCACGAGGACCGCTGGGTCTCGCTGCAGCACGACTTCCAAGGCTTCCCTTCCTCGCACGCGGCCTGCGCCTTCGGATTTTTCTATCCGCTTTTCCTTTCGCGGCGCGCGGCCGGTGCTGCCGGACTGTTCGTCGCCGCGGCCATCGCGTGGTCGCGGGTGCAGCTCAACGCCCACCACATCTCGGACGTGGCTGCCGGGGCATTTCTCGGCATCGTCGCCGGATGGCTGGTCTGGCG
>CAZJGQ010000285.1:0-1660 GCA_964545425.1 uncultured Chthoniobacter sp. | reverse complement strand
TACGGCAAAGAGACGCTCATGTCGCCGTTGCTCGGCAATCACGACAAGGCCCGCTTCATGGCCTACGCGGACGGCGACCTGCCCGATCCGGAAATCAGCGACGAGGAGGAAGTCGGCTGGGCCAAGCCGCCGAAAGTGGACAATCCGGCCGCCTACGAAAAACTGAAGCTCGGCCTGACCTTCGTTTTGTCCGTCGATGGCGTGCCCATGATTTACTACGGCGACGAGATCGGCATGAGCGGCGCGGGCGATCCCGACAACCGCCGCATGATGCCTTGGGACAACACGGTCACAGCGGAAGAGAACTCCGTGCGCGAACACTTCTCCAAGGTGGCCGCCGTGCGCCACAAGCACCCGGCCCTGCGCTACGGCAGCCGCCGGCCACTCGTGGCTGAGGGTGATCGTTATGCCTTCGTCCGCGCGCATCTTGGCGATGCCGTGCTCGCCGTGTGGAACCGGGGAGGAAACCAGACCGAATTCGTCGTGGAACCCGGACCCGAGATGCCCGACGGCGCCTACGAGGACGCCCTCTCCGGACAAGTCATCGAGGTGAAGGACGGACGGGCGAACTTCAAGCTCGACCCGATGAAATCCGCGCTCTTCGTGGCCAAAGCGGCCGACTCAACCGGGCAGGTTCTTCCAGACAAAGAGAACCAAACCGGCGAGCAGCAGGCAGAGTAGAAGGAATTTGATCTGGGCGAGCCGCGCGTCGGTCTTGCGACGCCGCGTGGTGCGCCGCGGGGTTTGCGCCTTTCCCCCGCGGTAAAGGTGATCCTGCGGACGGGGCAGATCGAGGGTCGCCACGTTGCGGATTTTTACTTTGCGCTCCGGTTCCGGTTTGGGGCGGGGGGCGGCTTTGGGTTTCTGGCGCAGGGCCTTTTCCGCCGCGGCCAACTCCCGCATGATGCGGTCGTGCTCCTCCTGGAGCTTTTGCGCGTGTTCGGAAAGCGGTGACGAGGGACGTCTCGGCATGGCTCCGGTCAGTTCGAGGATCCGAGTTGGATGAACCAGAAGAGCAGACCGATCAGGCCGAGGGCAAAGAGCGGCAGGGTGAAAGCGAAGCCGGCCATCAGCCAGTAACCGAAACCGTGTCCGCCGCCTTCGCTGTCGAAGGGACTCGAACCGGCGGCCACCTCCTCGTCGGCGCCGACTTGCGCCTGCGCCTTGACGTAGACCGAGCGCGCGTCTTCCACCACGCCGAGGGCTTTGGAGAGCTCCTTGTTCAACTCGGCCGAAGTCCAGTCCTTCGGGTTGATCGCCTCCAGTTCGTGCAGGTAACTGGTGAAGTTTTCCTGCACGTTTCTGAGGATTTCCAGGCGCTTGAGCGTCTGGTCGGTCTCGCGCTGGATCTGGACGAGCGAGCCGGTGAATTTGTCGACCATCTCCGCGCGTCCGCTGTCGAACTGGTCCTGCCGACGGCTGAGTTCTTCCAGCTTCTGCTTCTCGCGCTCCAGCTGCTCCGCTTGCCGCTTGAGGGCCACGAGGCGCTCCTGCGCTTGCGCTACTTGGTCGTCGAGCTGTTCGACGGACGGGGCGGATGAGGTCGAGGGTTCTTCGTCGAGGTCGAGGAAATCTTCGCGGTGGGATCGGTGTTCGGCCATAAATCGGTCTCCGACCGGAAGGTAGATTCCGCCCGCCGCTCCCGGCGAGAAAAATTTGG
>CAZJGQ010000284.1:0-1673 GCA_964545425.1 uncultured Chthoniobacter sp. | reverse complement strand
AGCGGCGGTCTATGACCGTCGGAACATCTCGAGCAAAAGGCACCGACGGTCATAGACCGCCGCTACAGATTCCCGACACAAAAAGACACCAATCTCACTCTGCACCCTCGGCCGGCTCCGTCTCCGCCTCGACCGCCTCTTCGCCCCCGCTCATCTTGATCGTTCCCGCGTCAAACGACGTGATGTTGCCCAGACTGGAAAGCGCGTATTCCTCCACGCAAGCGCCGTCGCCTTGGAAAAAGCGCGCCGTGTTTTCGTTCGGACCCGGCACGACCATGACGCGCTGGTAACCGGCACCACTCGACACGCGCAGGAGCGGCAATCCGTCGACTGTTTGCAAAACCGGCCCCGCTTCCTGTGCGGTGGCGCGCAGGACGAGATCGCGGGCCGCGCCGGGATCGAGGGGATTTTCGATCAGGCGCGCCGTGATTTCCGCGGGGCACTCGCCGCCCGAGGGAACCAGATTGCCGTCCTGCCAACCGAAGTCCGCGCAACGCGTGATCTTTTTGTCGAAGACATATTCCCAGCCCTCGCCCTCGCTCTTGCGGCGGATCGCCACGGTGCGTTGCGCCTCCGGTGCGGAGAGCGTGGCGACGAAGTAATCCTTCTCCGGAGTGCCGGCGATCGCCGTGATGCGTCCGCCGTCGGCGCCCGGATTCCAATCGGCCAACCGTCCTTCCTCCGGACTGTAGTGCGCGACGCCCGTGGAGCCGTCGGACATTTCCTCCAGCACCCAGAATGTATTCCCGCGCCCGGCGGACACCGCGCGCACTTTGCTTTCCGGAGGCATGTCCAACTTCGACCATCCGGCCTGCCACCGCCACACCGTCCCGTCATCCGCCGCCGCCACTGCGCCCTCCTCGAGCAAAGCGAGCGAGACCAACTTGCCCGGCAAATCCTTCGCTTCGCCCTGCGAGGCGAAATCGGGGAGCGCGAAAAAGCGGACGCCCTCGGCACCGAGCAGCGCCAGACGGTTGCCGCGCGCCGCCACCGCGGTAACGCCCTCGGTCGCCACCGGAACTTCCATTTCGACGCCATCCTGCACTCCGGCGGCGCGCAGTTTGCCGTCCAGCACGGCGAATGCCGCGGTCTCGGACACCGCGAGCTGCACGTCACGGGCCGGTTCGGGCCGGGGTTCGGTCACCATGGTGCGCCACCGTGCCTCGCTTTCCGGCGAGTAGCGGATGAGTGCGCCCTCGTTCCCGGCCAGCCGAGCCAAAAGCAGAATGTCTCCCCCGGGCAGCAGCTGCGTCGCCGCGACCGACACAATGCGCGGCGAGTCGGCGCTCTCGATCCAGTCGTTGAAATGAATGGCCTCCCCGCTGATCGCGACATCGCCGACGACGAAACCGCGCGCGGTGTAAACGCCCTCCGGAACCGGCTGACCGGCGCCGTCGTTACCGTCCCATGTCGTGGCCAGTCCGTTGAGCCCGATGCGGAATCGCCCGAACGGCCACTCGTCGCAAAGCACACGCACCAGCCGTCCGTCGCGGTCATAAATCCCGAGGCTGACCGTCCCGCTGCCCGCGGCGGGGACGAAGCGGATTTCCGTCGGGTGAGGGGTCGGCTCTTCGCCGCGGCCGGCGGATGCCAAGGCCCAGCCGAGCACGGCGGCGAAAACTAGAGGTAGTGGCGCCATTCGAGGTCGGGGAAAATGTTGTCACGTTCCCGGC
>CAZJGQ010000283.1:0-1680 GCA_964545425.1 uncultured Chthoniobacter sp. | reverse complement strand
GACAAGGGGAACAAATACGTTTTCGAGGTCAATCCCGCGGCCAACAAACTCGAGATCAAGGCGGCGGTGGAAAGCCTCTTCCAGAAAAAAGTGGCTTCGGTCAACACGGCCAACTACGCCGGCAAGAAGAAGCGCGAACGCCGCGCCGACTTCGGACGCCGTCCGCATTGGAAGAAGGCCATCGTCACGCTCAAAGAGGGCGAAAAACTCGACCTCGTCTAAGGAGAACCCACGCCATGGCACTCAAAACTTTCCGTCCGCTCACGCCCTCCGCCCGCTTCAAGGCCCTCCCGTCCTTCGAGGAGATCACCAAGAAGAAGCCGGAGAAGAGCCTCGTCACCACGCGCAAGCGCACCGGCGGCCGCAACAACCAGGGCCGCCTGACCTGCCGTCACATCGGCGGCGGACACAAGCGCAAGCTGCGCCTCATCGATTTCAAACGCCGCAAGCACGGCGTGACCGCCGACGTCGTCGCGATCGAATACGATCCGAACCGCACCGCGCGCATCGCCCTCCTGCAATACGCGGACGGCGAGAAGGCCTACATCCTCGCCCCCGACGGTCTGAAGGTCGGGATGAAAGTTTCCTCCGGCCCCGCGGCCGCGCCGGAAGTCGGCAATTCGCTGCCGCTCGAGCGCATCCCGCCCGGCTCGGCCATCCACAACATCGAACTCGTCCCCGGCCGCGGCGGACAAGTCGCCCGCAGCGCCGGGCAACAGGCGGTGCTCAACAACTTCGAGGCCGGCTACGCGCTGGTCAAAATGCCCTCCGGCGAAATCCGCAAGCTCAACGGCAAATGCCACGCCACCATGGGCCAAGTCGGCAATTCCGAGCACATGAACGTCTCGAGCGGCAAAGCCGGACGTTCCCGCTGGATGGGTATCCGTCCGACCGTGCGCGGCATGGTCATGAACCCGATCGACCACCCGAACGGCGGCGGCAACGGCAAATCGAAGGGCGGCGGCGGACGCCAGCACCCGGTCAGCCCGTGGGGCCAGCTGAGCAAAGGATTCAAAACCCGCAAAAAACACAAACCGTCGGACCGCTTCATCGTCGAGCGCCGCAAGAGCAAGAAGAAGAACTAAGCCATGGGTAGATCGCTCAAAAAAGGCCCCTTCGTGGAGGCCCACCTGCTCGAAAAAATCGACCGCATGAACGAAGGCGGCGCGAAGAAACCGATCAAGACATGGTCGCGCCGTTCGATGATCACGCCGGATTTCGTCGGGCACACCTTCCTCGTGCACAACGGGAAAATTTTCAATTCAGTTTTCGTCACGGAGAACATGGTCGGGCACAAGCTCGGCGAATTCTCGCCCACGCGTATCTTCAAGAAACACGGATCGCATACGGCGAAAGTGACGAAATAAACGTGGCCGCGAGCGGCAGGTTTTTCCTCGCCGGGTGTCTTTTGATCACCCTGGCCGGAATCGCCTCCGCGCAAAGCCGCAGTTCTTTGACAGACCGGGATTCTGGGGACGCCGCGAAAGTGGCGCGCCTCAACGAGCAACTTTTGCTCGCGCGGGAGTCCATCCGCAGTCTCACCGAGAGCCTGGCCCTCGCCAACAGCGAGAGCGAGGTCTTCAAGCGCCAAGCCGAGGATTTGCAGGCCAAATTCGACGCGCTGGCGCCGGGCGCGGACGGCGGCGGGGAAATCGAGGAACGCCTCCTTTCCACCGTCAA
>CAZJGQ010000282.1:0-1681 GCA_964545425.1 uncultured Chthoniobacter sp. | reverse complement strand
CGGATGTATTCCTGGGCGCGATCGACCATCGACAGGTAGTCGGCCTCGGCGGTGTTCGAGGTGACTTCGCCGGCAGTCGGTTTGGTGCTCGGTGAGGCATTCTTCAGGCTGGCTGGCTTGCCCAAAGCGGCGAGGAGGTCCTGCAGTTTGGCGCAGGCTTGATCGTACGCACCGCGCGGATCTTTGTCGGGGTAAGCATTGACGATGACCTTGAGCCGGCGGGTGACGTGGTCGAAGACTAGGATGCGGTCGGTGGTGAAAAAGTAGAGGTCGGGGAGGCCGAGCTCGTCCTTGGGCGGCAGGGGGACAGTTGGCTCGAAATATCGGATGGCATCGTAGGAGAGGTAGCCGACGCAACCGCCGGGAAAGTGGAGCGATCCGGCCGGAGCGCGGAGGCCGGACATCTCACGCTCGAGTTCGGCCAGTGGATCGGCTGCCGTGCCGGAGCGGACGACCTCGCCTTGGCGCTTGATCTCGAAGTGGTCGCCGCGGGCGATGAATTCGCGTTCGGCGCCGGTGCCGAGGATGGAGTAGCGACCGCTTTTCTCGTCCTGCTCGGCCGACTCGAAAAGAAAGGCAGGTTCGTCGCCGGTGATTTTGGCGAAGGCGGTGACCGGCGTTTCCGCGTCCGAGACGAGTTCGGTCCAGACCGGCACGACGCCGTGGTTCGCGGCGAGTGCGGCGAATTCTTCGAAAGTCGGATGGATCTCGGGCGACGTCATGTGGGACGAGTTTTGTAACGTGTGGCGCGCGGCGGGTAACGGGAAAATTATCCGCGTCGATTGAAAGCCGCGGCGGTGCGGGCGGCTTCGCGTTCGGCCACGCGCTCCTTGAGGTCATGGCGTTTGTCGGGCGCTTTCTTGCCCTTGGCCACCCCGATCTGGACCTTCACGTGCTGGTTTTTCCAATAGAGCTTGAGCGCGGGGAGGGTGCAACCCTGCTGCTCGACTTGTTCGCGCAGCTTGTGCAGTTCCGCGCGATGCACGAGCAAGCGGCGGGGGCGTTTGGCTTCGTGCTGCTCGTGGCTGGCGCGTTCGTAGGGCTGGATGTCGAGGCCGTGGAGGAAGAGCTCGCCCTTCTCTAGACGCGCAAAGGCGCTGGTCATGTTGGCCAGGCCGGCACGGATCGATTTGACCTCGGTGCCTTTGAGGGCCAGGCCCGCCTCGAAGGCTTCGAGGATGTGGAAATTGTGCCGCGCCTTGCGGTTGGTGACGATGTCGGCGCCCATGGCGGGCCTCCTCGGCGCGGGGCCGCGACTTAAGCGGCCTCGGCGGCGGGCTCGGCCGCCCGGGCCGAAATTTTGCCTTCGCCGATTTCCTTGAGGGCGATGTCGATGAAGCCCATGCCGGGATCGACCTCGACGAGCGGACGGCTCGAAGCGTTCAGCTGGCGCACGCGGCGCGAGACGAGGTTGACCAAGATTTTGTCGTTGCCGACGGTTTCGCGGGCTTTTTCGAGAAGCATGGGATCCATGGAAAATGAGTTTTTGTCGTGCCGGCGCACTGGCGCCAGTGACCCTGCAGACTACGAGAGCAGACGAGGGGGCGTCAATGACGTATTCACAGGTTTGACATCAAGGCCGGGCGCTGTCAGAGATAGCTAGGTCATCGGCGGGGTAGCCAAGTGGTAAGGCCGGGCTCTGCAAAAGCCCTATGCGTCGGTTCGATTCCGACCCTCGCCT
>CAZJGQ010000281.1:0-1681 GCA_964545425.1 uncultured Chthoniobacter sp. | reverse complement strand
GAAACGGTCTTCAATATCCCGGGCGCGGGTGGGTTTTTTGTCCATTCCATCCTCAACCGCGATGGATTCCTCCTCGGCGGCGTCGTCATCGTCTATTGCGCCCTCTTAATCGTCTTCAACCTGCTGGTCGATGCCAGCTACGCGCTGCTCGACCGGCGCATCCGCGTCGATGCTTAAGAAGAAACCACCTCTTTGCGTTGTGATAGCCGGGCCAAACGGTGCCGGCAAAACGACATTCGCGCGCGAATTTCTGCCGGCCCACCACGGCATCATCCACTTCGTCAATGCCGATCTGGTCGCAGGCGGTCTCTCTCCTCTGCGACCGCAACTGGCGGCCCGGGCCGCAGGCCGGCTTGTCTTGGCCGAGTTGGACCGTTTGGCGAAAGAGCGCAAGGATTTCGCCTTCGAGACGACCTTGAGCGGACTCGGCTACGAGCGGCTTTTGCGCGGTCTCAAGGCGAAGGGCTACCGGCTCGAAATGGTCTATCTGCAAATTGAATCGCCGCAGTTGGCCAGACGCCGCATCGCGGCACGCGTCAAGCAAGGGGGACATGATGTTCCGAAGCAAGACGTCGAACGACGATTCGCGCGCAGTTGGCGGAATTTCCATTCACTCTACCGTCCCTTGGCCGATCGTTGGACGGTGTTTGATAACTCGGGCAGCACACCGCAATTCGTTGACCAATATCCATGAAAACAAAACCCCGCTCCAAAAACGCAGCTAATCCCTTGAGCCGCGCAACCCGCACCGCGTTGCAGAAAGCCGGAAAGCAGGCACGGCGCACGGCCAAGGCCTTCGGCACGCCGGTCTATATCGTTCGCGACGGGAAGATCGTCGCGGAAAAGTCCTGAAGAAACCGCAGATCTTTTCTTTGTTCCATGCTTGAGCCCGGAGCCGCCGCCCGCATCTTGCGCCGTCCTGCGGCCAAGGTTTGCCTCGGGATCCTGATTTTCGTGGCGGTCGCCGCGGCCGTCGGGCCGGAGCTTTTTCCGGAGAGCTACCGCGAACCGGGGCCGCTGCAATATTCGCCGCCGACTTGGCAGCATCCGTTCGGCACCGACCTCAACGGACGCGATGTGCTCTATCGTGTTCTGCTCGGCGCGCGCATTTCGCTCGTCGTCGGGCTGGCCGGGGCCGCGGTGAGCCTTTTTCTCGGCACGGCCTACGGACTCATCGCTGGTTACGCCGGGGGCAAGGTGGACAATTTCATGATGCGGTTGGTCGACATCATGTATTCCGTGCCGCGGCTCATCTTTATCCTCATTTTCATCAATGCGTTCGACGGACATCTCCGCGACTTTGCCTCGCGCATGGATTGGCCGTGGCTGGTGAGCTATTCGCGCATTGTCATCCTCATCATCACGCTGGGCTTGATCGAGTGGCTGACCATGGCGCGCATCGTGCGTGGACAAGTCCTTGCCCTGAAAGAGCGTCCTTTCGTGCAGGCCGCGCGCGTGCTGGGTCAATCGCACGTGCGCATCGTCCTTCGTCATCTCCTGCCCAACATTCTCCCGATTGTTATCGTCTACCTCACGCTTACCGTGCCAGCGGTCATCCTTGATGAATCGTTCCTCAGCTTCCTCGGTCTGGGCATCCAACCCCCGCAAGCCAGTTGGGGTTCGCTCCTCGCCGAGGGCGCGCAATCGATCAATCCGCTCAAGATCTACTGGTGGCTCCTGC
>CAZJGQ010000280.1:0-1687 GCA_964545425.1 uncultured Chthoniobacter sp. | reverse complement strand
CGCACATCGGGTTCCATTTCAAGGATGCTCTCGCCGTCGAAAAGGATGTCGCCCGAAGTGACGGTGTAGTCCGGATGGCCGGCGATGACTTTGGCCAGCGTGCTTTTGCCCGAGCCGTTCGGGCCCATGATGGCGTGGACTTGTCCGGTCGGCAGGTCAAGGCTGAGGCCGCGGAGAATTTCGCGGTCGCCGATGCTGACGTGAAGGTTGTCGATTTTGAGGTGTTTCATAGTTCTTATTTTTTGCGACAGTCCGCGCAGAGTCCGCGCAGGGAAACTTCTTGCTGGGTGACGGCATAGCCGCGCGGGAGTTGATGGAGTTTTTCCAGCTCGGCCCCGGGGAGCAGCGGGACGTCCATCACCGCGCCGCAACCGGTGCAGGTGAAGTGGCCGTGCTTCGAGTTGTTGGCGCAGTAACGGGTGGAGCCGCTGTCGAGATGGACTTTGCGGACCAGCCCGCGGTCGGCCAGCGTCTCGAGGACGTTGTAAACCGTGGCCAAAGAAAGCGATTCCATCTCCGGCTTGGCCCGAAGGAAGACCTCCATCGCCGTGGGATGATCCTGACGCCCGAGCAGCACTTCGTAGACATGCTTGCGCTGGCGCGTCAGGCGCAGTCCGTCCTGCGCGATCGATTCCTCGTAGCGCTTCAGCTGGCTTTCCGGATTGGCGGTTTTTGCTGGCATGACGGGCGGCGGAAATTACCGCGGCGGTGAATTGTTTCAAGAATAATTCTTAATAAGGAAACGCCGCGACCTGGACGGCGGATGCATGACCTCCGCCCTGCCCCATGCTACGTTAACCGGTGATGCGCAAAATTCTTCTGCTGCCCATGCTCCTCTTGCTGGCCCCTTGCCCGGGCCATTCGGCCGGACTTCCTCTGGAGAAAACCTTCATCGGCCAACAGAAGTTCCAGCAGTTGATGAACCGCGGCTACCGTGCGGGCTGGGCCCAGCTGCCGCTCGGGGAGCGCGTCAACAAGTTCGCCCTCGCCCTGCGCGGCACACCCTACGTGAACTACACCTTGGAGCTCCATGACACGATCGAGGCGCCCTCGGTCAACATGAACGGGATGGATTGCTGGACACTGTTCGAGATCGCCCTGTGCATGGGGCGCCTTGTTGCCCTGCATCCCCCGCCCTACTCGCCGCAGGAAATGCTGCGACTCATCGAGATGGACCGCTACCGCAACGGACGCTGCACCGGACGTTTCGATTCGCGCCTGCATCACCTCGAGGATTGGATCCGCGACAACGAGCGCCGCGGACTGGTCAAGGACATCACCCCTTCACTCGGCGGGAAAAAGCTCTACCGCCGCATGGCTTACATGGGCAAAAAGCCGCACCTTTACCGCCAACTGCGCGCCGATCCCTCGATGGTGCCGGAATTCATCCGGGTCGAAAACGAGCTCTCCCGCCGCGGCATCACCTACATCCCCAAGTCGCAAGTGCCGCGCATCGAATCCAAGCTGCGCAATGGTGACATCATCAGCATCGTGACGACCTGGCACGAGACTTACACGTCGCACGTTGGCTTGGCTTCGCGAGACAGTAACGGCGTTCTGCGCTTCCTCCACGCTTCGAAGAACCACCGCGAGGTCGTCCTCGACGACCGCTTGAGCGACTACCTGAAAAAATTCAGCAAACACGCCGGCATCTTCGTCGCGCGTCCGCTCGATTTGCCCAACGCAC
>CAZJGQ010000279.1:0-1708 GCA_964545425.1 uncultured Chthoniobacter sp. | reverse complement strand
TGGAAAAAATCCCCGGCATCAGCGTGCGCGCCGTCACTCCGCCCGCGTTGCCCGGCGGCGGCAACTTCCCGGTCGAATTCATCATCGCCTCGACCGCCGAGCCCCAGCAGATCCTCGAGATCGCGCGCGAGTTGCAGCAGAAAGCCACGGCCAGCGGCATGTTCGCCTTCCCGCCGATCATCGACACCAAAATCGACCAACCGGAAGCCGAGTTCCTCATCGACCGCGACAAAGTGGCCTCGCTCGGCCTGAACCTGCGCCAAGTCGGCGAAGACATTTCGGCCATGGTCGGCGGCAATTATGTCAACCGGTTCAACATCGGCGGACGCAGCTACAAGGTCATCCCGCAGATCCAGCGCGCCGGCCGCCTCAACCCCGACCAGCTCGAGCGCATCTATGTCACCGGTCCCGACGGACGCCTCATGCCGCTCGGCGCGGTGGCCACGATCAAAGAAACCGCCCAACCGCGCTCGCTCAACCGCTTCCAACAACTCAACGCAGTGAAATTGAGCGGCGTAGCCATCCGTCCGCTCGACCAGGCCCTGACCTTCCTCGAGGACGAGGCGGCCAAGATCATGCCGCCGGGTTATGTCATCGACTACACCGGCGAATCCCGCCAGCTGCGCGAGGAGGGTGACAAATTCCTCCCGGCCTTTGCCTTGGCTCTCGTGCTCATCTTTTTGGTCCTCGCCGCGCAGTTCAATAGCTTCCGTGATCCGCTCATAATCCTTCTCGGATCCGTCCCGCTGGCTATGTTCGGCGCACTTGTCTTCACCTTCCTGAAAATGCCCGCGCCCAATGTGCCGTTCTGGACCGATGGCTGGACGACGACCATGAACATCTACTCGCAGGTCGGCCTGGTCACTTTGGTCGGCCTGATCGCCAAGCACGGCATCCTCATCGTCGAGTTCGCCAACCAGCGCCAGCGCGCCGGGGTGAACAAACTCGAAGCCGTGCGCGAAGCCGCCCGCGTGCGTTTCCGTCCGATCCTCATGACCACCATGGCCACCGTGGCCGGACACTTCCCCCTCGTCCTCGTCACCGGTGCCGGCGCCGCCGCCCGCAATTCCATCGGCCTCGTCCTCGTCGGCGGCATGGCCATCGGCACCCTCTTCACCCTCTTCATCATCCCGTGCCTCTACATGCTGTTGGCTCGCAACACGGCCAAAGAATCCGGTAACCCCTACGACGCACCGGCCACGGCGCCTGCCAAGGCCTGAGACGTCGCTGCAAAGGTGGATCGTGCCCGCCGGGCGCGATCTGGCTTGGGGAGATCGCGATGGGGAGCTCGCGATCCACCGTCGCCGCCTTTCCACTTGACCCCGCCGCGTCGCTGGCATCATCTGCGCCCTGCATGAAAACGCCCTTTCTCCTCCTCACTGCCGTCGCTTTGGTTCTCGCCGGCTGCGCCACCCAATCCCAGTCCGGCAATGCCGCGCTGATGAATCTCTTCAAAAAGGCCGACGCCGACGGCAACAGCCAAGTTTCCCGCCGGGAGTTCACCGACTTGCTCATCGCCGAGGCCTTTGCCAACTACGACAAAAACAAAGACGGCGTGGTCACGCTCGCCGAGTGGACGGCCGGTGGAGGAACACGCGAAACCTTCCTTGCCATGGGCGGTCGCAGCGGCGGCCTGACTCTCGCTCAGGTGCAGTCCAGCAAAGTCGCCCAAAACCAGATGGCTCTGCCCTTCGATCAGGCCGACACT
>CAZJGQ010000278.1:0-1731 GCA_964545425.1 uncultured Chthoniobacter sp. | reverse complement strand
CGTTGCCGCGGTGTTTTTGCCGCGAGGCGTTCGGGCAATTCGAGGAGATGGCGCATGCGGATATCGGGGAGACCAATGTCGCCGCGGTGATCATCGAGCCGGTGACGGGCGAGGGAGGATTCATTCCGGCGCCGGCGCCGTTTTTGCGCATGCTGCGCGAGTGGTGCGACAAGCATGGCGCCGTGTTGATCTTCGACGAGATCCAGACGGGGTTCGGCCGGACGGGTTCGCTCTTTGCCTGCGAGCAATCGGGTGTGGCGCCGGATCTGCTCGTGTTGGCCAAGGGCTTGGCCAATGGCTTGCCGCTTTCGGCGGTGGTCGGTAAGGCGGAGGTGATCGATGCGGTCGGAGTCGGAGGCGTGGGGGGAACTTATGCGGGAAATCCGGTGGCGTGCGCCGCGGCCTTGGCGGTGATGGATAAATTCGACGATCCCAAGACTCTGGAGCATGCGCGGAAGCTCGGGAGACTGCTTGAAGACCGTTTGGAGTCTTGGTTCACCAAATTCCCCCAAATCGGACAGGTCAGGGGCTTGGGTCCGATGCGAGCCCTTGAGTTGGTCAAAGACCGCGCCACCAAAGAACCGGACAAACCGGCTGCCGCTGCGTTGGTCAAACACAACTACGAAAATGGGGTGATCACCCTATCCTGCGGAACGCATGGCAATGTGTTGCGTTTCTTGATCCCACTCGTCGCTACCGAGGCGCAGTTGAATGAGGGCCTGGACGTGATCGAGGCGGGGTTGGCGAAGCTGGGTTGAGATAAAACGCAGCAGACTTTACGCGGCCAGTGAATCTGCGCGGATGATTTGCAACTGCGCGCGGCGTTCGTTCCATCCGATGATTTGACGGTCGGCGGTGATCAATGGCACGCCGAGGACGAGGGCTGTCGCGACAATGAGGCGATCGGCGGGGTCGCCGTGGAAATCTTCCAAACGACAGCTTTCGATGCTGATCTCGGGATGGAGGGGTTCGAGACGGACCGGGGGCTGGAGATTTTCGCGAATCCAACGATCGACATCGGGCTTCAACTCGACGCGGCCTTTGGACGCCAGCATGGCCACTTCCCAGACGGAAATCGCTGGAACAATCGCGGTGCCACGGAAGTTTTGCAATGTCCCGAGTTGCGGGTCGCCCGCCGACGCACGCAGCCAGATATGCGTGTCGAAAACAGCCGCGGCGGTTTTCTCAAGCATCGGCGGACCAGGTTTCGCCTGTGGTGAACGCCTCGTCGTGCAAGGACACCGTTCCGGCGGCGCGTCCGAACAAAACGGGGGCGGGCGCTGTCTCGACCGCAACGAGCTCGACGGCTGGCTGTCCGTGGCGACTGACCACGATGGAGCACTTCTCGCGTTGAACCTTCTCGATCAGTCCGAGGCATTTCGCTTTGAATTGGGTGACCGTCACTTGCATAAAATGACCATGGTATGACCATGTCTATTTGTCAATTGTATGACGCTCTCGAAATACTGAACATTTGAACAGTATCTGAGGAGTGTGGTAAATCCGCTTTGTGAAGCGGACGGAACAGCGGGCGGCGGTGCATTTGGATGCGGATGCCTTTTTTGTCGGGTGCGAGGTGGCGTCCGAGCCGCGCTTGCGCGGGAAGGCGGTGGCGGTCGGGGGGATGAAGCGGGGGATCATTGCCTCGGCCAGTTACGAGGCGCGGCGGCTGGGGATTTACACGCCGATGCCGACGGCGCGGGCGCTGAAGATTTGTCCGCACCTCATCGT
>CAZJGQ010000277.1:0-1735 GCA_964545425.1 uncultured Chthoniobacter sp. | reverse complement strand
TGGTGGCCGGCGGACTCTACGCCCGCCGCCTGCGCGGCGAAACCGGCGTGGTCGGAGTCACTTCGATCGGTGACGGCGGGACTTCCACCGGAGCATTCCACGAAGGCATCAACATGGCCGCCGTCGAACACCTCCCCCTCGTCGTCGTGGTGGCCAACAACCAATACGCCTACTCCACGCCGAACAACCGACAGTTCGCCTGTGCCGACCTCCTCGACAAGGCCGCCGGCTACGGCATCGCCGGATTCAAATGCGATGGCACCGACCCGATGGCTTGCCTCGAAACCATGCGCCTTGCCGTGCAGGCCGCGCGCGAAGGCCACGGCCCGCAGCTCGTCGTCGCCACGCTCCTGCGCCTGGTCGGACACGGCGAGCATGACGATGCCGGTTACGTCGACCCGGGCCTGCGCAAGGCCAATGTGGGACGCGACTGCCTCGAAGTCGGAGCAAAACAACTCATCGCCGCCGACCTCGCCACCGCGGACGAAATCGCCAAGTGGACCAAAGAAGCCCAGGCCGAAGTCGAACACGCGCTGAACAAAGCCCAGCGCGAAAAAGGCCCCGATCCGACCGGGGAAGATTGGCAGGCCATCTCGACGGAACGTCTCGCCGACGGACATTACGACGCGGAGGAAGAATGAGCGTCACCTACCTCGAGGCCATCCGCGCCGCGCAGGAAAAAGCGCTGGCCGACGATCCGCGCGTTTTCATTTACGGACAGGACGTCGGCGTCTTCGGCGGCGCGTTCAAAGCGACGAAAAACCTCGCTGCCGAATTTCCCGGACGCGTCATGGATGCGCCGCTCAGCGAGGATGCCATCGTCGGCCTGGCCATTGGCGCGGCCATCGAAGGCGCGCGCCCCATCGTCGAAATGCAATTCGCCGACTTCTCCACCGTCGGCTTCAACCAGATCGTCAACCAAGCCGCCACGCTCTACTACCGCACCGACATCCCCTGCCCCATCGTCGTGCGCTTGCCCAGCGGCGGCACGCTCGGCGCCGGACCGTTCCATAGCCAGAGCATGGAGGCGATTTATTCGCACTATCCGGGGCTCGTCGTTATGACACCAGCCACCGTCGAAGACGCCTACAGCATGATGCTCGAGGCGGTGTCCATCGACGACCCCGTCATTTTCTGCGAGCACAAGCTCCTCTATTACCACCTCAAGGCGGACAAACTTCCCGACGTGGCGCAACCCGCCGGCAAAGCCCGCATCGCCCGCGCCGGACGCGACGCCACCGTGGTGACCTACAGCGCCATGCTCCACGAATCCCTGCAAGCCGCCGAGGATCTCGTCGAGGAAGGCTGGCAAATCGAGGTCATCGACCTGCGCACGGTCAAACCGCTCGATACGGACACCGTCCTCGCCTCCGTCGCCCGCACCGGACGCCTTCTTGTCGTCGGCGAAGCGTGGCCGTGGGGCGGCGTGACCGCCGAAGTGATTTCCCGCGTGGCCACCGAAGGCTTCGGACTCCTCGACGCAGCCCCCATGCGCCTCAATGCCAAGGACACGCCCGTTCCGTATCACCCCGACTTGTGGGCCGCCCACCGTCCGACCGCCACCACCGTCGCTGCCCGCCTCCGCCAACTGCTCACCCAATAATTTTATGGCCCGCATCCCGCTCCTCATGCCGCAACTCGGCGAATCCATCGCCGAAGCCACTATCGTCCGCCTTATCACCAAACCCGGCGACGATGTGGTCGGCGACAGCGACGTGATGGAAGTCGAGACGAA
>CAZJGQ010000276.1:0-1751 GCA_964545425.1 uncultured Chthoniobacter sp. | reverse complement strand
TCCTTTTCGCGATCTCGCCCGCGCTGACCCATGCCTTCGCCCTCGGACGTCCGGATCACCAGTCGCTTCTCGTTTTCCTGACCATCGTCGCCCTCGCGGCAAACTTCGCCTTTGTCCGCACCGCGCAAAGCGGCTGGGCTTGGACCTCCGGAGCCGCGTGGGGGCTTGCGCTCTGGGTGTCATGGTTCGAGCCGCTCTTCTTGTTGCTCACGCAGGAAATTGCCCGCTCGGCGGCACTGCGCCGGCTGGCCTATCCGAAAGCTTGGCGCCATGCCCTGCTCCTGACCGCAAGTATCGCGCTAGGCACATGGGCGCTCGAAGGATTCCGCAGCCCGTGGCCAGCGGAAGACGTTCGCGCGCTCTTTCCGCGCTGGGCCGCGCTGCTCGGCGAACTGCAGGGCGCATCCCCGCAGTCCATGTTCACCTGGACCGGCTGGCTGCTCGTTCCCGCGCCGTTGCTGCTTGGATGGAATTTTTACAAATCCCGCGACCCACTCGCGCTCTTCGTTCTTCTTTTGCTCGTTGTGGTCACTGCACTGACTGGATGGCAGGCGCGCTGGAACCCGTGGCAGGCCGGCGTGTTCTGCCTCGCACTGCCGTGGATTCTGTCACCGCTGCGCAAAGGCTGGACCGTCTGGGCTGTTTTCCTCATCAGCCTGTGGCCGGTCGCGTGGGCTTGGGATGCAAGACTCTTCCCGCCGCCCGCGCAGCAAGAAAGACATCGGGAGAAAATGACCGAGGCATTCCTGCTCGAGCAGGCCGCCACATTTCTTGCCGCCCAGCCACGCGGCGGGGTCCTTGCCCCGTGGTGGATTTCCCCTGCTTTGGCACGCCTGAGCGGACAACCCATGGTCGGAGGCACTTCGCACCAGAGCCTTCCCGGCTCCGCCGACACGGCGCGCTTTTTCCTTTCCGACGATGACACCGTGGCGCTTGCACAACTGCGCCTGCGCAAAGTCCGCTACGTGGTGACCGACGATCAGGAGCGCATCATCGGCACCTCCGCGCTACTGCTCGGTGTCCCCGCGCCCGAGGATCCTCTCATCGCTCGCCTCACCCGCGGACGCCATGTGCCCGACTTTCTCGAACCGGTGTTCGCCAACCCGTTCTTCCGGGTCTACAAAGTGAGTGATGAGTGAGTTCGATTTCGTCGTGATCGGCGGCGGGAGTGCAGGCTACGCCGCAGCACGCACCGCGGCGGGCGAAGGATTGCGCACCGCGGTCATCGACGGATCCGACGAACTCGGCGGCCTTTGCATCCTGCGCGGCTGCATGCCGAGCAAAACACTCATCGAGTCGGCCAACCGCCTGCAGGACATGCGCGAGGCAGCGGAATTCGGTTTGCGGGCTGGGGACATCGGGTTCGACGGCGCCAAGATCATTGAACGCAAACGCCGCCTCATTTCCGAATTCGCCAAATACCGCGCCGAGCAGTTGGAGAGCGGAAAATTCGAACTGATCCGCGGACACGCAAAGTTCACGAGTGCCAACGAACTCGCCGTGCGCCTGCGCGGCCGCGGGGATCAAACGGTCCGCGCCAAGACCATCCTAGTCGCCACCGGTTCGGTCATCCGCCGTCCCGACATCCCCGGACTGGCCGAAGCCAAGCCGCTGACCAGTGATGACGTCCTCGAGAACAAGGCTCCGCCAAAGTCGTTGATCGTCCTCGGCGCCGGTCCGGTTGCGCTGGAGATGGCCCATTACCATCGCGCTCTCGGGGCGGATGTCACCGTCATCCAGCGCAGCAAGCA
>CAZJGQ010000275.1:0-1760 GCA_964545425.1 uncultured Chthoniobacter sp. | reverse complement strand
AGTCGGCCACCCTAGGTGGCGAGTTCGCCTTCACCGAATGGGAAGGCGAGGGATCGCTCATCCGCGACGCGCTCGGCCGCGAGTTCATCGACATGCTCGGCGGCTTCGGGCTCTACAGCTACGGGCTGCGTCATCCGAAAATCGTCGAGGCGGTCAAAGCCCAGCTCGACCGCTCGCCGCAGTATTCGCAGGAAATGCTCGACCCGCTGCGCGCACAACTCGGTCGCGTTATCGCCCACATCACGCCGGGCGACATCCAGAAAGGTTTCTTCGCCAACAGCGGCACCGAGGCCATCGAGGGCGCGCTCAAGCTGGCCAAATTTTACACCGGCAAAAAAGGCATCATCTCGATGCAAAAAGGATTCCACGGCAAGACGCTCGGATCGTTGTCCGTCACCGGCAAAGCCGTGTTCCGCGAGCCCATCCTTCCGCTCCTCGAGGGCGTGCGCTTCGTGCCCTACGGCTGCGCCTGTGCGGTGGAGAAGGAACTCGAGGCAGCCAAAAGCGTGGGCGACGGCATGGCCGCGGTCATTATCGAACCAGTGCAAGGCGAGGCCGGCGGCATCGTGCCCCCGCCCGACTTCCTGCCCCGTTTGCGAGAAATTTGCGACTATTACGGCGTCCTGCTCATCGCCGACGAAGTGCAGACCGGCTTCGGCCGCACGGGCAAAGTTTTCGGCGTGGACCATTCGGGCGTCGCGCCGGACATCATGTGCTTCGGCAAAGCGCTCGGCGGCGGCGTGGTGGCCTGCAGTGCGTTTTTCTCCACGGCGAAAATCTGGAGCGTGATGGAACCCAACCCGTTCATGCACACCACGACGACCGGCGGCAACCCGATCGCCTGCGCCGCCGCGCTGGCCGCCATCGAGGTCATGTTCGAGGAAGACACGCCGGGCCAAGCCGCGCGCAAGGGCGAATACATGATGTCCAAGCTCAACGAGTTGAAGGCGCGCTATCCGGACATTTTGAAAGATGTCACCGGCCAAGGCCTGCTCATCGGCCTGAAATTCCCGTCATCCACCGTCGGTTACAAAGTTGCGCAGGGCATGTTCCACCGCCGCGTGCTGACGGCGGGAACTTTGATCAGCGCCGAGAGCATTCGCATCGAGCCGGCACTGAACGTCCCGCAGGAGCTGCTCGATGAAACGCTCAACCGTCTCGAGGACACGCTCAAGAGCGTGAAGCTCGAACCGGGCGACGTCCCGCCCGTCCCGAAGGTCCACAGTTTCTCCAAGCCTGAGTGCTACGGCCCGTGCGGGTGGGGGACAAAGTGTTTCGCCAAGGGGTAATCTTTCGGTCGTCACAGACCGCGGCTGCAAGAATCAGTTGGGCGGTTGAGACAGAGTTTTACCAGCCGCGCTTGATGGCGAAGGCGCGGGATTTGAGAAGAGGGATGAGCCGCTCGGTGAGTTCACCTTGGAGTTCCAGGGTGCGGGCTTCGACTCTGCCGCCGCAGCCAAGGGTCGTTTTCAATTCGCGCAGGAGATCTTCCAGCTTTGCCGCATTCCAACTCTGGGAGAAGCCTTCTAGGACGAGGACAGTTTTGCCGCCGCGGTGGGCGGTGGAGCGGCGGAGGAGGAGGCGTTCTTTTGGGGTAGGGATGAGCGGCTCGCCCGGCCGTTCGGTCTGCGGCGGACACGCGGGCCGCGTGTCTCCGCTTTTCTCGGCGGGTTCGCGGCCTTGAATTGCGAGGGCGGCGAAGGGGTTGGTTTGCAGCGCCGGGGCGGCGTCGGTGGCGATGCGCTGTTTTTTTTCCCGCG
>CAZJGQ010000274.1:0-1774 GCA_964545425.1 uncultured Chthoniobacter sp. | reverse complement strand
GGCGCGTTTGTTGAGCCGGATGACGTCCTTTTCCACATCGCGGAAGTTGGGAACGGACCCCTCGGCCAACGAAGGAGCCAGGCGCTTGATCCGCTCGATGTCGTGGAACTTGGAGCCTCGCACGGTGAGACGGCCGACCGGCATTTCCTGAACGCTGAGGATGATTACGCCGCTGGACGGGTCCTGCGGGGGAACATCGACCACCACAGTCTGGAAACCGGCGCGATGGTATCTTTGCTCCAAGGCGGCGCGGGCCAGTTCCACATCCTCGGCGGTCCGGTCGGGGCCGAGGTAAGCGTAGACCGCGTAGTCGACCTGATCTCGCGGCAGATGCCGCGATCCGATCACGCGGTATTCACGAATGTAGAAGGAGGGCGGCGGAAGGTCGGAGCCCATCTGCTCGCCGGCGGGGTCGGCGGTGGGCATCGCCACGGCGGCGGGCAGCAGCGCCGCGAAAACGACGGCCATCCACCCTGCCAGGAGGCGAGCAGCGGGGCACATCGTGCGGCGAGATGCAGCGGGCGCGGACATCAGCCTCGCAGACTACTTTCCGCCTTGGCTCAGGCATAATCCGGAGATGTGAACTTTTTGTCACAACTGCCGCTTCCGACAGTGTTGGATCAGCCGAAACGGCCGGTGATGTAGTCCTCGGTGCGTTTGGACAGCGGTTTGGTGAAGATCTGCTGGGTGCTGTCGAACTCGACCAAGAGGCCGAGATAAAAGAAACCGCAGTAATCCGAGCAGCGGGTGGCCTGCTGCATGTTGTGGGTGACGATGACGATGGTGTATTCCTTTTTCAGCTCGCTGATCAGCTGCTCGACGCGGGCTGTGGCGATGGGATCGAGGGCCGAACAGGGTTCGTCCATGAGCAGGACTTTCGGGCGGTTGGCAATGGCGCGGGCGATGCAAAGGCGTTGCATTTGTCCGCCGGAGAGACCGAGGGCGCTCTCGTGCAGGCGGTCCTTCACCTCGTCCCACAGCGCGGCACCGCGCAGACTGCGTTCCGCTGTCTCATCCAATGTGGCCCGGTCCCGCACGCCGGAAATGCGCAGGCTGTAGACCACGTTTTCGTAGATCGACTTGGCGAAGGGATTCGATTTCTGGAAAACCATGCCGACAAGGCGGCGCAGGGCGATGACCTCGAGGGACGGATCCCACAGACTGCGTCCGGCCATGGTGATGTCGCCGGTGTGGCGCACGCCGTCGATCAACTCGTTCATGCGGTTGAAGTTGCGCAGCAGGGTGGTTTTGCCGCAGCCGGAGGGTCCGATGAAGGCGGTGACTTGGCGCTCGGGAATGTCGAGGTTGATGCCCTTGAGCGCCTGGTTTTTCCCGTAGAAGAAGTTGAAGTCGCGCACGGAAATGATGTTCCGGCGAGCCGGCGCTTCGGCCACAGGCGACGAAGCGGCAGCAGGGCGGGCGGAGGTTGCGGTCGCGTCGGGCATGGGTCAGTGCTTTTTGCTGAAAACGAGTTGGGCGGTCACGTTGGTCGCGGTAACAAGGAAAACCAGCACGAGGGAGGCGGTCCAAGCCATTTTCACCTGATGTTCGAAAGGCATGGTGGAAAAATTGTAAATGAGCACGGAGAGCGAGGCGGTCGGCTCCATGAGCGAGGACATCCAGAACTGGCTGAAAAGGGCGGTGAAAACGAGCGGGGCGGTTTCGCCTGCTGCGCGGGCCACGGCAAGCATCACGCCGGTCATGATGGCCGGCATGGCTTCGGGTAGGACGATGCGTCCGATGGTCTGGAAACGTGTGGCCCCGAGGCCGTAGG
>CAZJGQ010000273.1:0-1775 GCA_964545425.1 uncultured Chthoniobacter sp. | reverse complement strand
CCCACCAACTCCAATTCATCAACCCCGGCGTCTTCGACATCGTCAAATCCACCGAAATCCTCGTCATGGTCTACCTCGGCGGCATCGGTTCGCTGGCCGGATCCATCCTCGGCGCCACGGCGTTCACCTTCCTCGCGCAGGCCCTGCAACCCCTCGGCACTTGGCGCATGGTCATCCTGCCGCTCCTCCTCGTGCTCCTCATGATCTTCCGCCCGCGCGGCATCATGGGCATGCGCGAGTTCGCCTGGTTCGTCCCGCGCCGCGAGTTCCCCGCCAAGGAGGACAAAAAATGACCCCGCTCCTCGAAGTGCGCAATGTGACCATGCGCTTCGGCGGACTCGTCGCCGTCTCCGATCTCAACCTCGACGTGACCCCGGGCCACGCCCACGGCATCATCGGCCCGAACGGCGCCGGCAAAACCACCGCGTTCAATGTCATAACGGGCATCTACGCCCCGACCGCCGGTGACATCCGCTTCCGCGGTGAATCGATCTCCGGCCGCCGCCCCAGCGCGATCGCCCGCCGCGGCATCGCCCGCACTTTCCAGAACATCCGCCTCTTCCGCGAACTCACCGTGCTCGACAACGTGCGCATCGCGCACGATTCCCGCCAGCGCTACTCGTGGCCCGGTGCGATGGTCCAGTTGCCCTCCGCCCGTCGCGCCGAGCGGGAATCCATCGACCATTGCCTCGACCTGCTCGAAAAATTCGGCCTGGCCGAGGCGGCCTACGAGCGAGCCGGCGAATTGTCCTACGGCTCGCAACGCCGTCTCGAAATCGCCCGAGCCATGGCCTTGGAACCCCAACTTCTCCTCCTCGACGAGCCCGCCGCCGGCATGAACTCCGCCGAAACGCTCAAGCTCGTCGAATTCCTCGGCTGGCTGCGCGACCATTTCTCGGTCACCTTGCTGCTCATCGAGCACCACATGCAGCTGGTCATGACCTTCTGCGACCGCATCACCGTCCTCGACTTCGGTGCGACCATCGCCGAAGGCACGCCGAACGAGGTGCGCCACAACCCGAAAGTCATCGAAGCTTACCTCGGAACGGAGGTGGAACATGGGTGACACGCTGCTCCGCGTGGACAACCTCGTCGTGCGCTACGGCGACATCCGCGCGGTCAAAGGCATTTCCTTCCACGTCGAACGCGGCGAAATCCTCGCCCTCGTTGGCGCCAACGGCGCGGGCAAAACCACCACCCTGCGCGCGCTCTCCGGCATGCTGCCCTACGAGGGATCGGTCGCCTTGCAGGGACGCGACCTGCGCGGACTCACCCCCGACCGCATCGTGCGCCTCGGCATGGCCCATGTTCCGGAGGGACGCGGAATTTTCGGCAACCTCACCGTGATGGAGAACCTCCAACTCGGCGCGTGGATACGCCGCGACCGCGCGGCGCGGGACCGCGACCTGGAAAAAGTGATGGGTATTTTCCCCCGCCTGCGCGAGCGCGCCGGGCAACTGGCCGGCACGCTGAGCGGCGGCGAACAGCAGATGCTCGCTCTCGGCCGCGCCAGGATGAGCGACGCCAGCATCCTGCTGCTCGACGAACCCTCCATGGGCCTCGCACCCAAGCTCGTGCAGGAAGTGTTCGCCGTCCTGCGGCAACTCAATGAACGCGGAGTGACCATTTTGCTCGTCGAACAAAATGCCAACATGGCCCTGCGCCTCGCCCACCGCGCGTGTCTGCTCGAAACCGGCAACCTCGTTCTCGAAGGCCCGGCGTCCGAGTTGCTGACCAATCCCCGCGTCCGCGAAGCCTACCTCGGCGCCGCTTGA
>CAZJGQ010000272.1:0-1778 GCA_964545425.1 uncultured Chthoniobacter sp. | reverse complement strand
GGAGTTACATGAACAACGCGCGTCCGCGGAACATCGGGTGGCGCATCGATTACTTCATGGTCTCGGCGTCGCTTGTTCCCCGGGTCAAAAGCGCGCGCATCCTCCCGCACATTCCGGGCTCGGACCACTGCCCTGTCGTGCTCGAACTACGCTGAAGGTGGATCGCGCCGTTTGCCTCCCGACTAACTTGTAGGAGTTACTGCGCTGAAAAAGAAAAACAGGCCACGGATAGAAGAAGATAGCAGAGGATGAGCAGGGCGCGCTGACACGCGCCCCGCTCAAAGCTTCAGTCCGGAGACTGTGTTTGCGCCGTGTCAGCGGCGCAAACACGATCTTCTGTTATCCGCGTCTATCCGTGGCTTTCTGACCTCTGACTTGCCTGCCAAAGTTCAAAGCCTTCGCAAACCCAGTTACTCCCAGCACACACCCGCCAACGCGCGGGTTCAGGGACTAAGGGCCATCTCCGCTGCGCTACGGTTCGGCGCGATGCTCTGGGGAATAAATCGCGATGGGGACATCGCGATCCACCTTCCTCACGGGAACAACCCGCGATCGCGCTTGGCGTCGAGCACGCGTTCGACGCCGATGGCCATGGCGGCGGTGCGGGTGGAGACTTTGCGGTCTTTGCTTCGCTTGATCACCGCGCTGAACGCGGTGTCGAGGATGCGGTAGAGGCGGTCGGTCATTTCGATATCGGTCCAGAACAAGCTCTGCATGTCCTGCACCCATTCGAAATAGGACGTGATGACACCGCCGGCGTTGCAGAGCACATCGGGAATGACGAAAATCTCGTCCCGGCGCTTGTCGAGCACCTCGTCCGCTTCAGGCGTGGTCGGGCCATTTGCCGCCTCGGCCAAGACGCGGCAGCGCAACAACGCGGCATTGCTGGCGTGGATGACACGTTCAACCGCCGCCGGCACGAGCACGTCGCACGGAAGGGTGAGAAAATCCTCCGGCTTGATTCGCTCGCCCTGCGGGAAATCCTTCAATGTCTTATGCTCCTGCACATGCTTGTCGGCGGCGGCGACATCAAGGCCCTTCGGATCGTAAAGGCAGACGGTGTGGTCGCTCAGTCCGGTTACTTTCATGCCCGACTTGTAGGCCAAACCGCAGGCCGTAACGGAACCGACATTGCCGAACCCCTGCACGATGGCGGTGCATTTGGCGGGCTCGATGTCGAGGTGATCAAGAGCGCGCTCGATGAGAAAGACCGCGCCGCGTCCGGTCGATTCGCGGCGTCCGGCCACGCCGCCGATGGCCACCGGTTTGCCCGTGACGATTTCCGGCACGGCATGGCCCGCGTGCATCGAATAGGTGTCCATGAACCACGCCATGACCTGTGCGTTGGTCCCCATGTCCGGACCCATGATATCGGTGCGCGGGCCGACGAACGGGATCATTTCCTGCATGTAGCGGCGGGAAAGTTTTTCCATTTCGCGGCGCGAGAGTTTGTTCGGGTCGACCGCGACCCCGCCCTTGGCACCACCGTAGGGCAGACCGACCAGCGCGCATTTCCAACTCATCCAAACGGAGAGGGCCGCCGATTCCCCGAGCGTAAGATTTGGCGAAAACCGCGTGCCGCCTTTGGTCGGGCCGATGCTCAAGTGATGCTGGACGCGGTAGCCGTGGTAGACCTCGACACGGCCGTCATCGAGTTCGACCGGCAGCGAGACGGTGACCGAGCGCTTGGGTTGGATGATGCGCTGACGGTATTGCTGCGGGATCTCGAGGTGGTCGGCCAGCACCTCGAATTGCTTCACGGCCATGCGGAAGACCGG
>CAZJGQ010000271.1:0-1779 GCA_964545425.1 uncultured Chthoniobacter sp. | reverse complement strand
TCGGCATCGACATCGGCGGTTCCGGCATCAAGGGCGCACCCGTCGACACGGAGACGGGTCAACTGACCGCCGAACGCCTCCGCATCCCCACCCCCACGCCGTCCGCACCGGACGCGGTGGCCGGCGTGATCCGGCAGATCACGGACAGCTTCAGCGGCACCAGCGGACCGGTCGGGATCACCTTCCCCGGCGTGGTCAAAAACGGGCGCATCGTCACCGCGGCCAACATGGATCCCGCGTGGATCGGCTTCGATGCAGCGACCTTTTTCTCGGCCAAGCTCGGACGCCCTGCCCTGGTGGTCAATGACGCCGACGCCGCTGGTCTGGCCGAAATTCGCCTCGGCGCCGGACGCGGCATCGGCGGCACGGTCGTCCTGCTCACTCTCGGCACCGGCATCGGCAGCGCCGTGTTCCTCGACGGACGCCTCCTGCCCAACACCGAGTTCGGCCACATGGAAGTGCGCGGCAAAGACGCCGAGGCCCGCGCTTCCGAGCGCGTCCGCGAGGAAAAAGACCTCGGTTGGCAGGAATGGGGCGAACGTGTCGGCGAAGTCATCGCGCGCCTCGCCTTTCTCCTCAATCCCGACCTCGTCATCGTCGGCGGCGGCGTGAGTCGCAAGGCGGACAAATTCCTGCCCGTGGTCCAGGGCATGGTCAAAACACCCGTTGTCCCGGCCCAGCTGCAAAACCAAGCCGGCCTCGTCGGTGCGGCCCTCGTCGCGGCGGAAAGCGCCGTGCCCGCGTGAAAAATTCCAAACCCATCGAAGTGCCGGTCAGCATTCCCGGGCAAACCTGCCGCGTGCTGGTCGGCCACGGACTCCTCGCCCGCGCCGGAAGCTTGGCCCGCGACTGCGGACTGCAGGGCACCTGCGCGGTCATTACCGACGAAAATGTCGGACGCCTCCACGGCGCGGCGGTGATGAAATCACTCGAAGCCGCCGGCCACCGCGCCGTTCTGCTCACCGTGCCCGCCGGCGAAACCTCAAAGTCTCTGGCCACGGCCGAGGACCTCTGCGACCGCATGATTGCCGCCGGACTGGACCGCAGTTCATTCGTCGTCGCTCTCGGTGGCGGCGTGGTCGGCGACCTGGCCGGATTCGTCGCCGCCATTTACCACCGCGGCATTCCTTTCGTGCAAATCCCCACGACCATCGTGGCGCAAGTCGACAGTTCGATCGGCGGCAAGACCGGCGTGAACGCCCGGGCCGGCAAAAATCTCATCGGCGCCTTCCACCAACCGCGTCTTGTGTTGGCCGACACCGATACGCTCTCCACGTTGCCCGACCGCGAATACCGCGAAGGCTTCGCCGAGGTGATCAAGCACGGCGTGATCCGCGACGCCGCCATGCTCGAAGAACTCGATTCCTCCGCACCACGCGAGACCCTCGCCCCGCTCGTCGCCCGCAACATCGCGATCAAAGCCGCCATCGTGGCCGACGACGAACGCGAACAAACCGGCACCCGCGCCCTCCTCAATTTCGGTCACACCGTGGCCCACGCCATCGAGAACGTGGCCGGCTACGGACGCTTGCTGCACGGCGAGGCGGTCAGCCTCGGCCTCGTCGCGGCGCTGGAGATCTCGCGACGCAAAGCCGGACTCTCCCCCGATGACGTCCAACGCGTGCGCGACAAGCTCGTCGCTTTCGCCCTTCCCCTCGCCATACCATCCGACCTGACAACCGAAGCCTTGCTCGAGGCGGCGCGCCGCGACAAAAAATTCGCCGGCGGACAAATCCGTTTCGTCGTTTGCCCGCGCCTCGGCGAAGCCTTCGTCGCCGA
>CAZJGQ010000270.1:0-1780 GCA_964545425.1 uncultured Chthoniobacter sp. | reverse complement strand
GCGACTTCCGAATCGAACCCTCGCAGCACTTCCAGTGATTCGCGGGCCAAGTCGGTCCGACCGCGCTGCAGCTGAAACGCGGCATAGTTGAGGCGGCCCTCGGCGTCGTTCGGCCGCAAAGCAAAACCTCGCGCAAAGGCTTCTTCCGCCAAATCCCCCTCTCCGCGCAGACCAAGCAGGCGTCCCGCCGTGAAATGGATGAAAGGGTCGTCCGGGTTTGACTCCACAGCACCCCTGTATGCCTCGACGAGCGCGGGCGTGTCCCATTCCAGCACGGCGCGGCGTTGCAACTCACGAGTCGCAGCGGCCAATTCCTCGCTGCGCTGGGCAAGACCCGGCGCGTCCTCGAAAACCTGCAAGCGAAGCAACTTCCACGCGAGACTCCACATGTCATGTTCGTCATAGCCGGTGAAGAATACATTCCGCCGAAGTTGCTGCTCGGCTGATGGAAAACGCTCCCACCATGCTGCGACCGTTGCAGCGTCCTCGGCACGAGACTCCAAGCCCCACAGCGCAGCCATACCATCAACGATCAACTCCGCAATGGCCGCGCGCCCTTTCATGGTGAGGTGCACGTGCTCGAGAAAGAATTCACGATCACCGGAAAAAGCGGGATTCAACTCGTGCAGCCACCTATCCGCATCGATCGCCGCAGCGTCCGTCCCGTATTCCAAAGCGATATTCTCCTGCACGGCCCGGACCCGGCTGTCCGCCCGGAACCTCTGCTCGTCGAGATCGAGGGCGCGTCGATAGAGCGGCCAAGCAAGATCCATACTGCCAGCCTTTTCGCGCTGCTGCGCCGCTGCGTAGAGCAGCGCCGCCGAGCGGAAGCCGGAGATATCACCGCCGTCTTGCGCAGTGAGAACGGCGTCGACCCCGCCCGCCTCGGGCTCGCTGCTGGCCAGCGGCGGCCAGTCGTTGAGATTCACCGCCGGCAGGCAGAAGAGAACCTTGGCGCCGTGATCGACCACCAGCTGTGTGATGGCGCGGAAGTTCGCCTCGGTGTTTTCCAGCATTCCGTCGAGTTGCGGATCGTCATGCGGGATGCGCACGCCCTGGAACTCGTCGAGCCCGCGCCATGCACCAGCATCCGCGGAAGACGGGGTCAGCGAAGCCATGACCGCCTCGACGGCGCGACCGACATGGGTTCGCCGCACGGCCAAAGCCGCGCGGGTGAGCCAAGGGCTCGAGATGGCCGGGCCGAACTTTGCCGCCGGTCCGAAAGGACCGATCACCTCGTTGTGTCCCGCATAAATGACGAACATGTCGGGATCGAGAGCCAGGGCCTCGCGGGCAAATTCCCGCAAAGCATGCGAGTTGATGGCCACCATGGAGAGATTGATCACTTCGACCGGCACATCGGGAAAGCGGGCGCGCCATCGCGCCTCGACCAGACGCCCCAGATGGTAGTCGGTCATGGGAAAACCCGCCGCCGCCGACTCCCCGAGCAGGATGACCCGTCGCGTGCCCGGCGGTTTTTCCACCGGTGTCCACAAAGCGGGTGGCGCCGGCACATCGGCACGCTGCAGAAACAGTCGCCCGTAGTGGGCATTGGTCGTGAAATATTGCCGCCCCTCATGCTCGCGAATCTCCAGCAGACGCAGGGGCGCAAACATTCCGGTGAGGCGAAAGAAAATCTCCAACAGGCCGAAGAAAACGACCGGAGACAAGAGGATGACGAGAACAGCCTTCCCGCCACGGAGTTTGGGGCGATCGGTCATGCGGCGATGCGCGTGGCGCAACGCCGAGTGTTCAGTGTTCAGTTTTCGGTGTCGAGTGG
>CAZJGQ010000269.1:0-1784 GCA_964545425.1 uncultured Chthoniobacter sp. | reverse complement strand
ATTTCGCTGACTTTGGTCTTGCCGCCGATGGCGGGGGTTCTTACTGACGGCGGGATGATCGTGGCCTTGATCAAGCCGCAGTTCGAACTCTCGCGCGCCGACGTGGGGCGCGGCGGAATCGTGCGCGACGATGCTGCCCGGGCGCGGGCGGTAGACAAGATACGCGACTTTGCCGCCGGTGCGGGTTGGACGTGGGGCGGGGTGGTCGACTCGCCCATCGCCGGAGCCGACGGCAATCGCGAGTTCCTGTGTCTGCTCAAGCCATGAAAGCCGGAATTCTCGCCCGGGCGGACAAACCGCAAGCTGCCGTCTTGGCGCGCGACCTCGCCGCAGCCCTCGCCCAACACGGCGTGGAGGTTGTCATGGAAAAAGGCACCGCCGAATTGGCCGGTGGACGCGGGGTCGAGGAACACGAGTTGTCTTCGGCCTGCGATCTTCTCATCGTGCTCGGTGGTGACGGCACTATCCTGCGTGCTTTGCACCGTTTCCGAGGCGCGGTCCCGCCGGTTCTCGGCATCAATGTCGGCTCGCTCGGTTTTCTCACCGGGGTGAGCGGCGAGGAATGGCCGCAGGCGGTCGAGAGCATTGCCGCTGGCGACTTCAAGTTGAGCACGCGCACGCTGCTGCAAGTGGAGTTGCAGCGGGCTGACGGGTCCGCGGAAACTTTCACCGGTTTGAACGACGCGGTGGTCAGCCGCGGCCATCACTCGCAGCTGATCAAAGTGGAGGTGCGCATCGATGGCGAGGAGTTGTCGGTCTATCACGCGGATGGATTGATCGTGGCCACGCCGACCGGTTCGACGGCTTATTCGATGTCCGCGGGCGGACCGCTGCTCTTGCCGGACAGCGCCTGTCTGGTCATCACGCCGATCTGCCCGCATGTGCTGACCAACCGCTCGACTGTGGTGTCGGACACGGCGCGTCTCGAATTGCGCCTCGTCGGTCCGGGTCCGGGAGTGACGGTCAATGTCGACGGTCAGGAGATCCGCGACTTCGGGGCGGGCGATGTGCTGCGCATTTCGCGCGCGGCCGAGCAATTGCAGCTGGCCATGCTTCCGGGCCGCACCTTCAGCGGTGTGCTGCGGGACAAGCTGAAGTGGAGCGGCAGCAACGTGTGATGTCGACCGAACCTCTTTTCAGTCCGAGCCGGATCGCGCTCGATCTCAGCGCAGCCGACCGCGATGCGGCCCTGCGGGCCACGGCGGAACTTTTGTCCGGCGATACGAGAGTCGGGGCATGGGAAGAATTCTGGTCCTCGATCGGCGCCCGGCAGGTTGTCGATCTCGCGGACTGCGCCGGCCATGTCATGATCGCGCACGGACGCGGCAAATCGGTTGCCGACCTCGCCTTGGCCGCGGCCCGTTGGTCCGGTCCGGAGGGGCCCTGCCTGATTTTTGTCTTCGCCATCCCGGCGGCGATGTCCGGCGAATACCTGCGCAAGGTGGGAGCCTTGGCGCGGGTCTGCCGCGAGCCGCAGAAGCTCGGCGCGCTTGTTTCCGCCGCCACGCCGGAAGACTTCGCCGCGTTGCTCGAGGAATGGCTGGCCTGAGCGGTGAGGACGCTCTTGCCGCGGGAGGCGGACGCGGGCACATTGCGCCCATGCCGCTGCTGTCGGTCCGCAACCTGAGCACTTGGTTTCCCGTTTACGGCGGGGTGCTCCGTCGCCGCACCGGCGAGATCAAGGCGGTCGATGACGTGAGCTTCGATATCGAAGCCGGACAAACCGTCGGTCTGGTCGGCGAAAGCGGAAGCGGCAAGACCACCGTCGGACGCACCATGCTCAA
>CAZJGQ010000268.1:0-1789 GCA_964545425.1 uncultured Chthoniobacter sp. | reverse complement strand
GCTTTCTCGATGAGCGGGTCGGGCGCCGCGCCGTATTCGCGGGCCTTCTGGTAATGGCGGCGGGCCAGTTCGACGGCAGGCGGATTGCGCTCGAGGCAGAAGACGGCGAGGTTGAAATGGGCGTCGGCGTAATCGGGTTGCAGCTCGACTGCGCGGCGCAACTCGGACTCCGCGGCGTCGAACCAGCGGTTGCGTCCGGCCGCCACGCCGAGGTAATTGCGCGCCACCGGATCGTCGGGCGCGTGGACCACCGCCTGCGCGATGGCGGCGAGCGAACGCATCGGTTCGTCGCGCTCGAGATAAATGATGCCGAGGTTGAGCCAAGCTGTGGGGTTGTCCGGCTTGATCTGCAGCGAGCGGCGGAGGAGGCGCTCGGCCTCGGCGTTGTTGCCGAGGCGGTATTCGGTCGCGCCGAGATTGACCAGCGCAGGGAGGTTGTTGGGTTCGATTTTCAAGACGCGCAGGTAGGCCTCGCGCGCGCCTTCGAAGTTGCCGGTCTGGAAAGCCTCGATGCCTTCAGCGCCGATTTTTTCCACGATGGCGGTCTGCACCGGCGGCTTGGCTTCGTCGGGAACCTTGACCGGCACCGGCGGCGGTGGAGCCGCTTCCTCGACAGGGCGGACCGGACCAACCGAACCGCGGTAGGGCAGGCGTCCGTCGTCGACTACTTCCTCGGCTGCGAAAGTCGCGTGCGGCAGGAAGAGCGCGGCGAGGAGGAGAAACTCAGTCTTCCGCATCGCCGCCGCCCAGTTCGCGTGCGCGGAGCGTGGCCGCTTGGACCGCGTCCATGACCGACGCGCGCAGCCCACCGCGCTCCAACTCGGCCAATCCGGCAATGGTCGTGCCGCCGGGACTGGTCACCATTTCGCGCAGGAGCGCGGGATGCATCATGGTTTCGGAAACCATGCCCGCGGCACCGGCCACGGTTTGCACGGCCAGCTTCGTCGCCAGGTCGCGGGGCAAACCCATTTGCACGCCGCCGTCGGCCAGCGCCTCGATGAAAAGATAGACGTAGGCCGGACCGCTTCCGCTCAAACCGGTCACGGCATCGAGAAGCGACTCCTTGACGTGGTGGGCTTGGCCGACCGAGGAGAAAATTTCCTGCACGGTTTCGAGATCCCGATCGGTAACGCCTGGTCCGGAGGCGTAGGCGGAGGCGCCTTTCTGCACGAGCGCGGCGGTGTTGGGCATGACGCGCACCACGCGACATCTCGCACCGGCCGCTTCCTGCAAGGAATCGGTGGTGATACCGGCCACGATGGAGACGAGAAGTTTGCCCGCGAGATCGGGCGCCGCTTCACGCAGGGCGCCAAGCGCATCCTCGGGTTTCACGCAGAGCAGGATGACGTCGGCGGCCGCTGCCACTTCGCGATTGCTGCGCAACACGCGGATCCCGCTTTCTGTGCCGAGGATTTCCGCCGGCTCGGCGACTTTGTCGTGCACGCAAATATCCGCCGGTTCGGCGACTTTGGCCGCGAGCACGCCTTGGATGAGGGCGGAGCCCATTTTGCCGCAACCGATGAAACCGATTTTCATAAGATCCAGCGTAAGACCGCCCGTGCCCCGGGCAAGCGGAAAGCGCCCGCGGTCCGCGGACGGACCGCGGGAGTTTTCAGTTTTCAGTGTTCAGTGTTCAGCAGGAACCGCAGAGGACGCAGGGAGCGCGGAGAATACAGTGTGTCGCGGGGGCTAGCCGAGAGCGGTTCAAGATGACGTGTGGCGGCGGCGATCAAGTGACACGACCACTGCTACATCCCAACTGAACACTGAAAACTGAACACCGAAAACT
>CAZJGQ010000267.1:0-1802 GCA_964545425.1 uncultured Chthoniobacter sp. | reverse complement strand
TCGAAGACGGTGACCTCGTACCCGAGTTGGGCCAGTTCGGCGGCGCAGCCGAGTCCGGCTGGCCCCGCCCCCAGCACGGCGACTTTCTTGCCGTTCTTTTGCTGCGGAGCATGGAGCACGTCGATGTGGTGCTCGAAAACGTAATCGGTGGCGTAGCGCTGGAGGCGGCCGATTTTCACCGGATCACCTTCAAGATCGAGAACGACGCAGGCGCCTTCGCAGAGGACTTCGGTCGGGCAGACGCGGGCGCAGCTGGCGCCGAGGACGTTGGCGGTGAGGATGGTGCGGGCCGAGGCAACAGGATTCTTGTTGACGATTTTTTTGATGAACGACGGAATGTCGATTCCGGTCGGGCAGGCCATGATGCAGGGCGCGTCGAAGCAGAAAAGACAGCGGTTGGCTTCGATCAGTGCTTCCTGCGCGGAGTAGCGGGGCTCCTTCTCGCGCATATTCCGGGAAGCCGTCTCGGCATCGAGGAGCGGTTGGATTGGCATAGGACGACTTGTGTGTCGTCGCGCGCAATTTGGGGAGAACGCGTGACTTGAATTGACGGTAGGACTCGCCGCGACGGCAGCAAGATCAAAAAGCGCTTTTTTTCCGAAGGCGACAGCGCACAATCGCGAGATGGCCAGCGCCTTGGATTCCCGCCGAACGATCGACGAGCTCAAGGAATTGCGTGCGCTGACCGCTGACGAGAATGGCGCGCAGCGTGTCGCCTTCACGCCGGTGTGGATCAAAGCGCGTGAATTTCTCAGACAACGTTTCGGCGGCCTCCCGGTTGAAATGCACGATGATGCGGCGGGCAATTTCTGGGCAACTTTGCGCGGAGAGAGCGAAAGGGAGCTTCTCCTTGGCGGACACATCGACTCCGTGCCGAACGGAGGATGGCTCGACGGTTGCCTCAACACGCTGGCCGGCGTCGAGGTGCTCCGGCGCATCAATGCGGAATACAACGGGAAGCCGCCAGTCACCGTGCGTGTGGTCGATTGGGCGGACGAAGAAGGCGCGCGGTTCGGCAAGAGTCTCTTCGGTTCCTCCGCTTGCTCCGGCAACCTCGACATGGAGGAAGCCCGCGGTCTGGTCGACAAGGACGGCATCAAATTGCCCGACGCTTTGAGGGAAGTCGGCATCGATCTGGAAAAAGTCAAAGACAGCGGCCGGGAGTTGAAAAACGCCGCGGCCTACCTCGAACTGCATATCGAGCAGGGACCGGTGTTGCTCGACATGGATCTGCCGCTCGGAGCGGTCCTCGGGACCTTCGGGGTGGAGCGTCATGCCATCACGTTCCGGGGTCAGGCCGCACATTCCGGCAGCACGCCGATGAACCGCCGCAAGGATGCGTTTCTTGCCGCGGCGCGGATGAGTCCGGAGATTTACGAGATCGCGAGGCGCAGCGGCATGGGCGTGTGCACCATCGGATCCTGCACGACAAAGCCCGGCATCGTGACCAGCGTAGTCGAAGACTGCCGCATCACGCTGGACCAACGCCACCTCGACGCGGACAAACTCGCCACGATGCATGCCGAGGCGAGGGAGGCCAGCGAACGCTTTGCCAAGGAAAGCGGGTGCAACGTTTCGTGGGAGCGGATCTGGCATATCGCGCCGGCTCCATTCGACCCGGACTTGGTCAATTTCTGCGACGAGGCGATCAAAGAGACCAGCGGCGTGTCGCACCGTTTGCCCTCCGGTCCTCTGCACGACGCGGCCGAGGTCTGCATGGCCGGCGTGCCGACCGTGATGATGTTTGTGCAGAGCTTGCACGGCATCAGCCACAACAAAATCGAAGACACCAAAGAGGAGCA
>CAZJGQ010000266.1:0-1806 GCA_964545425.1 uncultured Chthoniobacter sp. | reverse complement strand
GGATGTTGGCATACCAGATGAGCATGTATTGGCTGAAGCCGATGTAGGCCCAGAAAACGGTGAAGGCCAACATCAGCTTGCCCATGATGTGGTAGTGCTCAATGGTCACCACGCCCTCGAGGTAGCCCGCACTGCGCAGCGCGGTGACGAGCAAAACCAGCACGCACATCGAACTAAGGGCCGAGCCGGCAAAGATGTAGACACCCCACATGGTGGAGAACCAGTGGAAATCGAGGCCCATCAGCCAGTCGAATGCGCCGAAGGTCAGGGACAGCGCGAAGAGCGGGAGCATGGGGAAGACCATTTTGCGCGAGAGCCACGTATGGCGCGCATCGCCGTCTTTGTCCTGCCGCACCGAATTGCGACGCAGCAAGTAGGCCGCGACGCTGAAGAACAGGAAGTAGAATCCGGCGCGGATCCAGAAGAAAGGCTCGTTCAAGTAGGCCGCCTTGCCGTCGAGGAGCGGATCAACACCGGGCTCGATCTTCATCCATTTGAAGAGGGTCGGCGCATTGAAAATGATCGGGATGAAAAGAATGGCCAACACCGGGAAGAGCCACGCGATATTTTCCAACTGGCGCCGCACGACCACGCTCCAATCGGCATCGACCGCATGGTGCACCAAAATCCAGAAGAGCGATCCCGCCGTGATGGTGAAGAAAAAGGTGAAGGCGAAGAGCCAGGAGAAAGCGAATTGCTTCGAGGAAAGAAACCCGCCCCACGCGGCCAGCGCGAGCGAGATCACGGCAAGCACGACGGTGAAGAGCAACTTCCCGCCGAAGCCTTGGTAATCGAAGAATTCCTTCGAGCTGATCTTGTTTCCGTGGTCGCTCATGGTTGGGCAGGCGTTTCCAGTGCGGCGCGGTCGGCGGGCGGCACGTCATTGATCGTCGCGGTCTGCGCGGCTTGCAGCGCGCGGACGTAGGCCACGATGGCCCAGCGGTCGGCGACCGGGATTTTCGACCCGTAACCGAGCATGGTGTTTTTGCCCATCGTGATGGTGTTGTAGATCTCGCCGTCGGCCATCTCGCGCAGACGGTCCTGATGGAAGCTGGCGATGGCCACGAGCCCGTATTGTCCGGCCACGCCATTGCCGCCGCCACTCGCGCCGTGGCAGACGCCGCAGAAAATGGTGTAACGCTCCTGCCCGCGCTGCATCAGCTCGGCCGTGACCGGCATGGGGATCCCCGTGCCCCATTGGTCGCCGAAGCGGCCGGTGTTGAGGTAATCGGTGCCGGACGAATAACGCACCATGCGGTATTTGCCTTCGTCGGGGAACGGGTCCTCTTTCGAAACCGGCGCTTCGTAGCCGAGCGGCACGGTGCCGGGCACGGGCTGACGGTTGCCGCGTTCGTCGGCGAAAAACTTGCTCGGGACCTGCGCCTTCACTTTGGGCTGGTGGTCCATGTCGGGGAAAATCTCGATGGGCGGCTTGCCGCTCTTCTGCCCGCGGAAGCCCGCCACGGCGAAGAGGCCGACGAGGAAGAGGCCGAGACCGATGAAAAAGTAGCGCAGCATATCAGTCCCCGTAGATCAGCGTGATGTGTTTGGCGCCGAGGCTTTCCAGCATGGCGCGGGTCGACTCCTCGTCGAACTTCGGATCGGTCGCCTCGATGGCGACAAAAAACCCGTCGTCGCTCACCTTCTTGAATTCGTTCCAGTTGAACAGCGGATGGTTCCAGCGCGGAAGGCCGTTCAGCGCGAGCATGCCGAAGGTCGCGGTGAAAGCGGAAAGGAGCACGGTCAGCTCAAACATGATGGGGAAGAACGCCGGCACGGTGAAAAAGTTGGTCGGCTTGCCCGCCA
>CAZJGQ010000265.1:0-1809 GCA_964545425.1 uncultured Chthoniobacter sp. | reverse complement strand
TCTTTCCCTTCGCCTTCCTCGCCATCCTGCCCCGCTACCTCGGGCGCATGTTCCGGCGGGGTGACTACCGGCGGGATTTCGGCCAGCGCTTCGCCCGCTACAGGCCGGAATTGCGCGAGCGCTTCCGCCGCGGCGAATGGATTTGGGTCCACGCCGTCAGCGTGGGCGAGTTGCTCATCGCCCTGAAACTCCTCGACGAACTCCACCGTCGCCGCCCGGAATGGAACTTCGTTGTCTCCAGCACCACCTCGACCGCGCATGCCCTCGCCGTGCAAAAGCAACAGGAGTGGTGGGTCCCGATTTACACGCCGGTCGATTTTCCGCCGGTGGTCAACCGGGCTTTCGACCTTGTGCAACCGCGGGCTGTCGTCCTGACCGAAAGCGAGATGTGGCCGAACTTCATTTGGGCGGCGGAGCGCCGCCACATCCCCATTGTGCTGGTCAACGCCCGCGTCTCCCCCCGTTCCGCACGCCGCTATCGCCGCTTCGCCCCGGTCCTGCGCTCCGTCACGCGATGCCTGAGTTTTGTCGGACTGCAGGAAAAGGAACACACCGAGCTTTGGTCGCACCTCGCCGTTCCCCGCGACCGGCTCAAAGTCACCGGCAGCGTGAAATACGATCCGGCGGCGAACGCGGCGGACGCCCGTGATTTCCGCCCGGTGCTCGCTCGCTTCGGATTTTCCCCCGGCGACCCTGTCCTGCTGGCCGGCAGCACGCATGAGGGCGAAGAAGAAATCCTGGCCGATGCCCTGCGATCACTGCGGGAAAAATTCCCCAACGCGCGCCTGCTCATCGCGCCGCGGCATATCGAACGAACGAACGACATCATTACCCGTCTCGAGCCCACCGGTTTTCGCATGGCCCGCCGCACGGCCGAGCCGGACGGCATGCCGCCCGACGTCCTGCTCCTCGACACCACCGGAGAGCTGCGCGACTGGTATGCCTGCGCGGACGTTGTTTTCATGGGCAAAAGTCTTTGCGGTTCGGGCGGACAAAATCCCGTCGAGGCCATCATGGCCGAACGTCCCGTGCTTTTCGGTCCGCATATGGAAAACTTCTCGGCTCTGCGCGACGCCCTACTCGCCGCCGGCGGAGCGGTGGAGGTCCGCGACGCGGGCTCCCTGGCCCGCGAGACGGGAAGACTTTTCGCCGATGCGGCGGAACGCGAGCGGATGACCCGCGGTGCGCGGGCTGCCTTGGAGCCCCACCAAGGGGCTACGGTTCGCACCGCCGAACTGGTGGAAAGCGCGGTCATGGGGAGTGACTCCCTGCCCGACCGCATGTAAGCTGGACCACACTGATGCGGGCCAAACCTTTCAAAATCGGCAACGTCACCGTGGGAGGCAAAAACCTCCTCCTCATCCTCGGACCCTGCGTCCTCGAGAGCGAGAAATCCGCCCGCCGCGCGGCAGCCCGGCTCGTGGCCATGACGAAAAAGCTCCGCGTGCCTTTTATTTTCAAAGCCTCCTACGACAAAGCCAACCGCACCTCCGGACAATCTTTCCGCGGCCCCGGCTTGGAGGCAGGTTGCCGCCTCCTTGGCGAAATCCGCCGCGAGTTCGGCGTGCCGGTCACCACGGACGTCCATTCACCGGCCGAAGTGGAAGTCGCCGCACGCCACGTCGATCTCCTGCAAATTCCCGCCTTCCTCTGCCGCCAGACCGACCTGATCGAGGCGGCCGGGGCGAGCGGATGCGCGGTCAACGTCAAGAAAGGCCAGTTCCTCTCGCCATGGGAAGTCGCGCCCATCGCCAAAAAGCTCCGCGCCGCGGGATGCCGGAAATTTTTCTTCACCGAACGCGGCACGAC
>CAZJGQ010000264.1:0-1821 GCA_964545425.1 uncultured Chthoniobacter sp. | reverse complement strand
TGGCCGAACGCGCCACCTACGGCGAGGTGCAACTGCGTGATATCCGCATGGACGCCTCCTACCTCGACCGGGTGCTCGCGGTGCAGCGCTTGTCGGCCCGCGACAACAAGCTGGGCACCTTCGATCTTTCCGGCTCGTGGAATTTGGGCAATGGCCAGGCTCAGGCCGACTGGAACTCGAGCCTGGATCCCGCGCCTTGGCTGCGCGAATTGCGTCCGCAAGGACCGTGGGCCGAGCTTTCCTTCGCCTCCCCGCCGAAAGTGCAAGGCAGTCTCGAGGTTGTGCCGGGCGATCCCCGCAAGGTGCAGGTGCTCGGATCGGCGGCGACCGAAGGTTTCACTTTCCGCGGGGTGAAAGGCCGGAGCCTTTCCGCAGGCTTTGCCTGGCGCAATGGCGACCTCTACGTGAGCGATGCGACCATCGGAATGTCCGACGGAAAAATCCGCGGCGACCTCATGATCCGTCCCGGCGATGTGCGTCTGCGCGTCGATTGCCAAGCGGACCCGCTCCCGCTGACCGCTTTGCTCAGCGAACGCGACCGCGCGAACCTCGCCAAGATGGAACTCGATTTCATCGACACTCCGTTCATCAGCTTCGAAGCGCGCGGGAACAAACTGGATGCAGCCAGCCTCGTGGCCGAGGGCAAGATGCAGCTCGGACGCACTTCGATCCACGGGTCACCGATGGACAGCGCCGCGGCCAATCTCTCCTACAAAGACCGCGCACTCACTCTGACCGAGATCCGCGTGACGCGGCCGGAAGGCGTAGGCTCGGGGGCGTTCACCTACGATTTCGGACGGCGCCAAGTGCGCTTGGACGGCATCCGCAGCACGATGAATCCGTTCAACGTGCTGCAATGGGCCGATCCGAAAGTGGCCGCCGAGACCAAACCCTACCGCTTCAAAGCACCGCCCGAAGTCACGGTGGGCGGCGTGATCGGGTTGGAAGACCCCACGCAAACCCGCCTCTGGGCCAACTTCAACGCGCCGCAGGGTCTCGACTACGACCTACTCGAACGCACCCTGAATTTCGGCGCGGCCACCGGGTCGCTCGAATTCGCCGGTCGCACGATCAAAGTCGACGTGCCCTCGGCGCGACTCTACGGCGGATCGGTCAAAATCGCCGCCGACATCGCCACCGGACAACCCGGAGCGGAGCAGAAAATGGACGTCGAACTTTCCAGCGTGAACTTCGAAACACTCACGCGCCTCTACTTCGACTACAAAGACTCGCAGGGTCTGGTCAGCGGGCGCTACCGGTTCGGTTTCTTCCCCGGACAACCGGAAAAAATGCGCGGCTCGGGCAACCTGCTCGTCGAGAACGGCGACGTCTTCGCCATTCCGGTGCTCGGACCACTATCCGCCGTGCTCGGAACCATCCTGCCCGGCACGGGCTACCAGACCGCGCGCAAGGCGACCTGCGATTTCCGCGTGGCCAATGGCGAGATCCGCACGGACAACCTCGACGTCATCGGCCAAGGCTTCAGCATGATCGGTCAGGGTTCGCTCTTTTTCCTGCGCGACACCATGGATTTCTCGGTGCGCATCAATGCACAGGGTGTTCCGGGCGTTCTCCTCTACCCGGTGAGCAAGCTGCTCGAATACGTGTCAGACGGAAAACTTTCCGATCCGCAATGGCGGCCCAAGGCGCTGCCCAAGGGACCGCCCAAGCGGCAGGAGCAGGCGCCGAAAAAGGACGAAGGCCGCCGCGATCCGCCTAGCGGAGGAGCAGGACGGAACGGGCGCGCTTGATCGCGCGGGTGATGCGGCGGTGCAGATGGGCCGGCACGCCGGTCAGGCGGCGCGGCAGGATCTTGCCGCT
>CAZJGQ010000263.1:0-1837 GCA_964545425.1 uncultured Chthoniobacter sp. | reverse complement strand
ACTTCTACTTCCGCGGTCTGGCCAGCTACGAGCACGACCTCTGGGAGGATTTCCAGCTCAAGGCCGTCCTGCAGGGACAAGCCACGGACAATGCGTTGGTCGACAGCGAGCAATTCTCCGTGGGCGGACTCAACACGGTGCGCGGATATCTCGAATCGCAGACCGTCGGCGACAGCGCGATCGCCGGGAGTCTGGAGCTTCGCTCGCCCTCGCTGCTGCGCTGGTGGGTGCCGGGCGAGAAGAACGAGTTCCGGTTGCTCGGATTCGTCGATGCCGGTTCGGTTTTCATCAACGATCCGTTGCCCGAGCAGACGACCAATTTCAACCTGCTCAGCGTCGGCTTCGGTGCGCTGGTCAAAGTGATCGATTGGATCAACGGCGCCGTCTACGTCGGCATCCCGCAGATCACGCAGGGCAGCAACGCGGGGGGAAACTACCGCCCGGCCGGGGATCCGCTTCTTGTTTTCCGCGTTTGGGGGGAATTCTGACATGAAACATCGCTCGCTCATCCATCGCTTGGCCGTTCCGGCCCTCGCCTTGCTCGCCGTGGCCTCCGCCGCCATGGCCGCCGCACCCGATTGGTGGAAAGAGGAATGGACTGGCCGCACCAAGTTCACCCTCAATCCCGCTGCCGAGGGCGCCGAGATCAAAGGCGAGACCGGCGAGACCGTGCTGCTCGTGCGCCTGCACCCGGGCAACCTCGCCTTCGAACTGGTCCAGCCCGACGGCAGCGATCTGCGCTTTGTCACCGCCGATGGCAAAGTCCTGCCTTTTCATTTGGAAAAATTCGACCCGCTCATGGCGGAAGGCTTCGCTTGGGTCAGAGTGCCGGCCGCCGGCAAGGAAGGTCCCGCCGAGTTTTTCCTCTACTACGGCAACGCCGCCCCCGATGCCGAGGGCGCGCCCGATCCGGCCAAGACCTACCCGGAAAACGCATCGATTGTTTATCACCTCAACGAACGCGGCACCCCGCCGCAGGATGCCACCGCCAACGCCTCGCACGCCTCCACCGCCGGCAATATTTCCGAAGGCACCATCGTGGCCGACGGCCTGCGCTTGGTCGGACGCGACCCGGTATCCATTCCCGGTTCGCCGGCGAACGCCTGGAGCGCGGGCGGCGACCTCACGCTGGTCTTCTGGGTCAAACCAATCTCCACCGCGAACGAAACCATTCTCTTCTCGCGCCCCGGTGCGGGCAATTTCCGGCTCGGCCTCGCGGCGGGCGGCGCACCTTTCCTCGAGGTGGACGGACAACCACGCGCTGTCGCCACCGACACGGTCGCCGATGCGACGTGGCGGCAGGTGGCGGTGACCGCCTCCGGCGGAAAAATGACACTTTACCTCGACGGCCGGGAGGTCGGCGCGGTCAATGCGCCTTTGCCCGCGGGTGACGGCACCATGTTCCTCGGCGGTCCTGACCCGGCAGTTTCCACCGAAGGCAGGCTGCTCGGGGAATTCGACGAATTGCAGGTCTACACGACTGCGCTTCCCGCCGCGGACCTGCGGCTGATGAGTGTCAACCAGTCGGGCGCGGAGACCGCCGGCAAGGTTCTGAGCTTCGCCGAGATGGAAGGCGGCGGTGCGAGCGGCGGCCACGGCGGCGCGCTCGAGCACGTCATGCTTTTCGGCGACATCGCGAAGAACATGATGTTCGACGGTTGGATTGCCGTCGCGGTCTGCGTCCTCATGATGATCGCCGGCTGGTATGTGGCCGGCGCGAAGTATGTCAATCTCGGCAAAATCGAGAAGGGCAACGCCGAGTTCCAGAAGCTGTGGTCCCATGTGGCCGCGGATCTCACCGCCATCGATCTGGACAATCCGGACTCGGCACGGACCC
>CAZJGQ010000262.1:0-1868 GCA_964545425.1 uncultured Chthoniobacter sp. | reverse complement strand
TTGTAAACCAAGCTGTATTGACCCGGACTGAGGATCTGGAGGGATTCCATAACGAGACGCAGTCTGGTGAGGGCTCAGGGGCAGGGCAACAGTTTTTATTTGAAAAATTCGGGGCCCGCTGGCGGCATGGCGGGATGGATGATTTCGATGTGCGCGGTCATGCGCGGTTGGTCGGCAACGTTCTCATCGCGCTGGCCGTCGTCGCTTTCGCCGTCGCGCTGGCGGGTTTGTTGCCGGACGACGTCTTCCAACTGCGGCCGCACTTTTTCGGCAACGAAGGCGCCGCGTTGATCGGGCTGGCTTTCCTGATCAGCGGGCTGCTGCTGCGGAAGTGAAGCCAGCGGTCCGCTGGGCCAGCGGACCCTACCTAGGGTGTATGTAGCCGCGGCACTCTGTGCCGCGCGGGTGGATGGGGGTAGCGGGCCACAGTGGCCGCGCGGCAACGGGGGGTGTTAGCTGCGTGGCCACCGTCACGCGCACGAGCAGCGCAGCGGATGCGGTGGCCAGAACTCGGTGGCGCGGCCGGCCTCGTCGATGGCCATGTCGCCGTCCGGAGTCGGGATGATGGTGTAAGGCGATTTGTCGTCGAGCGAGGCGGCGACGAAGGCCGCGGTGAGTCCGTTGACGTCGACCGCCGCACCGATGCGGAAAAGGGAACGCGTTTCCTCGATGGCATCGTCGCTTCCGGAGCGCAGGACGACGCGGAGTTGCGGGTTGGCGGCCAGCGCAGCGACGGCCACCGCGATGTTGTCCCGCTCCTCGCTGCCGGCGGCGACCAAGGCGATGGCGCGGTGGGCTCCGGCGGCGGCCAAGACGGCCTTCGAGGCACCGTCGCCGATGAGCACCGGGATGTTCGAGGTGCGCGCGATGGGGAGGGAGCGCGCTTCGGAGTTTTGTTCGATTCCGATCACGGCGACTCCGAGGGCCTGCAATTCCTGGGCGAGGCGCAACCCAACCTGGCCCATGCCGACCACGATGACATGGCCGAATCGCGGGGCGACCCGGCGACCGAAGATGGCCGCATGTCTCCCGGAGAGCAGATAGTTGACGATGCCGGCGGCGAACATGGCGGTAAAGCACATGACCGCGAGGGCGGCCAGCGTGGCCCAAACGAGGAGCCAGGGCTCGTCGGGCAAAGCCGGTGCCGAAATGGTGGCGGTGGTGCGCGTCGCGTCATAAAGAGCGCGCAGAAAATGGGCGTGGCCCAAACCGACCAGCGTGTCCGCGCAGATGATGGCGATCAAACCGGCCACGCCGCCGAGGAGCACGCGCGTGCCGGAGTCATACGGGCGGAACTGGCCGGCCAGGCGACCGAGCAGTCCGCGTGTCTTGACCGACTCGGGCGTGCGGTAAGCTTCGATGGTCGCGCCTTCCTTGCCGTGCTGTTTAATGGCCACCCATTCGGGCACTTCGGGAGTCGAGGCGCGGCGCACGGCATCGGCATCGGGATGGATGGCGCCGGCCACCATGGCGGGCACGGAAATGGCCGCGGGCGAGAGGACAACGCATCCCGGCACGGCATCCCGCAATTGTGCGCGGGCAGTGCGGTCGAACATGGCGACGAAGAGGCGCACGTCCGGACGGATGTGGTGCACCATCAGGCCGTAGCGCAAGGCCTTGATGTCGTCGTGGAGCATGACGGCCACACCGTCGATCTCCTTGCCCAACTCGGTGCGCACGTCGGCATCGGAGGGTTCGTGCAAATGCACGACGGAAAGGCCGGAGGCGGAGAGAAGGGAGCAGACGCGCCGTCCCACATCCGTCCGACCAATGACGACAATGCGGCGCGTTTTCATGCTTGTTGCTCAGCCGCGGTCTGGAACGAGGACGGGGACCGTGCGGTTTCCGGTCCCGCGCGGGACGACGCG
>CAZJGQ010000261.1:0-1870 GCA_964545425.1 uncultured Chthoniobacter sp. | reverse complement strand
TTCCCGCCTACCCCTCCTCCCGTCGGACCAAAGACGGCCGCACCCTCGCCGTCGAGGTCACCGCCACCGCGCTCGTCGATGCTTCCGACAAAGTTTACGGCATCGCCACCACGGAACACCCGCGGAAAGAGACCGCATGAGCACGCGGTCCGAGGACAAAGCCGCCGCCCTGCGCCGCCAGGCCGAGGCCGTCGTGTCCAAGATGGCCCGCCCGGTCCGCCCCGGCGCGGATCCGGCCGACACCGTGCACGAATTGCTCGTCCATCAGGTCGAGTTGGAAATGCAGAATGACGAACTGCGCCGCCTGCAAGCCTCGCTCGATGCGGAACGCGCGCGTTATTTCGAACTCTTCGACCTCGCACCCGTCGGCTATGTCACGCTCGATGAGCACAACCTCATCCTCGAGGCCAACCTTACGGCCGCCCACCAACTCGGACTGCCCCGGGAAAAAATGGCCAAGCTGCCCCTCGGGCGCGTCATTCTTCCCGAAGATCAGGACACTTTCTATCTCACGCGAAAGAAACTCCTCGCCGACCGCACCGCCCAGACCTGCGAACTCCGCTTGCTCAAGTCCGACGGCTCGTTTTTCTGGGGCCGCCTCGAGGTGGCCCCCTCCGCGCCCGGCGGCCACGGGGATTTTTGCCGCATTTCCATCAGCGACATCACCGAGAGGGTCGAAGCCCGCCAGGAACTCGCCCGCCGCGAACAGGAATACCGCCTGCTTGCCGAGAACGCCTCGGACGTGGTCTTCCGCTGCAGCAAAAGCGGACTGATCGAGTGGATCGCCCCCTCGGTCATGGCCCGCGCCGGTTGGAGCCCCGCCGACCTCACCGGCCAGCGCTTCCGCGATATCGTCCACCCCGACGACACCGACCGGCTCGACGCCGCGCAAACCTCCCTCGGCGAAGGCATCGGATTCTCCGTCGAGTTGCGCATCCGTCTCCGCTCGGACGGCTACCGCTGGTTCTCCGTCAGCATGCGACCCGCCCTGGATGATGTCGGCGCGGTCACCCACCTTGTCGGCGGATGGCAGGATATCCAGCAGGTCGTGCAGACCCGCAACGCCCTCAAAAACGAGCGCACCCGCCTCCGCTCCATCCTCGACACCATGCTCGATCCGCACGTCATGCTCGAACCCGTGCGCGATGAGAAAGGAAAGATCGCCGATTTCGTTTTCACCGACGCCAATGAGGCGGCCTGCCTCTACAACAAACTCGACCGCTCCCGGGTTGTCGGGCGGCGCCTGCGCGAACTCTTTCCCGCCGTCATCACCACCGGCCTTCTCGACATGTATCGCCAGGCCTTCGAGGCGCAACACCCCCTCGTCCTCGACGACTTCGTCTACCCGCACGAAATCCATGCCCAGGAAAGACGTTATGATATCCGCGCTGTCCGCGTCGGCGAGGCCCTCAGTTTCACCTGGCGCGATGTGACCGACCGCTATGAGCTGGCGCGCAGACTCGCCGCCTCGGAAGAGCACTACCGCCTGCTGACCACCAATGCTTATGACACCGCCATCCGGGTCACCGACCAGGGGGAAGTCATCTGGATCTCGCCGTCGATCAAATCATTGCTCGGCTGGGATCCCAAGGAATGGATCGGCCGGCCGGTGACCGATTTCGTCACCCCGGAGTCTCTTCCCTCGCTCGGCAGCAATCTCGAACGCGTCATCCGCGGCGAACCGGTCGTAGCCCGCTATCAGACGCTGGCCAAAGACGGCAGCGCCCACTGGGCCGAAAGCCGGGCCACACCCTACTTCGACGCGCAGGGGCACCGTAACGGCGTGCTCGCCGCTTTCCATCTCATCGACGAACAGGTCGCCATGGAACAGGAGTTGGAACGCCGCGCCCGCACCGACGAACTGACCAGC
>CAZJGQ010000260.1:0-1875 GCA_964545425.1 uncultured Chthoniobacter sp. | reverse complement strand
GTTCCGTCCAACCCACCGCGATCATCGGCACCGCGCTGGTCGCCACCATTTGCTCCACGATCGCGGGGCTGGTTGCGGTCAAGACACTGGAAAAACTTCCGTTCTACCAACTCCCACCCGTCACCGCCGCGGACGAGGCGGCCAAGCGGAAAGAAGACGAGGCCGCTCCGGAGCCTGTCACCACGGCAACACCCGCCCCACTCGCCCTCGGGTCGCAGATCATTCTTGCCGCGTTCGGTGCCTTCTTCCTCTACCTGCTTTGGCGCTCGGCCATGACCGGCTATGACGGCGACCGCGGTATTTTCGCGTCCTATGTGGAAGCCATCTCGCTGCTCGCCATTCCGTTTCTCCTTTCGTTTTTCCCGCTTTACGCCGCGTTGCGCCGCGTGCCGGTTTACGAGGAGTTCGTTGAAGGTGCGAAGGAAGGTATCCAAGTCGCCCTGCGCATCATTCCGTTCCTCGTGGCCATCCTCGTGGCCATCGGCATGTTCCGCGGAGCCGGCGGGATCGATTTGCTCAGCCGTGGACTCGATCCCTTCTTCCAACGCATCGGCTTCCCGACAGAACTGCTGCCCATTGCCATCATGCGTCCGCTCAGCGGAAGCGGCACGATGGGAATTTTTTCCGAACTGGTCACCACGCACGGACCCGACAGCCTCCTCGCCCGCATGGCCGGCACGATCATGGGCAGCACGGAAACAACATTTTACGTGATCGCCGTCTATTTCGGCTCGGTCGCCGTCCGCCGCACCCGCCACGCCGTCCCCGCCGGACTCATCGCCGACCTCACCGGCTTGGTTGCTTCGATCATCGTCTGCCGGATGGTCTTCGGGTGAGCGAGACCCGCTACCTCTGCCAGCGCTGCGGCAACTGCTGCCGTTGGCCGGGCTTTGTCCGTGTCGACGAAAACGAAATCGCCGCCATCGCGGAGTTTCTCGGCCTGAGCGCGGACGACTTCATCGCCCGTCACACCGAACTCCGCCCCAGCCGGTCGGGCCTCATGCTCAAATCCAACCCCGACGGCTCCTGCATCTTTCTCGAGGGCCTCAACACCTGCTCCATCCAACCGGTCAAACCCCAACAATGCCGCGACTTCCCCAACAAATGGCGCTTCGAAGGATGGCGGGAGAAATGCGAGGCGATAGAGGTGATGTCTTGACATCAGAAACTTCTGATGTTTGATGTTTGATGTGAGGACGACTCTTTCTTTGGATTCCGACGTAGCCCAACGCCTCCGGCAGGAATTGGCCTCAGGCAAGAAGTCCTTCAAGGAGGTGGTCAACGACCGGTTGCGTCTCGGCTTTGGATTGAAAAAGGACAAAAAACGTCCGCCCTTCCGAGTCAAAGCCCACTCTTCGGCCTACCAGCCCGGCATCGACCCCACCAAATTCAACCAGCTGGTGGATGAGTTGGAGGTCGACGAATTCATCCGGAAATCTCAATCGCGGTGATCATTCCTGATATCAATCTTCTGATCTACGCCCACAATAGAAGAGATCCTCACCACGAACCCGCCAAGGCTTGGTGGGAAGACGCATTGAGCGGCAACACACCCGTTGGACTTCCATGGGTCGCGTCTTCGGGATTTATCCGCATCATGACCAACCGGCGAATCATGACTGAACCACTTTCCCCCGATCATGCCGTTGATCTCGTGCGATCGTGGCTGGAGCAACCGAATGTTATTGTTATGCAACCCGGGCCCAAGTTTGCCGGACTATTCTTCGGCTATCTCGAATCACTTGGCACCGCCGGAAACCTCACCACCGACGCCCAATTCGCCGCGCTTGCGGTCGAAAACCAAGCCGAGTTGCACAGCAATGACACGGACTTTTCCCGCTTCGACGGCCTGCGCTGGCGCAACCCGCTGAAGTA
>CAZJGQ010000259.1:0-1875 GCA_964545425.1 uncultured Chthoniobacter sp. | reverse complement strand
TGGGAAATCTTCGATCTCGCCGGCCCCTCCGGAACAGGATGGGACTTGTTGGATGTCACCGGTGGTAGCCTCAACCTGAACGGCATCACGACGACGGGCGGATTTACCATCAATCTGATCACCTTGCAGTCCGACAATACGACCCAAGGCGCGCTCAGTGGATTCGATCCTACCGCGACTTACACCAACTGGATGATTGCCAGCGCACCCACGATCACCGGCTTCGTTGCCAGCGAGTTCAACCTCAACTCGAGCCTCTTCGTCGGCGCGACGGGAACCTTCGGCATCGAGCAGCGCTCGATCACGGGTGGCGAAGGTCTCTTTGTCACCTACACGGCGGGCAGCGCGCCCGTGCCGGAACCCGGCACATGGGCTGCTGCCGCTCTGCTCGCCGGTGCCGCAGCCTACGTGCGCCTGCGCCGCCGCAAAGAGGTCGAGCCGAAAGCCTGAGAATAATCACAGCATCACTGGAAGAAGCTAGCCTCTTGGGCTAGCTTCTTTCTTTTAGGATGATGAGGGGAACAAGAGAGTTATTGGCCGTGAGCGGATGTCATTCATTGGTAGGGACGGCTGGCCCAGCCGTCCGGACGAATTTGTTTCATGGGCAGCGGTCCGCTTGCCACCTGCTCGTAGAGCCATGCGGCTCCGAGAGGCCAGCGGACGCTACTGGGGGGAGGTTGTTCCGGAGTGTGGGGCCAAACGTCGGAGGGTTCTCCACGTCTAGTGGGGTCGATCGCGCCGTCCCGGCGCGATGTTTCGCGGGAGATATCGCGATGGGGACATCGCGATCCACCTGGCCGAAATTGGAAATCGTCCGGGCGGACGAGCGGGCCGCTCGTCCCTACCTTGGGATGAGGATTTTTCGCCGATAAACCATGGCAAAGGACGACGACAACAAGCAGGAGATCATCGATAAGCCGCCGGCGCCCGATCGCTTCGACGAAACGCCGCGGCTGCACAACGTTATCGGTGACTGGTGGCGCGAGGCGACGGGTCAAACGTCGGAGTGGCATCATGATCTGAGCCCCGGTCGAGCCATCCTGCGCAAGATCATGCTCTGGTCCCCGGCCGTGGTTGTGGTGGCTTTGGTCGGCGGGGGCATTGGGACATTTCTCTTCACCGGATGGCGGGCACAAGATTTGGCGGCCAAGGCGCTGGCCAGCTTGGAACGGGGCGACCAGCGCTTGGCCCTGATCCAAGCCGAATCGGCCCGCAATTTGCGCAAGAACAACCCTCAGGTGCTCCGTGCTTATGCCAAGGTGCGCTTTGCGGTGAATGATCCCGTCTCTCTTGAAATTTGGCAGCAGATCGCCGAGCAAGGCCCACTCAGTTTGGAGGATCGCCAGGCGCAGGCCGAGGCCGCGGTGCGCTTCGGCGGCGAGGAGTCCTTCGACACGGCTATTGCCGAGTTTGAGGCGACCGGACGCCAAGCCGACGCGGACACTTGGCGCGGGCGGCGTGCCTTGCAGCAGAAAGATTTTACTTCCGCCGTGCAGTATTTGCGGCGGGCGGCGGAGGCCGACCCCACGGCCGACCGCCGCATCGAATTGGCCCGATTGCTCGTCACTGTCGGCACTGCGGATTCCCGCGCCGAAGCCGCGCAGATTGTCGATGCCATGGCCAACGGCGCGGATGCCTCCCAAGCCCTGGCCTTTGGTCTATCCGCCGTTCCGGTAGGACCGGCCACGCGGCGGGCATGGGCGGAGAAGGTCTTGTCTGACCCGAAGCCGGACGATCCTGCTGTGCTGGCCGCGGCTGATGCCATAGTGAACGACCGGCTGATGACGGTGGACGAAATGGTGGCGCGCTTGCAGATGGTTTTCACCGGTGCCCGCTTGGAAGACCGCGGACGCTACGCCAAGTGGCTGCTGGATC
>CAZJGQ010000258.1:0-1914 GCA_964545425.1 uncultured Chthoniobacter sp. | reverse complement strand
AGCGGCTCGTTTACACCGAGTTGGTCGGGGGTTCGATCCCCTCACCGCGCACCATTCAAAGGCATTTGGTGAGGTGGATCGCGCCGTCCCGGCGCGATATTCGACACGAGCAATCGCGATGGGGACATCGCGATCCACCTGACAGACGCAGAGCGGAATTCTTCGGACTCTTGTATTGTCAACCGCCACTCTCGGTGGTGGCTGCGTCGCGGCCCTCCAAAGCCGCCTCCAACGTGTGCCACGGAAGCATGGCGCATTTGATCCGCGCCGGGAATTTGCGCACGCCAGACAGCGCCGCCAGATCGCCCAGTTCGCGCGGGGGATCGGTCTCCTCACCAAGGAGCATTTCGCGGACTTTACCCGCGAGTTCCCGCGCTTCGGCAGTCAGCCGTCCTTTTGTTTTGCCGGTCATCATCGAGGCCGAAGCGCGCGAGATGGCGCAGCCTTGGCCTTGGAAGGCCACATCGGCCAGCTTGTCATCTTCCACGCGCACGAAGACCTCCACCTCGTCGCCGCAAAGGGGATTGTTACCCTCGGCGTGGCAGGTGCATTCGGGCATCGCGCGGTAATTCCGCGGACGCTTGTTGTGATCCAGAATGATCTCCTGGTAGAGGTCGGACAATTCGGACATCAGGCAAACATCTTGGCAATTTTGCCCAAGGAGGCAACCAGCGCGTCGGCCTCCTCCGGCGTGTTGTAGAAAGCGAAAGAAGCCCGTGCCGTGCCCGGTATGCCGTAGTGCTTCATCAGCGGCTGCGCGCAATGATGACCCGCCCGCACTGCGATGCCATCCGTGTCGAGGATGGTCCCGATGTCGTGGGGATGAACGCCGTCCAGCGTGAAGGACAGGACGGGCACCTTGTCTTCCACGTCGCCGTAGAGTTTCAGTCCGGGCACCTCGCGCAATCGCGGGGTGACATGGTCGAGCAGTTCTTGCTCGGCCTGCCCGATGGCCCCGAGGCCGACGGACCCGAGGTAATCGACCGCCGCCCCCAGACCGATGGCCCCGGCGATGTCGGGCGTGCCCGCCTCGAATTTCTCCGGGGCCTCGCGAAACGTCGTGCCGTCTTCGAAGGAGACGCGGCCGATCATGTCGCCGCCGGTCTGGTAAACGGGCAATTTTTCCAACCAGGCACTTTTCCCGTAGAGCACGCCGATTCCCGTCGGACCGCACACCTTGTGGCCGGAAAAAACAAAGAAGTCGCAGTCGAGCGCCGACACATCGACGCGGAAATGTGGGGCCGATTGGCATCCATCGAGCAAGACCGCCGCGCCGATCCCGTGGGCCAGGCGGATCATTTCCGCCGCCGGGTTGATCGTGCCCAAAGCGTTGGAGGCATGGACGAAGGAGACGACTTTGGTGCGCGGACCCAGCTTGCGGGCGAAGTCCTCCATGTCGATGCGGCCGTCGGGAGTGACATCGGCCACCACGATACGGGCGCCGCTGGTTGCGGCGGCCTGCTGCCACGGCACGATATTGGCGTGGTGTTCCATGCGGGTGAGCAAAATTTCGTCGCCCTCCCGCAGCCAGCACCGCGCGAGCCCGTGGGCCACGATGTTGATTCCTTCCGTCGCGCCGCGGACAAAAACAACATCCCGCGGTGAAGGCGCACCGATGAAGCGAGCCACCTTCTCCCTCGCCCGGTCATAGGCATCGGTCGCCACCTGGCTCAGATAGTGGACTCCGCGGTGGATGTTTCCGTTTTGCTCGCGATAAAAGCGGTCCATCGCGTCGATCACGGCTTGCGGCTTCTGCGACGTCGCGGCGTTGTCGAGGTAAACCAGCGGACGCCCGTTGACGCTCGACCCGAGGATCGGAAAGTCGGAGCGGATTGCGTCGCGGTCCAAAATCGGCTTCACCGCGGCATCATAGCACACGGCACCGCAGCGGCATCAGTTTCCGGCCGGCTTGGC
>CAZJGQ010000257.1:0-1923 GCA_964545425.1 uncultured Chthoniobacter sp. | reverse complement strand
CTTTGAAAGCTCCGAGCACCAGCAGGTCTTGGTCACCCGTCACGATAGCCCGGGCGTCTCCGGGCTCGACCAATCCGAGCACCATGAGGTCATCTGGATCCCGACACGTCTTCGGATCAAGTTTCTCGGGCCTCACGATTTCGACATTCTGCCGGAGGAATTACAGGTATTCGGCAACGACGCGGGACGGAACCTTGATCTCGGTCCTGAGTTTGTCCGCAACCTCCCGACTAACTTGAAGTGTTTATGCGGCCGCGTTGTCAGGTAGGGCGGGGCCTTTGCCTATGGGCCATCTTTGCTGCGCTCCGGTTGGACCCGCCGCGCATTTCAATCGGCGCGCCGGGGACGTCGCGCCCTACCTCAAGCCCTGGTTACTCCCGGCACACACCACGGTCTGATGTTGGTGCGCCTTCGCATGCCAAGCCAATCCCTGCTCGAGCGCCGCGTAAGCGAGGCGTTCGAGGAGATGGAAGGAAGCGACGCATGGGTCGGAGCCTTCCGGGAATTTCTTGTTCCTGCGGTGAATAGGCGCGATATTCACCGCACCTTTTGCGGAGATTATGCGCTATATTCACCAGAGAGCGTCTTGGCCGGAACTGAGCTGGGACAGCAGCAGGGTTTTGCCGCTGTTGGCCGAGGTCCGTCACCTGCAGGGCCGGTTGCTCGGCGGCATGGAGTCTTTGGGTTTTGATCTCCGAAGCGAGGCGAATTTGGCGGCACTGACCGCCGATGTGATCAAATCCAGCGCCATAGAAGGCGAGAAACTGAATGCAGACCAAGTGCGATCATCGATCGCCCGCAGGCTCGGCTTGGAATTCGGAGGCACCACGGCAACCAGCCGCGAGGTCGAAGGTGTCGTCGAGATGATGCTTGATGCGACGCAGAACTACTCCGCCCCGCTGACCAAGAAACGGTTGTGCGCGTGGCACGCGTGTTTGTTTCCAACCGGACGCAGCGGCCTGCGCAAAATTGCGGCTGGGAAATGGCGCCCCGCCAAAGTCGACCCGATGCAGGTGGTCTCCGGTCCTCTCGGTCGCGAGCGCGTCCACTTCGAAGCTCCTGCCGCCGGGAGACTCGAGCGGGAAATGAAGACCTTTCTCCAATGGTTCAAGTCGGAGCGGAAAATGGAACCCGTGCTCAAGGCTGCCGTGGCGCATTTCTGGTTCGTCACCATCCACCCGTTCGAGGACGGCAACGGCAGAATAGCGCGGGCCATTGCGGACATGGCCCTCGCCCGCGCCGAGGGCACGAAGGAGCGCTTCTATAGCATGTCCGCCCAAATCGAGGCGGAGAGAAAGCACTACTATCTAAGCTTGGAGCGCAATCAGCGCGGCGACACAGACATCACCCCGTGGATCGAGTGGTTCTTGGCCTGTCTCCGCCGCGCGCTGGAGGGCGCGGAATCCACCATCGGGCAAGTGCTTCGCAAAGCCCGGGTGTGGAAATCCATCAACGAGCCACCGGTCAATGATCGGCAACGCACCGTGATCAATCGCCTTTTGGATGGCTTCGAAGGAAAGCTGTCGTCCTCCAAATATGCCAAGCTGGCCAAGTGCTCCGCCGACACCGCGTTGCGGGACATCAAAGATTTGCTCGATCGCAGGCTCCTCGTGCGCGAAAGCGCGGGCGGGCGGAGCACAAGCTACCGGTTGGCGTCGACGCTGTAGACGCCCCGCGCTTAGCGCCCGATACAATGCAGTCGTTGGGCGGCCGCTTCACGGCAAGCATCGGAACATTTTGTCCGCCAAGCAGCCGGCGCTCCCACAGCGCCGCGACACCTCCGCACGAAAAACTACGAAACCTTGCGCTTGCGCCAGCGGGCGAGAGCGGCGCCGCTGACGAGCAACGCCGCCGCAGCCCACGTGCCTGGTTCGGGGACGGCGGCGCTGGGCTCGAAGGTGGATTGGGCGACAAGAAGACCAG
>CAZJGQ010000256.1:0-1923 GCA_964545425.1 uncultured Chthoniobacter sp. | reverse complement strand
CGCGATGTCTTCATCATCCAGCCGACCTGTCCGCCGACGAACCAGAACCTGATGGAACTTCTCATCCTCGTCGATGCGGCCCGTCGGGCCAGCGCGGCACGCATCACCGCGGTGATTCCTTTCTTCGGCTACGCGCGTCAGGACCGCAAAGACCAGCCCCGCGTGCCGATCACGGCGAAGCTCGTGGCCAACCTCCTCGTCGCCGCCGGCGTGAACCGTCTCCTCACCATGGACCTGCACGCGCAGCAGTTGCAGGGATTTTTCGACATCCCGGTCGACCACCTTTACGCGCTGCCGGTTTTGATCAAATACCTGCGGGACAAAAATATTCCCGACCTCGTTGTGGTGTCACCCGACGTTGGCGGCGTGAAAATGGCGTCCGCCTATTCGCAGGTGCTCGGCGCCGGCCTGGCCATCGTGGTCAAACGACGCATCAGCGCCACGGAAATCGAGGCCTCGCATGTTATCGGCGACGTGAAAGGCAAAAACGTCCTTCTGGTCGACGACCTGACCGAGACCGCCGGCACGCTGGCCGGCGCGGCCAAAATCCTCCGCGAGGCGGGGGCCAAAGACGTTTACGCCATGGTCTCCCACGCCGTCCTCATCGACATCGCGGCCAAGCGCCTGCGCGAGTCCGAGATCAAGGAACTGGTCGCCACGGACAGTGTTCCGGTGCCCAAATTCGACGGCTGCCCGATCGCCATTTGTTCGGTGGCCGGTCTGCTGGGCGAGGGGATCAAACGCATCCACGGGGACGAGTCGGTGACTTCTTTGTTTGAAATCAACGGGCGATCCGTCTAGCCTCCCCGCCCTTATGTCGAACCAAGTCAGTCTGAAGGCCACGCGCCGCACCGCGATGGGACGCAATGCCGTGAAAAAAGTGAAAGCCGCGCAGGCCGTTCCCGCCATTCTTTACGGCCAGGGCGTGGATCCCCAGCCCCTGCAGGTCGAGCGCCGCGCCATCGACACCTTGCTCGCCCACGCCGTGAGCGAAAACATTCTGGTCAACCTCGAGATCGAAGACGGCGGCAAAGCGGCCGGTCGCCTCGCGCTGATCAACGAAGTTCAGCACCACCCGGTCAACCAAGCCGTGCTGCATGTCGATTTCCAAGCCGTCTCGATGAACGAAACCCTCGTGGCCGAAGTGGTCATCGAGCCCACCGGCGAAGCGGTCGGCGTCAAAACCGGCGGCGGCCTCCTCGAGCAGAGCCTGCGCTCGGTCGAGGTGGAGTGTCTGCCCAAGGATCTGCCGGAAATGATCCGCGTCGACGTCGGCAACCTCGAACTGGGCGCCGCGTTGCACGTCAGCGACCTGCCCGCCCTGCCCGGCGTGAAGTATCTGGCCGACGGCGAAGTGACCGTTTTCCTCGTTTCCGAACCGAAGGTGACCGAAGAAGCCGCGCCGACCGAAGGTGCCGCGACCGAGCCCGAGGTGATCAACGAGAAGAAGCCCGCCGAAGGCGAGGCCGAGGCCAAGAAGGAATAGTCCGCCGTGGAGAGCGGCGCCCCGACTTGGCTGGTGGCGGGTCTGGGCAATCCGGGGCCGCGTTACGCCCGCACGCGCCACAATATCGGTTGGCTCGCGCTCGACACGCTGGCCACCGAGCCATTCCGCGAGGAGAAACGCTTCGAAGGCGAAGTCTCGCGCGCCGAGGGCGCGTGGCTGATCAAACCCACCACCTTCATGAACCTAAGCGGCGTGGCCGTGCGCGCCCTGGCCGACTTTTACAAGATCCCGCACGACCGCGTGCTCGTTGTGCTCGACGATGCGGCCCTGCCCTTCGGCCGCTTGCGCATCCGCCCCTCGGGCAGCGCCGGGAGCCATAACGGCCTGGAGTCCGTGCTCGTCCATTTCGCCACCGAGGACGTCCCGCGTCTGCGCATCGGCATCGGCAGCCCGCCGCCGCCCATGGCCCTGCATGA
>CAZJGQ010000255.1:0-1927 GCA_964545425.1 uncultured Chthoniobacter sp. | reverse complement strand
ATCACTTGGAGAATATCCGCAGGGCGGGGTTCGGACTCAAGGAAGCGGACGAGGGATTCAGGCGGGACGCGCTCGAACAAGCGAAGGAAAAATTCGGGGACGCGCTTGGGGTGACGGTCCATGACTCGCAGGAAAACGCGGTCCATCCAATCGAGTAGCCGCGAACCGTGCGCGGCCGACAGATCGGGGCGACCAGTCTGCTGCCATGCGGCCGCCATGCGTTCCGAGGCGGCTTGGATGCGGGAAAAAGCATATCCGGAAGAGGCTCGCACCGCGCCAGCGGCCGTGCCCCAGGTGATGATGCGTTGGGATTTGTTCACCGCAGAGGACGCAGAGTGCGCAGAGGGAGACAAGCCCATGGGGAGGTTGCCTTCCTCCCGGTGGCGGATTTGCCAGTTGGTTGGGGCGAGATTTTTGCAGGCGTAGGAGATGATGGCGTCGTCGGAGAAAGTGGGGGACTTATCGGAAGGCACGAGCCAAGTGTCCTCGACCAGCACGGTGTGCGCGTCGAGAGGCAAGACGTAGAAAAAGCGGATGCCTTCCGGTCCGGCGGATTGGAAATCCATGAGGGTGACGGTGGATGTATCGAGTTTGGCTTCGGGGGAGTGGAGTTCGAGTCCGCGGAAGATTTGGCGCCATGGGGCGGTGTCGTTGTGGGGGGGGCGGCTGTCGAAGACCCACGATGACTCGATGCGGCGGCCGTCGGAGACATGAACTGCGGTGCGGTCCGGAAGCTCTTCGATGGATTTGACGGAAATGCCGCGGAGGAATTCGACTTGCGGGGAAGCGGTGAGTTTTTCGGTGGCGATTTGGTGGAGGCGGTCGGCGGGGATGCGGACGTATGGGGTGCGGGCAGTCGCCGCGGCGACCGTGCCTCCCGTGGCACTGCGGACAGTCCATTTGTGCCAGCGGTTGGTGATGGCGGAGTCGAAGGGCGTTTCGTGGAGTTGCCAGTGGCACCACGTGCGGTCGCGGGGGGTGTCCGTGCGGGGGTCGATGAGGAGGATGCGCGGGGGATTGGGGAGTGCGATCAAGCGCAACGCGAGGCTGAGGGCGGCGAGGCCGGATCCGGCGAAAGCGATGTCGTATGTAGCGCCGCCGTCCCCGGCGGCGGTTGTTTTGGATTCGACGCCGGGGACGGCGCCGCTACAGAAAGCTGTCATGAGTGCACTCCCACAAGGTGATCGAGTTCGCGATGCAGAGTGATGTCATGCACGGGTTTCTCGCTTGGCCACGGAGTGGCGCCGAGAAGTGCTCCGGCGACCAGAGTTGCTTTGCGCCACGCGGGCACGACTACGCGGTCTTCCGTGCGGTGCGGTCCGCGTCGCCGCAGTTCTTCACCGATTTCGCTGTAGACTTTGGCGGCGACGAGAATTCCGCGGCGCGATTCGGGCGGCAGATAGATCAAACCTACTACGCCGCTCGCGTAGTAGGGTTCGGCCAAGGCGAGGCAGCGCAGTGCGGCTTGATGAACGATCTCCGGCGCACTGCGGACGGAAGACGGGGGAAGATTCAGCCAGCTAGCAGGTATGTAGCGGCGGCCGTGATCGGCGTCTTCGCGGGTGTCGCGCGCGATGTTGGTCAGTTGCAGCGCGATGCCGAGGTCGATGGCGTGCCATGCGGCCGCGGGATCGGTCGCGCCGAGGACACGGGCCATCATCAAGCCGACGGTGCCGGCCACGCCGTGGCAGTAGCGCAGGAGTGCGCGCTCATCGGCGATTTGCGTCGGGCCGGTGTCGTCGCGCAGCGCGCGGGCGAGGGCGATGGCGGGGGCGGGATCGGGGTTCGCCAGCGAGAGGTAGAGATTGGCGAGGGGATGGGAGTGGTCGTTGTTTTCGAGCGCGGTGGCGACAGCCTCGATTTGCGCCGCGTCGCCCGTTTCGTCGGCAAGGTCGTCGAGTCCGCGACAAAAAGCGTAGAGTTGCGT
>CAZJGQ010000254.1:0-1943 GCA_964545425.1 uncultured Chthoniobacter sp. | reverse complement strand
CAGCAGGGCCGCGCGCTCGGGTTGCTGGTTGGGCGGCAGGGATTCCCATTTCGGTCCGCCGACCGAGCCGAAAAGAATGGCGTCCGACTCCTTGCAGGTCTGCAGGGTCTTGTCTGGCAGGGCCACCCCGTCGGCATCGATGGCGCAGCCCCCCACCCGTTCCTCGCTCAGCTCATAAGGAATGGCGAACTTCCCGGCGACCGCGGCCAACACGCGCAACGCCTCACCCATCACCTCCGGACCGATACCGTCACCGGCCAACACCGCCACCTTGAACATCTCCGTTTTATTCATAAAAAATCCCGACCAAGGTAGCCGAAGGCCCCCGACACGGGCAAGGCCCGCCAGTCACAAATACACGATTATTCTTGGTCGGCGGATGTAACGCCGGTCAGCTGTTCCGATAGCTGAAGCAGGGGCGGTAGGCACCCTTCGGCATGCTGATCCGCAGAGGATTGTTCCTCCCGGCTTTGAGATAATAGGTTTCAAGATCGCGGCGCAGTTTGGCCGCCTCGATCCGGACAATCGGATCCTTGTTCGGGTTGAAGCCTTCCGCCCGACCGAAAACCCGGGTGGCCACCAGAGTGGCTGTGATTTCTTCGGGTTGGCCGGCCAATTCTTTCTCTACCGCATAGGCCAGGAAACGACGGTTGCGTTCCGTGGCCGGGAAATCCTTGCTTCCCAACAGACGAGCAAGTTCCTCCTCGGCGTCGGCGCCCAGGTCGCCCGTTGCCGACGGCGTGACGGGGTCGAACTCCGTTGGAATTTCTTCGCGTTTAAAGACCGGGTCGTAGCCGCCTCGCGGCATGGAAATACGCACGCCACTTTCGCGTCCGCTCTTGAGATAGTAGGTTTCGAGGTCACGGCGCAATTTACCGGCTTCGATGCGCACGATCGGATCGAGAAGGGTGTCGAAAGTGTCCGGACGCCCGAAGACTTGCGTGGCCACCTCGTAGGCCGAGACCCGGACAGTCCCCGAGCCGTTCGCCTCCAAAGCGCGCTCCACCACGTGGGAGAGAAAACGGCGGTTGCGCAGCGTCGCGGGGAAATCCGCGCTCTGAATCACACGGTTGAGTTCCGCTCGCGCTTCTTCGGGTGACACCCCATCGAGCGCCTGAATGCGGATCGCGGTGACGGGGCAGTTACTAGCTTCTTCGAGGACTTGCATGGGTCTATTCGGGTTTTGGTAGCGAATAATAATGCGCAGAATCCTCTGTCCGCCGCTATACCCTGCGGAGGGTATTTTTCAGCGGACCGGAAACGGGCGAATCGGCGGCTCCCTGCGCGGTGCGGGCCGAAAACGCGGTCTAATACGCCTTGGTTACTGAGGGCCGTCCTGCGCCAGGGATACCGGCGCGGCAGCGCCTTCCGATTGGCTCCAGACAGCCATGCTCACAGCCATGCCGAGGGCCACGACCGCCGCGGCGGCGAAGCAGCCGATGAGGCGACGCAGCAAGCGGTCACGATCGGCGGTTTCGAAGTCGGCCATTTCAGGTGGGTTTGCGCTCATCCAGCCGGCGTTTATAGGAGGTAGCCCCCGGCTGCGCAATACCCTGCGCAGGGTATATCCGAGGGGTCGGCGATTGGCGCATGATAATTCCTTTGCCGACCCACGGATGCCGGCTTGCGGGCACCGCGGAATCGGGCAAATTCCACCACCCGCCCATCGCCCATGCTCATCCGCCGCTCTCCGGAATTCCGTATCGCCGTGATCGGATCGATCATGCTGGCTTGCGTCCTCCTTCTCGTCGGACGCCTCTGGTATGTGCAGGTCGCCCGCGGCGACGAATACACCGCGCGCATCCGCAGCAACTCGCAGGTCAACGTCCGCCTGCCCGCCGTGCGCGGCGAGATCCTCGACCGCAACGGCATCCCGCTGGCCGAGAATCGCTCGAGTGTCGCCGTGGAATTTTACCTGCCCGACATCGTCCGCGCCTACCGCG
>CAZJGQ010000253.1:0-1951 GCA_964545425.1 uncultured Chthoniobacter sp. | reverse complement strand
TGTTCAGTTTACAGTGTTCAGTTTGTGGAGGCGAATTTTGACCGCTGGATGCCTTGCTGAACACTGAACCACTGAAAACTGAAAACTCGGTGGCGCGCACCGCGCGCCATCTCTACATCCACATCCCCTTCTGCCTGCAGATCTGTCCTTACTGCAGCTTCTACAAAGACCTCGCCGGGCCGGGCAAAGCGGATCCGTTGGTCGATGCCGTGGTGCGCGAGGCGGAATTGTTCGGCGGCGGTTGCGCGCCGCGCACCATTTTTGTCGGCGGCGGGACACCGACCGCGCTCTCCGTCTCGCAACTCGAACGTCTCTTCGCCGGACTGGCGCAGCACATCGATTTTTCGAGCGCGGAGGAATTCACCATCGAAATGAACCCCGCCACGGTGACGGCGCGCAAAGCGGAACTCCTCCGCGGATTCGGCGTCAACCGCGTCAGCATGGGCGTGCAGTCATGGGATCCAGACCTGCTCAAGGTCCTCGGCCGCGCGCACGACGCGGAGCAAGTGCGCCAATCGTTCGCTGTCCTGCGCACCGCCGGCTTCGACAATCTCAACCTTGATCTCATCTACGGTGTGCCGGGCCAAACCTTGGCGCAGTGGGAGGACAGCATCCGGCAAACCATCGAGCTTAGCCCCGAACATATCTCGGCCTACTGCCTGACCTACGAGGAAGACACCGAATTTTTCGAGCGCATGAGCCGCGGCGAGTTCCGGGAGGACGTCGAAAGCGATGCCGGTTTCTTCGAGCGCGGGGTCGAGATGCTTTCGGCCGCGGGCTACGGACAATACGAAATCTCCAATTACGCCCGACCCGGACGCGAATGCCTGCATAATCTCGCCTACTGGGAGGGCGCCGATTACCTCGGGCTCGGACCCAGCGCATGGTCGACCATCGGCGACCGCCGCTGGCAGAATGTGCCGGACGCCGCCGCCTACGTGCGTGCCGTGCAGGCCGGGGTGCGACCGCTTCGCGAGGAAGAAATCCTTCCCGCTGCCACCCGCGAGGCGGAAAAAATCGCCTTTGGCCTGCGTATGAACGCCGGCATCGACCCGGCACGGCTGGCCGGACGCCATGAACTCGTCACCGGACTACGCGAAGAAGGACTCCTTGAAGACCACGGCCCGCGCGTCCGCCTGACCGAACGCGGGCGTTTGTTGGCGGACGAAATTGCGGCGGAGTTGATCTGAGCCGCGCGCAACGCCGCGACGCCTCGCATCTCATTCAATGCCTGGTGGATCGCGCTGTCCCAGCGCGATTATCCCTTGGAATTTTATCGTGCCGGGGACGGCACGATCCACCTTTGACCAACAAAAAGGGCGCCCTGACGGACGCCCTTTCGTGAATTTGTTACCGGCTTGATTTAGTAGCCGCCACGGTCGCCGCGGTCGCGGTATCCACCGCCACCACCGCCGCCGCCGCGATAGCCGCCACCGCCGCCACGGCCTCCGCCGCCGCCGCGATAACCGCCGCCACCGCCACCGCCGCGGTATCCGCCACCACCGCCGCCTTGCGGACGGTCTTCGCGCGGACGCGCTTCGTTGACTTGGATGGTGCGACCGTCCATGTCCTGGCCATGGAATTTGCTGACGGCCGCGTTGGCTTCCTCATCGGACGAGAAAGTGACGAAACCGAAACCGCGCGAGCGGCCGGTCTGACGGTCGACGGCAATCATGACGTCGGTCACGGTGCCACATTGACCGAAGGCGTCGCGCAGCGAGTCTTCGGTGGTGCTGAAGGGGAGATTCCCCACATAGAGTTTGTTACCCATACTGTTGTGTTTTCGTTGTGTTTATCTGCCAGGCTCCAAGCCGTCCGGTGCCTGCGCAAACTCCCACGAACGTATACTCAACCCGGGGGGCGCTTTCTGACCTGAACTTGTCGACTGTCACTGGCGAAGTTGGCCCGAACCGGCCAAAGCGCAAGCGAAATCGGAACGGCTCAAGGTGTG
>CAZJGQ010000252.1:0-1955 GCA_964545425.1 uncultured Chthoniobacter sp. | reverse complement strand
AGCGCCGGGCGGATTCGGTCATGACCACATGGACCTCGTGGCCTTTCTTGACGAGGAGGCTGGTCAGATCGGCCGCTTTGTAGGCGGCGATCGAGCCGGTCACGCCGAGGACGATGGTTTTCGGGGCGGCCATGTCAGCTTGAGAGGGAAATGATGCGCCGGCTGAGGTAGCGCTCGGCACGGGTGATGGCGCGGAACTTGGTCAGGTCCTCCTCCATCGATCCGCTGATGATGGTGTATTTGTATTCCCGCCAGCATTTCATCTCGGCGGCGGCATTGGTCAGGCGGAACTCGATCTGTTCGGGAGATTCGGTGCCGCGCTTTTGCAGCCGGTGGCGGAGTTCGTCGAGGCTCGGCGGCATGATGAAAATATCGACCAGCGAATCCTGGATGAAGTTGTCTTTGCTCTGCCGGATGGTGGCCGCGCCCTGCACGTCGATGTCGACCAGCACATCGATCCCGTCGCGCAGGTGGTCGACGATGCTCTGGCGCAGCGTCCCGTAGTAATGGTCGTGCACGCGGGCGTATTCGAGGAAGTCGCCCGCGGCGATGCGGCGCTCGAATTCGGCGGGCTCCATGAAATGATAGTCCTCGCCGTCGATTTCGCCGGCCCGCGGCGTGCGGGTCGTGCAGGAGACGGCATAAACCGTGTCCGGCGTCTGGCGCAGCGAACTGCAGATGGTCGACTTGCCCGCGCCGGACGGGGCGGAGATGACAAACAGGATTCCGAGACGTTTCATCGGCTATTCGACATTCTGCACCTGCTCGCGGAGGCGCTCCAGTTCCGTTTTGGCGGCGATGACGTGGCGGGTCACGGCGGCCGAGTTCGCTTTGGACCCGATGGTGTTGCATTCGCGGAACATCTCCTGGGCGAGGAAATCGAGGCTGCGGCCATTGGCATCCTTGGCGGAGAGGCCCGCGCCGAATTGTTTGAGGTGGCTCTCGAGGCGGCTCAATTCCTCGGTGATGTCCGAGCGGTCGGCAAAGAGGGCCAACTCGCGGGCCAAGCGTTCGTCGTCCGCGGCAAAGGCCGGGTCCAGCGCAGACAATCGCGTTCGCATGGCCTCGCGGTGTTTGGCTGTGACGGACGGTGCGAGTTTCCGGATGGCGGCGATTTCCGCGGCAAAGCGGTTGAGCAGACGGCGCAGCTCGCGGGCCAAGTGCGCGCCTTCTTTGGTGCGCATCGCTTCGAGCGAACGCAGGGCGGACTTGGCGGCTTTGGCCAAGGCAGAGGCGTCAGGCGCTTGCGCGGCACCCGAGTCGCGCGCCGTCGTGGCGTAGAGCCGGATGAGGTCCGGGAGCGAGGGCTCGCCCGAAATTTTCAGGCCACGCTGCACTGCGGCCAATTCGCGATGCAGGCGGCGGAAGAGGGCGGGATCGAGGAGCGGACGCTCGGCACTGCCGGAGGACACGGACGCGGTGACCGTGGCGCGGCCGCGAGCCACGGCCGGGGCGAGGATTTCCCGCAGCTGGTTTTCGAAAGGCGCAAGTTCGCGGGGCAGGTTGAAGACCAGTTCGGCGTTGCGGCGGTTGACCGTGCCGATCTCCACCGAGTAGCGCGTGCCGCGGCTGACACACTCGCCGCGCCCGAAACCGGTCATGCTCTTCATGGGGCGGAATGACAGCGGGTGCGGAGCGGCGTGTCGAGTCTGTGACGTTTGGAGCCTTGCCGCGGGCGGTCGGCGTCCCGTAGTTTGCCCGTCCAATGGACTCCCCGGATCCTTTCATGCAGGCCGCAATCGAGGAAGCGCGGCAGGGTCGCGCCGAGGGCGGTATTCCCATCGGCTCGGTGCTCGTGCTCGACGGCAAGATCATCGGCCGCGGACACAACCGGCGCGTGCAGGAAGGCAGCGTCATCCACCACGCGGAGATGAACTGTCTGGAAAATGCCGGGCGCCTTCCGGCTTCGGTCTACCGCCGCTGCACGATCTACTCGACCCTCTCGCCCTGTCCGA
>CAZJGQ010000251.1:0-1964 GCA_964545425.1 uncultured Chthoniobacter sp. | reverse complement strand
TCGGGCAGGTTGACCGTCTTGGAGATGGCGCCGGAAAGGAACGGCTGGGCGGCGGCCATCATGCGGATGTGCGCGTGGTAGCTGAGGCTGCGCTGTCCGCGCATCGGCTTGAAGGCGCAATCGAAGACGCTGACGTGCTCGGGGCGGAGTCCGCTCTTGAACGTCTGGCCGTCTTCCTCGACGTCCTCGATGGTGTCGTATTTGTCGACGTGGGCGATGATCGCTTCGATGTCGGCGTCGCTGTAGCCGAGCTTCTGCAGGGCGGGGCGGACCGTCTGGTTGACGATCTTGAGCATGCCGCCGCCGGCGAGGAGCTTGTATTTGACCAGGGCGATGTCGGGCTCGATGCCGGTCGTGTCGCAGTCCATGAGGAACCCGATGGTTCCGGTGGGCGCCAGGACGGTGACCTGGGCGTTGCGGTAGCCGTGCTGGTGGCCGAGGCGCAGGGCTTCGTCCCAGACGTGGCGGGCTTCGGCGCGGAGGTATTCGAATTCGTCGGACTTCTCGATGTTCTCCACGGCGTCGCGGTGGAGTTGCATAACGTCGAGCATGGGGTCGACGTTGTCCGGTGCGACGGTCTTCTTCACACCGCTGGCGCTGGAATCGTGGTAGCCGGGGAAGGGCCCGGTGATGCCGGCGATGCGGGCGCTCTGCTCGTAGGCGTGGCCGGTCATGATCGAGGTGATCGATCCGGCCAGCGCGCGGCCTTCGGGGCTGTCATAGCCGTAGCCGTGGCTCATGATGAGCGCGCCGAGGTTGGCGTAGCCGAGGCCGAGGGTGCGGAAGATGTGGCTGTTTTCCGCGATGTATTTGGTCGGGTAGCTGGCGTTGTCGACGACGATTTCCTGCGCGGTGATGTAGATGCGCACGGCGGCTTTGAACTTCTCCACGTCGAAGGTGCCGTCCTCGCGCTTGAACTTCATGAGGTTGAGCGAGGCGAGGTTGCAGGCCGTGTTGTCGAGGAAGAGGTATTCGGAGCACGGGTTGGTCGAGTTCTGGCGCGCGGTGCCTTTGCAGGTGTGCCATTTGTGGATGGTGCTCTCGAACTGCATGCCCGGGTCGCCGCAGACGTGGGTGCCTTCGGCGATTTTGCGCAGCATGGTGCGGGCGTCCTTCTTCTCGCAGGGCTTGCCGTCGGTCACGCGGAGGGTGGTCCATTCGCGGCCGGCGAGGGCGGCTTCCATGAATTCGTCGGAGACGCGGACGGTCAGGTTTTCGTTCTGATACATGACCGAGCCGTAGGCCTCGCCGTTGAAGGAGCCGTCATAGCCCTGCTCGATGAGCGCCCAGGCTTTCTTTTCTTCCTTCATCTTGGATTCGATGAATTCCTCGATGTCGGGGTGCCAATCCTTGAGCGTGTTCATCTTGGCGGCGCGGCGGGTTTTGCCGCCGCTTTTCACCACGCTGGCCACCTGGTCGTAGACTTTGAGGAAGGAGAGCGGGCCGCTCGGCTTGCCGCCGCCGCTGAGTTTCTCGCGGGTCGAGCGCAGGGTGGAGAGGTCGCTGCCGGTGCCGCTGCCGTATTTGAAAAGCATGGCCTCGCTCTTGGCCAGATCGAGGATGCTTTCCATGTTGTCGTCGACGGACTGGATGAAGCAGGCGCTGGCTTGCGGGTATTCGTATTGCGAGGGCGCGCGCTCGGCTTCGCCGGTCAGGTGGTTGAAGAACCAGTTGCCTTGGCCGGCGTCTTTGCCGATGCCGTATTGCTGGTAGAGGCCGACGTTGAACCACACGGGGCTGTTGAACGCGCCGTGCTGGTGGAGGCAGAGCCAGGTGAGGTCGTTGTAGAACGCCTCGGCGCTGGCGTCATCGGCGAAGTAACCGTCGCGCTTGCCGAAGTCGGTGATGGTGCGGGTGACGCGGTGGATGAGCTGGCGGATGGAGGATTCGCGTCCGCCTTTGTGCGGGTCGGTGCCGTTGGAGAGGTCGCCGTAGAAATACTTCGAGACGGCGATCTTGGTGGC
>CAZJGQ010000250.1:0-2001 GCA_964545425.1 uncultured Chthoniobacter sp. | reverse complement strand
AAAACGGGCTGAGCTTCTGGATCTGCGGGGATCAGCTCTTGAAGGGCGCGGCGCTCAACGCGGTGCAGATCGCGGAGTTGCTGGCGGAGTGAGGTGGATCGCGATGTCCCCATCGCGATAAGGGTTTTTGGAATATCGCGCCGAACCGGAGCGCAGCGGAGATGGCCCCAAGGCAAACGGCGCGATCCACCTTACTTGGTGTGAAGATGGATGGCGGCGGCGATGATCGGTTGCGCCCAATCGGGAGCGCCGGAGAGATCGGCGGGAGCAGTGATTTTTCCTCGTTGCATTTCGAGGAGTAGAACGGGCTTGGGGCGATGGCCTTTGGCGGGGTCGGCCTCGGCGGAATTGTCATAGACGCGCAAATGGTCGATGAGCGGGAGCAGGCGGACGAGGTTCTCGCGGCTGCCTTTCCAGCGTTCGCGGATTTTTTCCTCGGGAATGTCGTGTCCGCCATGCGCGACGCGGCTGCGTACGCGGCGAAGGTGGAGGTCGGCGCTGGCCAAGCCGCAGAACCACACGTGGAGCCGGTGGCCGGAGCGGGCGGCTTTCTCGAGGAGTTGCGCGATGGTGCGTCCGCCCAGCGTGGTCTCGAAGCGGTAGTCGCGTCCGCTCGTGATGGCTTGCTCGAGGAGAGATTTGCCGATTTGCCACGCGTGCGCGTTGGCCATGGTCAGCGGGATGTCGGGGTGGAGACCGCGGATTTGTTGTGCGACGGTATCGGGGTTGAAGAAGGTATCGCCTTCTTTCTCCAGGAATCCGCCGGCCACGCTGCTTTTGCCCGCACCATTGACTCCGGCCAAAACGGCGATGGTCGGAATTTTTTTCACGCCTTGTTTTTGGCTTTCTGCTGCGCAGCCCAAAGGGCGGCTTCACCAAGTTCCTCGGGCGTGGCTTTAAAGAGTTTTTCGGCGGCGGCTCGTTGTTCCGGACCCTGCATGCGGTCGAGCATTCCGCGGTATTCCTCGTGGAGCTTCTCGAGCCAGTCGGGGTTTTGTTGACCGGTCAGAGCTTCGTATTCTTCGACCGAGAGGAGGACGGCCCGTGGTTTCTCATGGCGGGTGATGGCCACGGCGCGGCGGGCGGCGACTTGCTCGAAGACGTCGGCCGTGGCGTTTTTCAATTCGGTGGCCGAGATGGTCGGCATTTCGGCCACGCGCGGGGAGGGGTTGGACGGGCTTTGGTAGGAGGTGCTCATCCATCTAAAATAGCTAATTTAGCTAAAATGGCAAGATATTGCGGGATGGTGCTCTTCCTTGTGGATGGCGGGTCCGGAGGCCCCGCCCTACCCGGGGTTGGTCGCGGTTTACCGGCCGGCGACTAGGAGGCAGATCTCGCCGCGGGGCGGTTGTTTTTCCGCGCGGGCGGAAAGTTCGCCGGCGGTGCCGCGCCAGTATTCCTCGAATTTTTTGCTCAGCTCGCGGGCCACGCAGACGGGGCGGTCGGGGGCGAGTTCGGCCAGGACGGCGAGGGATTTGGCGATGCGGTGGGGGGACTCGAAAAAGATGCTCGTCTCGCGGCGGGCGAGGGCTTCGTTCAGGACGTTGGCGCGCCGGCCGGATTTCACCGGCAGGAATCCGCCGAAATAAAACTCATGCAGCGGCAGGCCCGAGCCGACCAAAGCCGGGAGGATCGAGGTGGGTCCGGGTAGCACGGTGAATTCGAGCCCGCGTTCGAGGCAGGCGCGCACTACGCGGAAGCCGGGATCGGAAATTCCCGGCGTGCCAGCATCGGTCAGCAGGGCGATATTTTCCCCGGCGGCGAGGCGCTGCGCGATTTCCTCGGCGCGCTGGGCTTCGTTGTGTTCGTGCAGACTGATCAGTGGACGGCTGATCTCGTGGTGCTTGAGGAGCACGGCGGCGTGGCGCGTGTCCTCGGCGGCGATGAGGTCGACCTCACGCAGAGTGCGCAGGGCGCGCAGGGTGATGTCCTCGAGATTCCCGACCGGCGTGGGGACGAGCGTGAGCAAATCAGAAGCCTTCGCCGAGGCGGCTGGCGAGC
>CAZJGQ010000249.1:0-2001 GCA_964545425.1 uncultured Chthoniobacter sp. | reverse complement strand
AACTCCCTATAGCTTGTCCGTGCAGGCTTGCCGGTCAAGGCGGTTTTGCGGCACAAGGGGAGACGCATGACCGATTCGCGCCCTGCTCTGGATCAACGCGCCCTCTGGGCCTACGTGCTGCCCTTCGGCGTTTTCATGGGCGGGTTGGCCCTCATTTCGCTCGTCCAATCCTTCGCCCCGGCGGAAAACGCCCCTCTCTGGCTGGACGAACCCAAATATTGGGTCTTTCCGCTCCAGACCGTCCTCTGCGGCGCGCTGCTCGTCTGGTTCTGGAAAACCTACGAGTGGGGCGCCAAATGGCATGTCCTCACCGCGGTCATCGTCGGCTTGGTCGTGCTCGCCATCTGGATCTCGCCGCAATGGCTGCTCGGCGCCGAACGCCGCAACGAGGGATTCAACCCGGACATTTTCGCCGGTTCCGCCGCACTCTATTGGGGTTCGCTCGCCCTGCGTTTCCTCCGCCTCGTGGTCATTGTCCCCCTGCTGGAGGAAATTTTCTGGCGCGGCTTCCTCCTGCGCTACCTGATCAAAGAGGATTTCACCAAAGTCCCCTTCGGCACCTTCTCCTGGTTCTCCTTCGGCGTGGTCACGGTCATGTTCGGCTTGGCCCATTTCGGACCCGACTTCATTCCCGCCCTCCTCACCGGTGCGATCTACAACCTGCTGGCTGTGAAAACACGCAGCCTCAAATGCTGCGTCATCGCCCACGCCGTGACCAACCTCGGCCTCGGCCTCTACATCATGCAAACCGGCCAGTGGGGATTCTGGTGACCCGCCGCGGCGCGGCGGGAGTTGGCAGTGTTCAGTTGACAGTTTTCAGTAGAAGCAACTTCTTCACTCAGGTTTCAAACTCAGGTCTCAGCCCTCTTCTTCCTTGAACGCCGGCATCGCCCAAATCAACACCACGGTCGGGGATTTCGCCGGAAACACGGACAAAATCCTGCGCGCCTACCGCGAGTTGGTCAAAGCAGGCGCGGACTTTGTCATAACCCCCGAACTCGCCGTCTGCGGCTACCCGCCGATGGACCTTGTTTTCCGTTCCGGGTTCATCGCCGCAGCCGAACGACACGTCAGTGCTTTGGCTGTCGACGCGGGTGAGGTCCCGCTCATCGTCGGCACCGTCGAACCCAATGCTTTGCCCCACGGACGCCCCTGCCACAACAGCGCGGTCGTCCTGCAGAACGGACGCCGCATCGCCACCGCGCACAAATCCCTTCTCCCCACCTACGATGTCTTCGACGAAGGCCGCTACTTCGAACCGGCCAGCGCGGTCACGACCGTCGAAATCGCCGGACGCCGCGCGGGATTGACGATCTGCGAGGACCTGTGGACCGCGGAATTCTTGCCGCGCGACTACTACGGACGCAGTCCGCTCCGTGATTTGGAAAAAGCGGGCATCGACCTGCTGCTCAATCTGAGCGCATCCCCCTTCGAGGCGGGCAAGCCGGCCAAGCGCCGCGCCATGCTCGCCGGCATCGCGCGCCGTCTCAAGGTCCCGCTGGTCTACGCCAACCTTGTCGGCGGCAACGACCAACTGGTTTTCGACGGCCACTCGCTTGCCTTCGACGCCGACGGCGCCTTGGCCGCGGAGTTGCCGGGATTCCGCGAGGATATTGCGCTGGTCAGGATTCCCCCGGACGCCCCCCACCCGTTGGCCGAGCACACTGATGTGGCCGATGTGCACGACGCGCTTGTGCTCGGACTGCGCGACTACTTGGGCAAATGCGGATTCAAACAAGTCGTCATCGGCCTGAGCGGCGGGATCGACTCCGCGGTGACCGCGGCGCTGGCCGTTGCCGCCTTGGGCAAGGAGAACGTTCTCGGCGTGACCATGCCCGGACCATTTTCATCGCGGGGCAGTGTCGACGATTCGCTCGCCCTGGCCCGCAACCTCGGCATCGAATGCCACAATGTGCCGATCGGGGGCGGATTCGAAGCAATGGAAAAGCAGCTCGCACCGGTTTTCTCCGGCCGGGCGCCCGACATCACCGAGGAAAACCT
>CAZJGQ010000248.1:0-2036 GCA_964545425.1 uncultured Chthoniobacter sp. | reverse complement strand
CCGGCGCGGGCCACGGCCGGACGCGGGCCGACGTGGGTGAACTTGGCCGAGCCTTCGCAGACCACGCCTTCCTCGAACCGCCAAGGACCGGTGACCCGCAGGTGGGTGCAGTGGCGCAGCGAGGGCGCTGTCTTGCCGAAGCCGGCTTCGAGTCCGGCCAGTGATTTGTAATACCTTTCCTCCAACACGACCTCGGGAGGAACACCTTGGCGCTCCGGCACAAGCTCGAGGCGCTGGTCATCGCTCACAGTGTAGGCGTCCGAGCGCAGGGCAAGCAGGTCGGAAGTGGTCTTGACCGGAGCGAAGCGGGTGCGCGGCACGAGCACCGCGCCGGATCGGGCGAAGCACTCGATGGCGGCGCCCATGGCCGTCTCGAGTTGCAGCACCTTGGCCGAGGAGGCGTCGCGCGGATCGACTGTCTTGGTGTTTTTGATCAGCGGAAGCGGTAGAGCGCCGCTGTTTTCCTCCAGCGCGGCGCGAAGGTCGGCCACGCGCAGCCAGAGGGTGTTGGTGTTGAAGTAGCGGTGGCAGGCGATGTCTTGGAAAGCGGCGCTGTCCGATTCGGGGCATTGGGCCACCTCGCGAAGCACGAGGCGTCCGTCGCTTTTGCGCCGGGCAAGGTGTCCGCCTTTGCGGTCGGAAGGCGTGCGCTCGGCCACTTCCATGAGAAAGGACAAACCGCTCGCCGCGAAATAGGCCAGCAACCCGGCGTCCGCCGTGGCGCCCAGATTGTCGCTGTTCGAAACGAATAGGTATTCGATCCCCTCGGAGGCTAGGCGGTCGAGCCAGCCGGATCCGAGGAGCGAGGGATAAAGGTCGCCGTGGCCGGGCGGACACCACTCGAGTTCGGGATCGCGGGGCCATTCGACCGGTTGCAAGTCGGCCGCGCGCAACTTCGGGACTTTGTTCTGCAAAAAGTCGAGCGGGGCGCCGTGGCTCAGGTCGGGATATTTGGCAAGGAAGCCCAGCGTGTCGGCCGAGGTGCTGAAGCTGTCCATGAGGAGAAAGCGCGGACCCTTCGTGCCGTGGCGCTGACGGATCCAAAGGATCTGGCGGGCGATGAAATCGAGGAAAGTGAGCCCATCTTTGACCGGAATGAGGGACTTGGCTTTGGCGAGTCCCATGCTCGTGCCGAGCCCGCCGTTGAGCTTGATCACGCAAAGCTTCTCGAAGAGCGCGGGATCGGCCGCGGCGGAGGCAACGTCGGCCATGGCGGGGACGCCCTCCGCGGGTTCGATCGCGGCCTCGGGAATCAGGCCCGCGTCGCCCGAGACCGCTTGGCGCCATGCGCGCTCGAAACTGGCGCAAGCTGCGGGCGAGAGGTCCGCCTCCCGCATTTTCCGCAAAGATTCCTCGAGTCCGCGCTCGTCCATGGCGGCGTCAGGCTTTTTTCGTCGAGGCGATGTAAAGCTCGCGCAACTGTTTGAAGTCCACGGCCGAAGGTGATCCGGTCATCAACTCGACGCCGCGGTTGTTTTTCGGGAAAGCAATCACGTCGCGGATCGACTCCGCGTGGGCCAGGAGCATGACAAGGCGGTCGAGGCCGAGGGCGATACCGCCATGCGGCGGGGTGCCGAAGCGGAAGGCTTTCAACAAATGACCGAACATCAGGGCCTGTTGGTCCGCATCCACGCCGAGCACACCGAACATTTTCGACTGCAGGTCCGCCTCGTGGATACGGATGCTGCCGCCGCCGATTTCCACGCCGTTGAGCACGATGTCGTAAGCTTCGGCGCGGACTTCGCCGAATTTTTCCGCGTCGAGCAGCGCGACATCCTCTGCTTTCGGTCGGGTGAACGGATGGTGCACTGCGTTCCATTTGCGCTCCTCCTCGCTCCAAGCGAGCAGGGGGAAGTCAACCACCCAGAGAAAATCAAGGCGCTGAGGGTCGTGTTCGATGCCGAGCAACTCGACAGCGCGCAGGCGCACGCGGCCGAGGACTTCGCAGACGGTTTCCCACTTGTCGGCGCCGAAGAGCACGAGGTCGCCCTCTTCAATCTTGAGACGCTCTTTGAGCGCGGCCTTCTCGGCGTCGG
>CAZJGQ010000247.1:0-2044 GCA_964545425.1 uncultured Chthoniobacter sp. | reverse complement strand
ATGGAATGCTTGGTCAAATGCGGCGCCTTCGACTTCACCGGCGAAGAACGCGCCCAGATGGTCGAAGACCTCGAACCAGTGCTGGCGGCGAGCGCCTCGGCCCACCGCGACCGCAATGCCGGACAGCAAAGCCTCTTCGGCGACGAAGGCATTGCCGTCACGGCGCGGGGCGGGGGACGCCGTCGCGCGCGGCCCTTCACCGAGGCCGAACTTCTCTCCTTCGAGAAAGAGCTGCTCGGATTTTATGTTACCGCGCACCCGCTCGATCCGTATCGCGAGTCTCTCGACAACCCCAAGTTCACCAAAGTCGCCGCGCTCGAGGAAATGGACGACCGTGCCACGGTGACCGTCGCCGGATTGCTCGACGCGGTGGAGAAAAAGTTCACCAAGTCCAGCGGCAAGCCCTGCGCTTTTCTCACGCTCGAGGATTTCACCGGCAAAGTGGAGGTGCGCGTGTGGAGCGAGGCCTTCGAGAAATACACGTCGCAACTCGTCGCCGGCAAAGTGGTGCAGGTCACCGGCCGCTTGGACAAGCGCGACGACAAGCCGGCGGTCACCGCGTCGGAGTTGAAATCGGTCCCGCCGGGCGAAGGCCACGAACCACCGGTCGTCCTCCGCCTGCCCGCCGGACGCGCCGGACGCCGCGAATTGGAGGATCTCCGCTCGGCCGTCCTCGATTTCCCCGGACGCCGCCCGCTCGTCCTCGAATTCGTGGCCCGCGACGGCAGCACCCGCCGCGTGCGCGCCGCCGATCAGTTCAAGGTGGGCAGCGAGGAAAAGTTGCGCGCGGCATTGAACGGACTGCTGGTCAACTGAGTCGGTGTCAGCATGAGTCGCCCCGCTCTGCTTGCCGCTTACGAGAAGCTCTCCGCCTTGCTCGACAAGCTGCCGGGCTCGCTGCAAGAGCCGATCCTGCGCGAGTTGGACCCGATCAAGGAGATCTTCCTGCGTCAGCGTCCGCCCCGCATCGCCATTCTGGGCGAGCAGGACATCGAGTTGCCATCCTTCCTCAATGCCTTGGCCGGGCGTCCTGTCTTGCATGCTCCTCTCATGCGCGGACCGTGGACCGCGGTGCGCGGAACCGGAACGATCGAACTGTGCGACCTGCGCGGGTCGGGTTCGCTCTCCGGCCGGCCGGCGGATTTGTATCTTTACCTCGGCGCAAGGTCCGCTGCGTTGGCCTCCGACGCGAAACGGGCTGCCGAGATCTTGGCGTCTGCACCCCCGCGTGAGGGCGGCAGTCCTCCCGGTTTGGCTGTGTTGGTGCTGGGCGACCAAGCTGATACGGCGCAGGTGCTTTCCGCGCTGGCCGATGCCGGTGCTTCGTCTGCCGTGGTCTTTTCCGCGCATCTGCCGCGGGCCGGAGTGGAAAGTGGATTCGACGAAGCCCAGCGCTCCGCGCTCGGCGACCGGATGTGCGATTACCTGCCGGAGGATGCGCAACTCGAGCTGGCCCGATTCCTCGGGGCACGCGGGGCGCAGGCCAGGCTGGCCGGCACGGTGCTCAAGGCTTTCGGCGCGGTTGCCGGCGTCATCGGTATGCAACCGATCCCGCTGGCCGATTTTCCCATTCTGCTCTCGCTGCAGATGTTCATGGTGTCGTTGATCATCTACGTGAGTGGACGTGATTTTTCGCTGCGTCTGGCCGGGGAGTTCGCCGCGTCGCTCGGCATCGGATTCGGCGCGGGGCTAGTCTTTCGCGAAACGGCGCGCACCGCGGCGAAGTTTTTGCCGGTGTGGGGGCACATGATTTCCGGCGGCGTGGCCGGGGCAGGGACCTATGCGCTGGGGCGGGCGGCCATTGCTTACTTCATCGAGGGGCAGCGGGTGCCCAGATTGCCTGTGCCCTGGCGGCGCCGGGGCAACAGGCCGGCTTTGGAGGGCTGAAGATGGCGCGTGGCCCGCTCGCAGAGGACCGGTTTTTTCCCGGCACCTGCGCGTGGAGCTTCGAGGATTGGCGCGAGGTGTTTTATCCGCACGCGTTGCCGCGGAACCGTTGGCTGGAGTTTTATGCGCGCCATTTTCCCGCGGTGGAAATGGATTC
>CAZJGQ010000246.1:0-2053 GCA_964545425.1 uncultured Chthoniobacter sp. | reverse complement strand
GCGGTGAAATGGATCGTGCCGGTGCTCACCGCGAGGTAGAAACCGCCATGGCCGACTTGCTGGTCAAACTTTACGAACTGCCCGATCCGGCGCCGGCCTTGGCGCGCATCAACGCGGCCGGCGTGACCATCCGTCGCCCGATCCCTCCGGACCGCCGCGCCGTGGTGCGCTGGGTCGAACTGCATTTCGGTGAGCGCTGGGCCGGCGAAGCGGAAACCGCGTTCAGCCGTTCGCCGGCGACTATCCATGTTGCCCGGAATGCTTCCGCGGAAATCTGCGGCTTTGCTTGTCATGACGTCACCTTCCGCGGGTTCTTCGGTCCGGCCGGCGTTCCGGAAAGCATGCGGGGACAAGGCATCGGAACCGCACTCCTGCTCGTCTCGCTGCGGGCCCTCGCCGAGGCGGGCTTTGCTTATGCGATCATCGGCGGCTCTGGGGACGACGCCTTTTATGCCAAGGCGGTCGGCGCGGTTCCATTGCCCGGTTCCGACCCCGGACCTTACGGCCCTTGGCGCTGAGGCTCAGAACAGTTCGCCCTGCGCGGAGGAGGATCCGGCTTTGGCCAGCTTTTCGAATTCGGCGAGCAGACTGCGGAATTCGCATTTTTTGGCCAAGGCAACCACGGCCGCGGGATCGGGCGAAATTTTGAGCTGATCAAGCGCGACCGGAAGCGGCAGGTCGTGTTCGAGCCGCACCAACTCGAGATTGTCGCGCAAACGGTCGCCGCAAGCGGAGACTTTCTCGCGCAGCTTCAGGTTGGCGATGACCGACGGATTTTCGGCAATGAGGGCCGTCGATCCGTGTTCGCGGACCAGCTTGGCCGCCGTCTTGGGTCCGACTCCACCGACTCCCGGAATGTTGTCGGCGGAGTCGCCGGTCAGGGCAAGGACGTCGGGAATTTGCCGCGGGGGCACGCCCCATTTTTCTTCCACTTCCGAAGGGCCAAGCAGGGCGAAACCATCTTTCGGGTCCTTGAGATCGGTCTTGTTCGTCGAATAGACAGACACTCCGTCGCCGACCAGCGCGTAGATATCTTTGTCGTTCGTCGCGATGACCACCTGCGCGGCGTTCCGTCGCGCCGCGGCGGCGTAGGAGGCAATCAGATCGTCCGCCTCGTGGCGCTCGAGGCTGACATTGCGGATACCGAGGGCAGCGACGGCTTCCTCAATGACCGGCAACTGCGTTTCCAAGTCACCGGGTGTCTCGTCGCGCTGTTGCTTATAGGAAGGAAGGAGCTCCATGCGCCGCTCGGGAAGTCCCGCGTCCCAGACCACGGCGGCGGCATCCGGCTTCACATCGGAAATCATTTTGCGCAGGGCTTTGACGAAGCCGAAGACCGCATTGGTCGGCTCGCCGCGGGAATTGGTCAGGTCGCGGATGGCGAAAAAAGACCGGTAGGCGTAGTAGTGACCGTCGACGAGCAGCAAGCGCATGACCGGAGATTAGCCACCGGCACCGCGGCCGAACAGTTCCAGTTGTCCCGCTTCCACCCGGGAGGAGGGCGGCAGCGGTAGCCCCACCTTCGCAGCCAAGCGCCGCGCCGTTTCGACAGCCATTCCTTCGTAGTGGTTGTTGGCGAAGACGTAGATGGCCTCGGCCTCGGCATGGTGCCGTAGTTTCACCGCCCAGTGCTCGAGCGCCGTGTCGCGGGGCCAAAGCATGCGTCCGTAGCGGTGCGTTTCCCGGCCATCGGGTCCGTATTTGGTGCGGAAGTCCCCGAGCAGCCGGACGTAAAGATGCTTCGCCGTGACGGGACGGAAACCGAAACCGGCATGCTTCTGCTCGTCGAGCGGTAGATTGTCCGCCCACACCCACGCTGCGCCGCGGTCCTCGAGCAGGTGCGCTGCGTGCGGGGTATTCCAACTCTCGTGCCGGAATTCCACGGCCAAGGGAAGTTCCGCAGGCCACGCACGCAGGAAGCTCCGCAGCACTTTTTCTTCGTGCGGCCGGGCATGGAACGAAGGTGGCAGTTGCAACAAAGCGCAGCCGAAGCGCCCACCCAACTCCTCGCCCAAACGGCGCATCATGGCGATCTCCGGCGCCGGATCTTCCA
>CAZJGQ010000245.1:0-2080 GCA_964545425.1 uncultured Chthoniobacter sp. | reverse complement strand
TCTTCTTCCATCTTCTTCTATCCGTGGCCCTCTGTCCTTCCGTGGCCTGTCTTTTCCTCAGTGACCTTTCCCACTCGTCACAGAGCGAGCTTCGCGCGCTCAAAGCCACCACCAATCCTCCACCGCCTTTTCATATCCCCGCTTGGACGATTGGCCCGGACGCCACTCCTCGCCGCGCATGCTTGCATCGATTTTCGGCAACACCGCCGTCGCGCGTCGTTCGACGACCGGCTTCCGCTGCTGGTTCTGTCGGACTCTCCTCTCCCGTGGTATGTCTTGCTGGTGCGTGGTCATACCCGCAACCAAAGCGTGCCACGCGGGCACCGCGATGGGGTCTTCACCCACCATGGCAAGCTATTTGCCCCTTGTAGGTTGGCTACCCGGGGACGAGCATGCATTGTTTGAAGAAAAGCCGCACCAAGCAGCCGGTTCCCAGCGCTCGGCGGCACAGTTCCGGCGCGGTATCCCCGGTCTTCCCCATCGTCGGTCTCGGCGCTTCAGCCGGAGGCCTCGCCGCCTTCGAAGCGTTCTTCGCCGGCCTGCCCGCCGATCGTGATGCGGGCATGGCTTTCGTCCTCGTTCAACACCTCGCTCCCGATCACAAAAGCATCCTCGGCGACATCATCCAGCGCCACACGCGGATGGCCGTGCATGAAGTGACCGACGGCATGGTGGTGCAACCCAACTGTGCCTACATCATCCCTCCCGGGTACGACATGGCTTTGCTCAACGGCTCGCTCCAACTCCTCAAGCCATCGCCCGCGCGCGGACAACGCCTGCCCATCGATTTCTTCTTCCGCTCCCTCGCCCAAGACCAGCGCGAACGCGCCATCGGCATCGTTCTCTCCGGCACCGGCACCGACGGCACCCTCGGCGTGCGCGCCATCAAGGGCGAAAACGGCCTGGTCATCGCCCAAAACCCGGAGTCGGCCGAGTTCGACGGCATGCCGCGCAGTGCCATCGCCACCGGACTCGCCGATTACGTCATGCCCCCGGCGGAAATGCCGGCCAAACTGATCGCCTACGCCGCGCACCTCGCCGATCGCCCCCATCTCGAGAACATCCCCGCGACCAAGGCGGAGAGCGCGCTCAAAAAAATCTTCGTCCTCCTCCGCGCGCAGACCGGCCACGACTTCTCGCTCTACAAACCCTCCACCATCAGCCGCCGCATCGAGCGCCGCATGGGACTCCATCAGATCGACCGCCTCGAATCCTACGTCGCCTACCTCGACAAGACCCCCGACGAAGTCGACGCCCTCTTCCGCGACCTGCTCATCAACGTCACCCGCTTCTTCCGCGATCCGGATGCCTTCGCCGCGCTGCAGAAAGAAATCGTCCCCGCCCTCTTCGAGCACCGTCCTCCGGGCGCGCCATTGCGCCTCTGGGTCGTCGGCTGCTCGACCGGCGAGGAAGCCTACTCGCTGGCCATCCTCCTCGCCGAGCACATGGAGAAATTGAAACGCAGCATCCCGGTGCAAATTTTCGCCACCGACATCGACAGCCACGCCATCGCCATGGCCCGGGCCGGGATTTACCCCGCGAGCATCTCGTCCGACGTCTCGCCGGAACGTCTCGCCCGCTTTTTCACCCTCGATACCGACGGCGGCTGCTACCGCATCAACAAGAACATCCGCGACATGCTCGTTTTCTCCGAGCAGGACGTGATCAAAGACCCGCCTTTTTCCAGGCTCGACCTCATCAGCTGCCGCAACCTCCTCATCTACCTCACGCCCGACCTGCAGAAGAAAGTCGTGCCGCTTTTCCACTACGCGCTCAATCCGGAGGGTATTCTCTTTCTCGGCACCTCGGAAAGCGTGGGCGAAGCCGCCGCCCTCTTCCGCGCCCTTGATGCCAAAGCGAAAATCTACCGGCGCAAAGAAACCGGTCTCACCGCGCGCGGCACACCCGCGTTCCCGCCCTCCCTGCCCGGCGACTCCGGTCTCGTGCGTCTCTCGCACGCGCGCCCAGCCACGCCGCTGAAAACCCCCGTGCGGGAACTGGCCGAGCGCGAGCTCCTCGCCCACGCCGCGCTGGTCGGCGCACTGGTCGACGGGAGCGGCGACATTCTCTACCTCCACGG
>CAZJGQ010000244.1:0-2088 GCA_964545425.1 uncultured Chthoniobacter sp. | reverse complement strand
GCACGGCCCTGCGCGTTCGTAATCCATCCAACGCACCCGATGCCACCGACCGCTCATTGCTCGAGGAATGGCTGAGCGCTTGGAATCCCGCTGCTCCGCCGAAGCCCGTGATGACGGAACTCACTGCCGAGGACGGAACAAAAGAAGTCCGCTACTACCGCCCTATCCCCGTCATGGCCACGTGCCTTGCTTGCCACGGGAGCGGCGACGAGATCAGCCCGAACGTGCGCGCCGCCATCGACCGCGGCTATCCGCAGGACGAAGCCATCAATTTCCAAGAAGGCGATTTGCGCGGAGCCATCGTGGTAACTTTTTCCGCCGATTGAATGTGGCGTCGCAGTCCACCGATTCAAGCCGCCTGCCCGATCTCCGTCGCCTCAGCGATCTCTTTCAGTTTCCCCGTCTTCACATCGTAAAGATACCCGTAGACCGGGATCGACTTGGGGATCAGCGGATGATTGCGGATTTTCTTCACGTCATCGATCACCGCTTGGCGGTCGTCGGTGAAGGTCAGCCAATCGATCTTCGCGCCCTCCGGCGATCCGGGCCCCTGCCCCACGTCGCGCCAGCCGTTTTCGTCGATCACCGCTTGCTCCAGACTCTTGGAGAGCAAGTCGCCCATGATCTGGTTGTTGAAGAGCACCATGCCGCAGTCGGTGTGGTGGACGACAAAAAATTCTTTCGTTCCGAGCAGTTTGTAGGAAATGACCAGCGACCGTATGGCATCGTCGCTCGCGCGGCCGCCGGCGTTGCGGATGACGTGCGCGTCGCCTTCGGATAATCCCGCGTATTTCGCCGGATCAAGCCGGGCGTCCATGCAGGTCAGCACGGTGAAATGGCGTCCGGGAGGCAGCGGGAGTTTGCTTTTGTCGCCGAAGTTGGCGGCATATTCGGAGTTGGCTTTTTCGACGTTCTGGACAACGGGGGATTTGCTCATAGTTCGCGCAAGCTAGTCAGCCCGAGGCTTTTTGGCCAGCGCCATCGGGGCATTGACCGCGCCGCCGAATCCCTGTGCAATCCGCGGCATCGACCATGGATTGGGGCCTCGCCATCGCCAATGTCCTCAACCCCGCCGCGCTTTTCTTCGCGCTCGGGTTCGCTGCGGTCCTGCTCAAGACGGACCTGGAAATCCCCCACCCGCTGCCCAAACTTTTCTCGCTCTATCTCATCATCGCCATCGGCTACACGGGCGGCACCAAGTTGGCCGCCTCGGGCCTGAGCGGCACGGTCCTGCTCTACATCGCAGCCGCCATGCTCATGGCTCTGCTTGTGCCGGTCATCGTCTTTTTTGTCCTGCGCAAATTTCTCTCGGTCTATGACGCCGCGGCCATGGCGGCGACCTACGGGTCGATCAGCATTGTCACTTTCATCGTCGGCACCGAATTCCTCGCCCGCAACGAACAGACCTACGGCGGCTACATGGTGGCCATCATGTCGCTCATGGAATCACCCGCCATCATCGCCGGCATTTTCCTTGTCCGCATGTTCGCCCCGCGCCGCGTCCTCGCCGCGCCGAAGACGACCGCCTCCTCGCTCCTGCGCGAATCGTTCCTCAACGCCTCCGTCTTTCTCCTCCTCGGCAGCCTGCTCATCGGCTGGGTCACCGGACCCGCCCACGGCCAGTCGCTCGAGACCTTCATGTATGGCCTGTTCAAGGGCATGGTCATCTTCTTCCTCCTCGACACCGGAATGCACGCCGGACGGCTTATCGGACTCTTCAAAAAGACCGGCGCTCCGCTCGTTGTCTTCGGTCTGGTCGCACCCGTGGTCAACGCCGCCCTCGGTATCCTCGTGGCAAAGGCCATCGGCATGGCTCCGGGAGATGCGTTGCTCTTCGCCATCCTTTGCGCCAGCGCCAGCTACATCGTCGCCCCCGCCGCCATGCGCCACGCCGTGCCCGAATCGAATCCGGGCCTGGTCGAACTCCTCTCCCTCGGCATCACCTTCCCCTTCAACATCACCCTCGGCATCCCGCTCTACTGGTCGGGTATCCGCTGGCTGTGGGGGATGGCCTGAGCCGTGCTCAAGGCGCCGTCGGCGCGCCGCTCGAACGCACTTCGGCCAACACCTTCGACATGTCGAGGCCGG
>CAZJGQ010000243.1:0-2117 GCA_964545425.1 uncultured Chthoniobacter sp. | reverse complement strand
CGGCCTGGACACGCAGGACAAGTTCGCGCGGACTGAAAGGCTTGGCCACGTAGTCATCGGCGCCGAGTTCAAGACCGGCGACGCGCTCCTCGGGCTGTGCCTTGGCGGTGAGCATGATGACCGGAACCGAGGCGGTGGGTTCGGCGGACTTCAGTTCGCGGCAGACATCCTCGCCGCGCATTCCGGGGAGCATGAGGTCGAGGACGATGGCATCGGGGGATTCGGCACGGGCCTTTTCCAACCCCTCCGACCCGCTCCGGGCCACCGACACGCGAAAGCCCGCCTTATCGAAATGGTAACGGACGAGATCAACGACATCTTTCTCGTCCTCGATCACAAGGACGGAATCCTGCGTTGTCTTCGCTGTATTCACCGGGTGGACGCTAGGAAGAGACTTACCCTGCTCAAGACAAAAAGTGAGCCGCCGGTGATTCCAGTCAGAAAACAAGAAAACTGACCGGCCCGGCGGCTCTTGGCGCAAACCAAACCGATAGTTTTGACCGTGCGGGTTGGCGGTCGTTCAAAAAATTTTTCCCCGCCCCATTTGCGCACCCCGGGGTGACAAAAAAGTCACAATGGTAACACCCTCCCATTTCGTTAAAACCACCCCCGCTCGACCCTGTTGGGTGCCTGTGCTACGGTCCCCGCGATGAGAGCCCGTCTCCTGCTGCCGCTTCTGACCGTGGTCCTTGCCGGCTGTGCCCAGCTCGACAACCGCCACGTCATGCACATCAGCGTGGCCGACCAAAAAATGCTCCTCACCGACAAGGGCGAGGCGGTCGCCACCTACCCGATTTCCACCTCGAAGTTCGGCCTCAGCTCCGCTCCCGGCAGCTACGGCACGCCGCTCGGCAAACATCGGGTGGTCAAAAAAATCGGCCACGGCCTGCCCTCCGGCGCGGTCTTCAAGTCGCGCCGCTTCACCGGAGAAGTGCTGCCGGTCGACGCACCGGGCCGCGATCCGATCGTCACCCGCATCCTCTGGCTCGACGGCAAAGAGCGTCATAATCGAAACAGCTTCGGACGCTACATCTACATCCATGGCACGCCCGAGGAACGCAACATCGGCCTGCCGGTCAGCTACGGTTGTATCCGCATGCGATCGCGCGATGTCATAGCACTCTTCAATCGGGTCGGTGTCGGCGCGCGCGTCGACATTTTCCGCGAACCCCTCTCCCAACGTCTGCCCAGACTCGTTCCGGTTGAGGCCCCAGCCTTGGCCGGTCCGGTTGCCGAGCCCCCGACCGTCCTGGCCGGCGATCCGCCGAGCGTCCAACGCGACCTCTGATCCATGGCCCGACCGCGGCATTGGGCGGTGGTCGGTATCGATCTGGCCTGGGGCGAACGCCGACCCGACGGACTTTGTTTGCTCGTCGGCGCACGCGGCAAAGTGGAGCGCGTCACGCAGGGGCTCACCCAAGGTGACAAGGAACTGCTCGCGTGGCTGCGGCGGAATTTGCCGGTGGAAATCCCCACCCTCCTCTGCCTCGACGCGCCCGTGGTTTGCCCGAACCGCACAGGCGCCCGTCCGGTCGACCGGCTGACCCACAGTCTGTTCCACCGCGAGCAAGCCGGAGCGCATCCGGCCAACCGCACCCGCTGCGCACGGCCCCTGCGCGTGGCTGCCAAGTTGCGGCGCGCGGGTTTTTCCGTCGCGACTGACTGGCCGCGCACACCGCGCGCCTTGATCGAAGTCTACCCCCACCCGGCGACCGTGCGGTGGTTTGGATTGGACTGTACGATTAAATACAAACGCGGGCCGGTGGTATCCCGCCGCCGTGCCTTTGCGCAACTGCAGCATCGACTGCGCGCCTGGTTGAAGCAGAGCGCGCCGGAAATCCTGACCCATGCGTCCACCTCGGAATTGCTACGTGCTCGTTGGACCAAAGACGCCGAAGACACGACCGATGCGTTGCTCTGCGCGATGATCGGCTGGCAATGGGCTGTGCGGGGAAGTAGGGCTTTGCAAATCCTCGGCGACACGCGCCGAGGATTTATCGTCATTCCCCGCGCCTAAGCCGCCGGAGGCGCGGTGTGACGGATATCTTCGGCCGAAGTGGCGAAGACCGCGTCCTCCCCGATGTTGGTGGCATGGTCGCCGATCCGTTCGATGTTGC
>CAZJGQ010000242.1:0-2130 GCA_964545425.1 uncultured Chthoniobacter sp. | reverse complement strand
CCTCCGGACGGATTCCGTGGTCCGCGAACCACCGGTCCAGCTCGCGGCGCAGGGGCGATTCGCGGGTGGGCAGGAGGAGAGGGACTTTGTCGACTTGATGCGCGCGGCTGCGCGGATTGGTTATTCCGGCGGCGGCGGCGAAGTGAACCTTGAAGCGTGCCACGCGGCGGCTGGAGAGGATGGTGCCGAGCTGGGCAGAGGGCGCCTCGTTGCTGATCACCAGGTCGATTTGGTGTGCGGCCAGGGCGGGGAAGAGTTCGCCCGGCAAGCCTTCCCGGACGACGAGCCGGAGCGAAGGAGTTTTCTGCCAGGCGCAGCGCACGAGTTCGGAGGCGAGGGGTTTGGGCACGCCGTCGACGATGCCCAGGTGCACGGTGCCCGGTCCGGCGGGCTCGCCGCGGGCGACGACCTCGGACATTTCGTCGCCCAAATCGAAAATGCGTTCGGCGTAGCGGCGGACGACGCGTCCGGTGTCGTTAAGCACGAGTTTGCGTCCCTCCCGCAGGAAGAGGGGTGTGCCCAAGGATTCCTCCAAGGCGCGAAGCTGCGCGCTGAGGGTCGGCGAGGAAAGGTGGAGCGTGCGTGCGGCCTGTTTCAAGCTGCCGGCCCGGGCCACGGCGAGAAAGTAACGCAAATGGTGGTAGTTGAGCTGGGTATTGATAGAGAAAAACTAACCAAACATTAGAATCTTCGAAATACAAAAAGCGGGGCGATCCGGTCTAACGCCGCATGACCATGAGCAAGACCCCGGAACAAGCTGTCTCCCTCGACGACTACATCGACAGTCGGCGCGACAAAATCTCGGCGGAGGAACTCCGCGCACTCGGACGCCATTTGGGCGCCTTTGAAGGCAAGGCCGATCAGGCTGGTGCGGAAAATCGGGTCGAGCTTTTGCGCGGGATCCGACTGATGGTCGACATGTTGGCCTCGCGTGAGTTGGCCGAGTTGCGCGACCCGCTGCCGGGCGACGTTGCTGAGCTCGGCGTGGCCGCGCACTATTTGCTCAAGGGCTTCGACCTGATCCCTGACTCTCTGGCCGACATCGGCTTGGCGGACGACGAGTGGATGGTCGCGCGCGTCATGCAGCGCAATCCCGAGCTGCTGCAGAGGGTCTGGACGCAGCGTGCTTGACCGCTGCCGACCCATGACCGATTCCCTTCGCCCTATGGATCAATCGCTGACCACACCGCAGCAGGAAGCGCTGCTCACCGTTTGCCTCATGGCCGCGTTCGCCGACGGAGACAAAGACGACACAGAACGGGAATTGATCAAAAAGATGGCTGCATCCGTGCTCGACGAGGGACTCGATGCGCCGGCGATTTACCAGAATGTGATTTTCCAACGCATTGCGTTGGGTTCTGCGGCCGCGCCGCTGGTGGGGGGACCAGCGGCGCGGCTTGCTTATGAAATGGCGGTCGGGGTCTGCGAGGCGGACGACATTCTCACGCCGCCGGAGAAGGAATTTCTGGCGCAGTTGCGTTCACATCTGGGGCTCGACGCGCGGACGGCGGAAACGGTCGAGGCTGAAGCGGAGGAGTTGGCCATTGTGCCGGTGGCGGAAGCGGGTGCCGTTATCGCAGCGGCTTCGCCGTCCGTCTCGGCCGGCACGGAGCCCGATCCGGCCACTGCATCGATGATCTTGAACTACGCCATCCTCAACGGTGCTCTCGAGCTGCTGCCCGAATCGCTGGCCACCATGGCGGTGATCCCGTTGCAGGTCAAAATGGTCTACCGCATCGGCCGCAGCCACGGGGTCGAGCTCGACCGCGGTCACATCAAAGAATTTGCCGCCGCGGCGGGGATCGGTCTGACCTCGCAGGTGGTCGAGGGTTTCGCCCGCAAATTGATCAAAGGTGTGCTCGGCAAGCGCGGTCTCGTCGCACGGACCGCGGACCAGCTGACCAGCTCGGCTTTTGCCTTCGCCAGCACCTACGCGCTCGGCTATGCGGCGGACGCTTATTACCGCGGCGGACGCACCATGAGCACGGCGCAGCTGAAGGAGTCGTTCGACTCCATTTCGGCGCGCGGGAAACAACTCTTTGATCAATACCTGCCGGCGATCAAAGAGAAGGCTTCCGGCCTCGACATGTCGAAGGTGTTGGCCGAAGTGCGTTCGAGCGGCGCGCCGAC
>CAZJGQ010000241.1:0-2163 GCA_964545425.1 uncultured Chthoniobacter sp. | reverse complement strand
CTCCGCGTGTCCTCTTGCATTGCCGCGAAATCCTTCGGATCCATGAAGTCGCTGTGCGGGTCGAGATCCTCGAGCATGCCGCGCAGCGCGTTGTAGATCAGTTCCTCGTATTCGGTCTTGTCCGCGTCGACATAGTCCTGACGGATCAATTCGACCGCCCGGGCCAGCGTCTTCATTTCTTTGTAGGGGGAAACTTCCTCGTCTTCCTGCGCGAGGGCCGGGGCAGAGGCCAGGACCCCGCAAGCCAGGACGATCAAACGCCGATACATGGCCCCTTCCCTATCATGGCGAAACCCGTCCCGCAAACCGCGGCCGTTCGGTTTGTCCGGCGTGCACCGGCCAGCTAGGATCAGCCGCGTGAACCCATCGGCACATCCGCTTCTCCCCATCGGCATCGCCCTCGGGTCGAACCTCGGCGACCGCTTGGCCAACCTGCAGGCTGGACGCGACGCGGTGGCACATTGGCACCGCGGCGGACAACCCGCCGCAGTTTCCGCGGTTTACGAAACCGAGCCCGTGGACTGCCCGCCCGGCTCGGCCCCGTTCCTCAACGCCGTGATGGAAATCGAAACCTCGCTCGACCCCGCCGATCTCCTCGCCCGCCTGCGCGCCGTGGAGATCGAATTCGGACGCGACCCGCAAGCCGCGCGACATGCACCCCGCCCGATCGATTTGGACATTCTTTACGCGGGTGACCGCCGCATCGAAACGCCCGACCTCGTGACGCCGCACCCGCGGATGACGACCCGAAGATTTGTCCTTCAGCCGCTCCGCGACATCCGACCGGACCTCGTCTTGCCCGGCCAGGAACGCACCGTGGGTCAACTTCTTGCCGCGTTGCCTCCGCATCCCGCGGCAACAATTTTTGCGCAGACCTGGTAAACCGACCGAGCTTGCCGCCCGCGCCGATCAGAACGAGAGTTCCTTTTCCGATGGAGAAGACCGCCCGAAAGTTCCGTGAGATGAAAAGCGCCGGCCGGAAAGTGGCCGCGCTGACCGCCTACGACTATCCGACCGCGCGTCTGGTCGACGAGGCGGGCATCGACCTCGTTCTCGTCGGCGATTCGCTCGGCATGGTCGTGCTCGGATACCCGGACACCACCTCGGTCACGCTCGACGACATGATCCGCCACACCGGCGCGGTGGCACGGGGCGTGAAGAATGCGGTTATTGTCACCGACTTGCCCATCGACACCTACCGAACCCCGGACGAGGCCGTGGCCAGCGCCCGCCGGCTGGTCGAGGCGGGCGCCCAGGCCGTGAAGCTCGAGGGAGGTGAAGCCGTTGCCCCGCACATCCGCGCCTTGGTCGCCGCGGGCATCCCCGTCCTCGCCCACATCGGGATGCTCCCGCAGCACATCCGCGAGGAAGGCGGATACAAGGTGAAAGGACGCACCGCCGAAGAGGCCGAGGCTATCCGCCGCGATGCCGCCGCCGTGCAGGACGCCGGCGCCTTCGCCGTGGTCATGGAAATCGTCATTCCCGGCCTGGCGGCCGAAATCGCCCCGACATTGGCAATCCCGACCATCGGCATCGGCAGCGGCGAAGGTTGCGACGGACAAATCCTTGTCCTGCACGATCTGGTTGGACTCTACCCGTGGTTCAAACCGAAGTTCGCCAAGCAGCGTGCCGACACCGCTTCGGCCATCACCGATGCCGTGCGCGAATACATCACCGCGGTGCAGGGCGACACGGGAATGACCCCGCCGTAAGTCGCCATGGTGGATCGTGCCGTCCCGGCACGATTTTTGGCCGATATCGCGCCGGGACGGCGCGATCCGCCTGTCAGACCTTCAGCGCCTTGAGCGCGGCCAACGCGGCTTTCGGATTGCTCACGCGAAGGATGAGAAGACCGCGCACGTCGCCCGGATGACTGGCGAGGTAGGCGTATTCGATGTTGATCTTCTTTTTGGCCAGAGCCTTGGCGATTTTCGAGAGCGCGCCGGGTTGGTTGCGATTTTCCACCATGAGGACATCGCTTTCCACGACGAGCGTCCCGCGCTCCTCGAACAATTCCAAGGCGCGGTCCGGTTCATCGACCACCAGACGCACCACGTTGTGGTCTGTGGTGTCGGAAGTGGCCAGCCCCCAGATGTTGATCCCCTCCTTGGCCAGCACGTCGCAGACCGAGGCGAGGGTTCCGGGTTTGTTTTCGATGAAGAC
>CAZJGQ010000240.1:0-2165 GCA_964545425.1 uncultured Chthoniobacter sp. | reverse complement strand
CCCGACATCGTCCGCGCCTACCGCGAGAAGCACGGCGAGATCCCGCGCCGCTCCTACCAAACCACGGTGCGCGGCATGATGACCGAAAAATCCGAGCCCGACATCGTCAAGATCCTCAACGACTCGGTCATCGAACGCCTCGCCGCACTCGGCATCGCCGAGGACTACAACGCCAACAGCCTCCGCCTCCACTACCGCAACAACACCGAGGTTCCCTTCACCTACATGGAAGACCTCGACTTCGAAACCATGGCCCGCTTCGCCGAGCATCAGGTCGACATGCCCGGGGTCAATGTCACCGTCCGCCCCGTGCGCCGCTACACCTACGGCTCCCTCGGCGCCCACTTCCTCGGATACGTCGGCGCGCCCAACGAAATCGACAAGGACGAAGCCGCGCGTTTCACCTTCTACCAGCCCGACATGGAGGGCAAAACGCAGATCGAGCTCCTCCTCGACGAGGAACTCAAAGGCGCGGCCGGAGCCCGCATCCTCCAGCGCGACGCCAAAGGCAAAATCCAGGGCGAGGTCGAGCGCCGCATGCCGCAGTCCGGCCACAATGTCCAACTGACCATCGACGCCCGCATCCAATACATCGCCGAGAAAGCCATGCGCGTCGTGCGCCGCGGCGCCGCCGTCGTCGTGGATCCGCACAATGGCGACATTCTCGCCATGGTCAGCGTCCCCTCCTTCGATCCGAACAGCTTCATTCCCGCCATCGGCGCGGCCGACTGGAACGAACTGACCGGCGACGCGACCAACCCGTTGCTCAACCGCGCGACCAGCGCCTACGCCCCCGGCTCCACCTACAAGGTTCTGCCCGCCCTGGCCGGACTGCGCAAAGGCATCGGCGACCGCTCCTTCACCTGCTCCGGCGGGGTCAAATACGGCAAGCACATGCTCAAGTGCACCGGCACCCACGGCACCATCGGTCTCACCTCCGCCCTGCGCGTCTCCTGCAACGCCTTCTTCTGCCTCTACGGCAACCAAGCCGGCATCGAGGAAATCAACGCCGTCGGCGAAATGCTCGGACTCGGACAAAAATCCGGCGCCCCCATCTCCGGCGAATACGCCGGCATCCTCCCCGGACCCGATTGGCTCTCCCGGCAAAACCTCCGTGAACAATGGTCCACCGGCCAGACGGCCAACACTTCCATCGGTCAGGGCTTCGTCCTGGCCAGCCCGCTGCAGATGGCCATGGTCGCCGCCACCATGGCGAACTGGGGCACCAGCTACTACCCGCGCCTCGTCGACAAAATCGTCGCCCGCGACGGCACCGTCGTGCGTCAGGAACCGGTGCGCGTCCGCGCCAATCTCCTCGAGAACGGATTCACCGTCGAAGGCCTCGACACCGTGCGCAAAGGACTTTGGGACGTGGTCAACCGCGGCGGCGGCACCGCCCCCGGCGCCCGCATAAAAAATTACACCGTGGCCGGCAAAACCGGCACCGCCCAATTCTGGCGCCGCGGCATCCCCGACAACCACGTCTGGTTCATCTCCTTCGCGCCTTATGACAAACCACGCTACGCCGTCTGCGTCATGGTCAACGGCGGCGCCTCCGGCGGCGGCGTGGCCGCGCCCATCGCCTCGAAAATCCTGGCCGACATTTTCAAAATGGAAGAAGGCGAGAAGATCGAGTTGGCCAGCCTCGAACCGGCCAAAGGCAGCTTCGGTTATGTCTCCAGCGTGAACTTCGGCCGCGCCATCCCCGCCGCGCTGGCCGAAGCCCCGCCCGGCGAAGGCGGCACGGGGGAAGGCGGAACCTCGCGCTCACGCACCACTGCCGCCGCCCCCACGGTCAGACCGGCCGCCGATGCCGAGGGCACGGTCAAAAAGAAAAACATCTTCCAGAAAATCTTCGGCGGCTTCGGCAAAAAGAAGAAGCAAGGCTGATCCGGTGGATGGCGGCGGGTCCGGAGGCCCCGCCCTACCCGGTTTTTTCATGGTAGGGCGCGGCGTCCCGACGCGCCGCTGCCTGCAAAAAGGGCACGCCGCAGCGTGCCCTTTGTCATAATGAGACTGCGCTTAGCTTACAAGCTGCAGCCGTAAGCCATCCCGCGACGACCTTCGTAGAAGCCCTCGTTGTAGCCCTTGGTGAATCCGTTGGCGAAAACCGGGTTCGCGCCGTAGTTGGCCGCCGCGCGGTAGCCCATGCCATTGGACGCATC
>CAZJGQ010000239.1:0-2192 GCA_964545425.1 uncultured Chthoniobacter sp. | reverse complement strand
GCCAACCATGTGCTGGCCACGGCGATCCAGCACGCGAAGCTGGGACGCGTGCCGATGTTCGACCGCGGGGTGAAGCGCGCGCGGTTCGCCGTGCTGCGCGGGGCCTCGGTTCCGGCGGTGCTGATCGAGGGCGGGTTCATGTCCAATCCGCGCGACTCGCGCATGCTCCATTCCGTCGAATGGCGCGATCGGCTGGCCGAGTCGGTGGCCATGGGAATTCTCGAGTTTGTCCGACTGACCAAAGAAGGCGTTCAGCCCAAGTGGCTCGCGCAATACCGCGCGGAGGAAAAGGAAGCTCTGGCCGGCACAGGCTTCGAATTTCAACCGCTCGAAGGCATCGCGCGCTTGGTGCGTCCGAAAATTCCGGGCGTCCCGGGCTGGCGGCGTCTTTTGCCCGCGCCGTTGGGCGAGGAAATGCCACCCTTCAAGTTGGAATACGAACCGGCCGGCTGGGTGCAGCTTGAAATGTGGGCCGCGGCGGGTGAAGACGCGCGCTCGGCCGGGCAGATGGAGGAAAGTTTTCTTTCGCGTCCGCGCGAATGGCCCGACCCGGCTCCGGCTTGGCCCGGATTGCGCGGCTGGCGCAGTCTCGTCCCGCCACGCGGGGCCGAGGAAACGTTCGTGCTTTTCGTTTCGCCGCCCGGCGCGCCTTTCGATCCGGAATCCGGACGGGAAAACGGCGCCGCGCCCGATTGGAATATCGAAATCTCCGGCAAGGCGCTGTGAGCGCGCTCAGGATTTCTTTTTTTCCTCCTCGGCCATTTCCTGCAGGCGTCGCATTTCGATGGCTTGCAGTCCGACGATGGCCGCGACCGCCGCGATCGTCTCCGGTGTGTCGGAACGCGAGACGTCTGCCGCAGGCTTGGTCAATCCGGTGAGCACTTGGCCGTAGGCGCGCCCGCCGAGAATGCTGACCAATTTGCCTGCGGTGTGGCCGCTGTCGAGATCGGGAAAAATGAGGACATTGGCGCGTCCGGCCACGGTTCCGGTGACACCTTTGTCGCGCGCGGCGGAAGGTAGGAGCGCGGCGTCGATCTGCAATTCGCCATCGACTTCGATCTCGATGTGACGGCTTTGGGCGAGTTGTCGCGCGAGAGCGGCGGCAGCGGCGATTTTTTCCGTGCCGGGAGCCAAAGCGCTGCCTTTGGTCGAATAGCTGAGCATGGCCACGCGCGGGGTTTCTCCGGTGAGTTGACGGCAAAGATGCGCGGCCTGCAGGGCAATGCCGGCGAGTTGTTCGACATCTGGCGACGGAACCACGCCGCAATCGGCGAGAACCAGCACGCCCCCGTGGCCGATGTCCGTGCGGCCCGTGTCGGCGACGAGGCAACTGCTGACCAGGTGTTGCGGACCCGCGGGTTTGACTACGCGGAGCAGGGGACGCAGCAGGGCGTTGGTGGGAGAGGCGATGCCGCCGACCACGCCGTCCGCGCGTCCGTATTGCACCATCATCGCCGCGTAGTAATTCGGATTGAGCAGCACGGTGCGCGCGTCGGAGAGTCCGAGCTTTTTGTAACGCTCGAGCGTTTCGAGGAAACGGCAGAAGTCCGGAAGGTCGGCCGAGTTTTCCGGATTGATCACACCGAAGTGGTCGAAGGGAATTTTCTCGCAGCGGGCCACCTCTTCGATCACCGCCCGGCGTCCGAGGAGAATGGGCACGCCCATGCCTTGTTCGTAGAACAGCCGCCCCGCCTGAATGGCGCGGACGTTTTCGCCCTCGGGAAAGACAATGCGCTTGGGATGGCGGCGCAGGCGCCGGAAAACGGATTCGATAAATTGCATGGCGAGCGCGCTGATGCGGAGCGTGGCGGAGTTTGCGACACGGCTCAAGCAGAAGCCGGGCTTCGTGAATATTGTGGCGTGGTTCGGCCATGCGATGTGCATCGCGTGCGCGGAGTGATGCTGCGGATTTCTGCGCGTTGCGGTTCTCGCCATCGCCGCATGCCGGCTCGGTCTGACGCGGAGGCCGTGGAGACCGCGCAGGGGGCGAAATTCAGGGGTGGTGATAAAACAAGCAAAGGTTCTCGGTTCTTCTTTGTGCGCCCCAAAATTCACCGAAATTTTTTTCAGATTTTTCTCTGAAAAAGGTTGACCCCTAAGGCGACCAAGTGGTTTAAAGTGGGTCAAAGTGGTGCAGAATGGCATCACACCCCTAAAATGTCGAAGTCCTCAACACCGATGGTTTACGCCGG
>CAZJGQ010000238.1:0-2195 GCA_964545425.1 uncultured Chthoniobacter sp. | reverse complement strand
CGCCGCGCCCAAACCGCCGATGCCCTCAGCTCCCGTTGCCGCTGCACCCAAGCCGCCCGCCCCGATGGCGGCGCCGAAACCTTCCGCGCCTTCCGGCATTGCGGCACCCAAACCCGCCGCACCCACCGCGCCTGCGGTTCCCAAACCGCCCGTTGCCGCTGCACCCGTGGCCGCCCCCAAACCTCCGGTTCCTTCCGCTCCGTCTGTCCCGAAGCCGCCCGCGCCGGTCGGCATTTCCGCGCCCAAGCCGCCAGCGCCGGTGGCTCCTTCCGGCGTTGTTGCACCCAAACCTTCCGCTCCCTCGGGCATCGCCGCGCCACCCAAGCCGTCCGCACCTTCGGCCTCCGGCATCGCCGCGCCGCTCAAGCCCGCTTCGGCCGCCCCGAAACCCGCCGTCGCCGCGCCCGCCGCGATCAAACCGGGCTCCGCCGCGGAATCGAAGAAGGGCACTTCCAAAGTCGAGATCACCCCGCCGGCCCGTCCTGCTCCGCAGGCCACGGTGAAAATCGCCTCGGCCAGCCCCAGCGCCGCCGCCGCACCGGCCGCCGCGATCAAGACAGCCGCACCGGCCGAAGCTTCCACGACCGAAGCCGCGCCCGATTCCCTCACCGGCATCCTCGCCATTGCCGCCACCGTCGTAGCCCTCGCCGCGCTCGGCATCCAGGTCTGGATGTTCCTCTAAATCACCTCAACGCAAACCCAACCACCGTCCAACACACCATGGCCAGCGCCAACGTCCTCAACCTCAACGACAGCAACTTCGACAGCGAAATCAACAAAGGAGCCACCCCGGTCCTCGTCGATTTCTGGGCCCCTTGGTGCGGACCCTGCCGCATGATCGCCCCGGTCCTCGACAAAATCGCCGACGCCACCGTGGGCAAAGCCGTTGTGGCCAAAGTCAACGTCGACGAAGCCCCCGGCGTGGCCAGCCGCTTCCGCGTCTCCTCCATCCCGACGCTTCTCTTTTTCAAAAACGGCGAAGTGAACGGACAGGTCGTCGGCCTCCAGAGCGAAGCCGACCTCATGGCGCAGCTCAACGCGTTGATGTAAACCGGAGGCCGCATGGCCTTCCCCGTCCGCGAACTCTCCCGCGCCACGCACGACCTGGCGCGCGACGCCAACCTCTACCTCGGCACCTCCTCGTGGAAATACGAGGGCTGGCTGGGTCAAGTCTACGACGAGCAGCGCTACCTCACGCGCGGCAAACTTTCGACCAAGCGCTTCGAGACCGAATGCCTCGGGGAATACGCCGAAACATTCCCCTCGGTCTGCGTCGACGCCGGCTACTACCGCTTCCCCTCGGAAAAATATCTGGCCAACCTCTGCGCGCAGGTGCCGGACGGCTTCCGCCTCAGCTACAAGGTCACCGATGAAATCACGGTGAAAAAATTTCCCAAGCTCGAGCGCTTCGGCGACCGGGCCGGCACGGACAACGAACATTTCCTCAACGCCAAACTTTTCATCGACGCCTTCCTCGGACCCCTCTCACCGCACCGTCAAAAAACCGGCGTGCTCATCTTCGAGTTTTCCGCGTTTTACCCGACACACTTCGAACGCCTGCGCGACTTCATCGCCGCGCTCGATGCATTCCTCGGACAACTCCCGACCAACTGGCAATACGGCGTCGAAGCGCGCAACACAAAGCTGCTCCGTGCGGAATATTTCGACGTGCTCCACGCGCACAACGTGGCCCACGTCTTCAACAGCTGGACGAAAATGCCGCCGGTCGATGAGCAAATGGCCATGCCCGGCGCCTTCACCGCCGACTTCTTTGCCGCCCGCTTCCTCCTCCGCCCCGGCCGCGCCTACCAGCAGGCGGTCGACAGCTTCCAGCCCTACGCCGAGACCAAAGAAAAAAACGAAGAAGCCCGCACCGCCCTGCGCTCGCTCATAAAGCGCAGCGTGACCCAACCCACCACCCGCCCCAGCTACGCCTTCGTCAACAACCGCCTCGAAGGCAACTCCCCCAACACCATCGCCGCCGCGCTAGATATCCCGGTGGATCGCGATGTCCCATCGCGATAATTCAAAACACTCATCGCGCCGGGACAGCGCGATCCACCTTAAGCCGTTTCGCCCCGGTAGGGCCCGCTGGTCCCGCGCCTGCGGGAGCCGCTGCATCATCTAGGAGTGCTTTTTTCCGCCGGTGTCAGCCGGCGGAAAAACTTCTGTCATCCTCTTCAATCCTCTTCCAT
>CAZJGQ010000237.1:0-2228 GCA_964545425.1 uncultured Chthoniobacter sp. | reverse complement strand
TGGAAAATGAAGCCGCGCCTTTTGCAGAGGCTGACGATTTTTTCCATCCGCTGTTGCGCTTCTTTGGACATAGAGCGGAAAAGAGTAGCTGCGGCGCTGCCGCGCGTCACGCCCGGAACCGGTCAGATTCCGGCGGAGAGGCCGAAGTCGATCGAGAGGTTGGCGCCGGTGATGGGTGCGGCTTCGTCCTGCGCGAGGAACCAGCAGAGGGCGGCGACTTCGTCCGGTTGGATGAACCGCGCGGCGGAGCCCTGCGGGTAGCCGGCAAGGAGCTTTTGCAGGTAGGCCGGAGGATCGCCGGATGCTTCCGCCTGTCCGCGCAGCATGGGGGTATCCGTGTCGCCCGGGCAGACGGCGTTGACCCGGACCAGATCGGGTGCGACTTCGCGGGCCACGGCGCGGACCAGATTGCTCACTGCGCCTTTTGACGCGCAATAGATTGCCGCACCGGCATTGCCTTGGATGCCGGCATCGCTGGAGATCAGCGTGGCGTGGCCGCGCGTTGCTTTGAGATGCGGCAGTGCGCGGGAGAGCAGAAAGAAAGCGCTCTTCACGTTGACGTCGAAGACGCGGTCGAATTCGGCCTCGGTGGCGCGTGATGTATCACCCTCGGTCCAAAGTCCGGCGCAAGCGACCAATCCATCGAGACGGCCATGCTCATGCACGATCTCGTCGATGATGCGTTCGACCTGCGCGACGTCAGTGAGGTCGGCAACGTGCCTCGTGAAGTCGGACGCTGTGATATCGGCGCCAACGGCTGTCCATCCGCCGTCGGCGAACTTCCGGTAAACGGCGCGCCCCAAGCCACCGGAACTGCCCGAGACGAGAACGACTTTTTGTGCGGGGGAGTTTTTCATGTTTCGAGCGGGGTAAGGCCGGCTTCGATTTCCCTGCGCCGAGGTTCAAGGAAGGGTGGTAGCGAGAGCGTCTCGCCGAGTTTATCGAGCGGCTCGTCGGTGGCAAAGCCAGGCTCGTCCGTGGCGATCTCGATCAGAATGCCGCCGGGTTCCCGGAAATACAGGCTGCCGAACCAGAAGCGGTCGACCGGTCCGCTGTTTGGTCTGCCGGACGCGGCGAGGCGCTCGGCCCAAGCTTCGTAGTCCGCATTGGTGGTGCGCAGGGCGAGGTGATGGACACCTCCGGCACCTTGGCGTGCGACCGGCAGATCCGGTTCGGCGAGAAGATGAATCTCGCGCGCGGAGCCGGGCTTGGGTCCCATCTGATAGACATGCACCTCGCGATTCTCTGCCGCGTAGGAGCGGACGTGTTGCATGCCAAGCAGCTCGCGGAAAACACGGTCGGTGGGTTCGAGCTTCGGCACGCTGAGCCGCAACGGCCCCAGGCCTCGGATCTGGTGCTCGGCTGGAACCGGACTGTGCTGCCAAAGCGCGGCGGCCGGTTCATCATCGACCACCAAGCTCAAGCGCTGTCCCTCCGGATCGTCGAAGTCCAAAACGGGTTTGCCGTCGCGCTCGACGATCGCGGTGTTAGTTCCAAGTCTTTCGCGCCACCACTCAAGCGACGAGACGCTACCGACGCGCAATCCGGTTCGCGTCACACTGCATGTCCCGCGACGCTCCGGCGCGGCTGGCCAGTCGAAGAAAGTAAGGTCTGTCCCCGGCGTGCCGGCACCATCGGCATAGAACAGGTGGTAGGCGGAGACATCGTCTTGGTTGACCGTCTTTTTGACCAAACGCAGTCCGAGGATGCGCGTGTAGAAGTCGTAGTTCTCCGGCGCGCGGGCTGTGATCGCCGTGACGTGATGAATGCCGTGGAGGGTCATGCGTAAAGTTCGCCTCGCGCGTCCCGGGAGAAGCGGAACGCGCAAAGATCTGCGTTTGTGCCCTTGGAGAGGGCGAGGAATTTGAACGAGGTTCCCATGCTTTCGGGATGAAGCAACTGGCGCAAGGCGCGCATTTCGCGCGCGGCGTCGGGGGAAAGCATCTGCGCCGACATATCGGGGAAACTTTTTTCGGCCAGGGCGGTGAGCGCGTGATGCTGATCGGTAAATCCGGCGAGGTGCAATCCGACCGCCTCGGCGATCTTGGCCACCGCGGTGAAGTCGACGTGCGCGGTCAGATCCTGACCTCCCGGCGAAGCCAATGGATCTTCGGTGCGTTGATGCCCGCGGTAGGAAGCGAGCGTGCCTGCCGCCCGCGCTGGGTGATGACGGACGGCGGCGGGGTGTCCGTAATCGACAAGCAGGAGCCATCCGCGTTGCAGCTTGG
>CAZJGQ010000236.1:0-2234 GCA_964545425.1 uncultured Chthoniobacter sp. | reverse complement strand
GCCAGGACGGGTTGTGGTAATCGAGCGGGTAGACGTCCTCGTATTTCTTGGGCGGATTCTCCGCGTATTTGATCGTGCCGTCCGGACGGTGGAAGAACCACTCGGGATGGTCGTGCACGTAAGGATGATCCGGCGAGCAGTTGAGGGCGAAATCGAGCGCGATCTCCAGTCCGCGCTTTTTCGCCTCCCCGACCAACCATTCGAAATCCTCCAGCGTCCCGAGCTCCGGCGCGACATCGCGGTGTCCGCCGCCGTGCGGACATCCCTGATGACGGTTGCCGATGGCGTAGGGTACACCCGGATCTCCGGGTTCGCATGCGAGCGCATTGTTGCGTCCTTTCCGCTTGGTCGCACCGATCGGATGGACCGGCGGAAAGTAGACCACGTCGAAACCCATCGCCTTGGCGTCGTCCAAGCGCCCGAGACAATCGCGGAAGGTCGAACCGCGGTCCCCATGCCCCTCGGCCGAGCGCGGGAAAAATTCATACCACGCAGCGAAGAGCGCCGCTTTGCGCTCGACCATGATGCGTCCGAATGGACGGAACTCGCTGCCAATCGAGCGGTCGGGATACTTGGCCATCATCGCGGCCAAGTCCCCACGCGCCGCGATGGCCTGCGCTTTGGTCCTGTCCGCAGCGCGCAATTCGCCGGCCGCCGTGCGCAAAAGAGCGGCATCTGCCTTGTCTGCCCGCGCGGCGCCTTGCTCGAGAAGATGGACACCTTCCAGCGATTCCGAACCGAGATCCTCCTGTCCGCCGTCGTATTTCCGGCGGAATTCGTCGCGCCACGTTTCGTAGGCGTCCAACCAAGCTTCCACCGTGTATTCACAGTCGCCGATTTCCGTCACGGCGAAGGATCCATGCCACACATCGTTGTCGCCGGGCTTCATCGGCGACTCGTGCCATTTTTTGGCGCCCGCCATCCGCCACTTGAGCGCGGCGGCGATGACATCGTGTCCGTCCTTGAAAATGTCCGCGGTGACATGCACCGGATCGCCGGCCAAGCGCTTGATCGCATAGCGTCCGCAATCAAGGAGCGGATGGACGTTTTCGATGACGACGGCGGTCTTTTTCATCTGGCGGCGGCGCGAATCGCTCCGGCCAGAGGTTGCCACGCAGGATCGGCCTCGCAAAGCACGGCCAGCCGCTCGGCCGCCACCGGGATATGGCCAAGGAACGCGGTTTTGCCTTTGGTTCTGCCGAGAAATCCGTAAGCCCCGAGCGCCTGCATGAGCCGCTGCCGCGCACCGGCGTGGAGTTCCCGCTGCCAAGCCTCGCGGTCCGTGCGCCCGGCCAGTCCGGCGTAGACGGCGGACAACTCCTCCCGCTCCTCCGGGGTCATGGGCACATAGGGATCATAAAGCAACGAGGCCACGTCGTATCCGGCCAACCCGGCGCGCATGCCTTGGAAATCGATCAAGGTGACCTCCCCATCGCGCACCATGACGTTCTGCGACTGCAGATCGCGATGGACCAAGACGCGGGGCATGGCGGCCAATTCCTCCGCTTGTGCGTCCATCGGAACGGCATCGCGCCATTTCGCCGCTGAGTCCGCACCGAGGAAGTTGTTGAAAAAATAATCCTGCTCCCAGCGGTAGAGCGCGGCATCGAACGGTTCGCGCAACACGTGCTCCGCCGCGGCCACCGGCAAATCGAGCGCGTGCATCCTAGCCGCTTCGCAAAGCGCCTCGGTGTAAAGTTCGCGCCGCGCTGGCCAGGATTCCCCGCGGTGCGACCAAAGGTCCTCCGTTCCGGCATCCTCCATGAGCAGACGGCGCCACTGCTCGTCGTGGGCCAACACCGCTGGAACGCGGACCCCATGACGATGCAGAAAATCCGCGCAGTGCGCGTAGCGGCTGTTTTCCGCTTTCTCCGGTCCGTAAAAAACCGCGATCAAGCCCGACGCGTTGCCGCGTCCGCGCCAGAACTGACGGTCGGATCCCCCGTGATTGACCGGCACCCACTCACCGCCCGCGGCGGCGGGGTGAACCGATTCGACCCAGGCGAAAAGCTCGTTCATATCACCGTGGCTTTTACCTCTCCGGCCGCGATCATTCCCTCGCGCACGACCGAATCTTCCACCACCGCGCCCGGCTCGACGCGGGAACCCGCCCAGAGGATCGAGTCCGTCACACGCGCACCCGCACCGACGTGGCAGTCAGAACCGCACCAGTTCCAACCGCCCATGACCGCATCCGCCGAAACCTCCGCACCCGGCATACGCCAGACCGGCCA
>CAZJGQ010000235.1:0-2251 GCA_964545425.1 uncultured Chthoniobacter sp. | reverse complement strand
AACTAGAGGTAGTGGCGCCATTCGAGGTCGGGGAAAATGTTGTCACGTTCCCGGCAGGCGGCCAGAAAATCCTTGTCCGCTTTCCCGCTCTGCAAGGTGTCATGCAGTCGGTTGAAGCGAAGCAGGTGGTCCTTGGTCCGCCGCGCCGCGTAATCCTTCGCCGTGCCCGTGCGCATGAGAAACGCCCAGTCGCTCGATTGGGCCAGGAGCAGCTCGCGCGCCATTTGCTGCAGGGTGTCTTTTTTCCAGGCGGTGCGCGTCTTGGCGTGACGCCTCGCCGATTCCGTCATGTGCCGCGCCGCGGCGTGAAGATGCGGATAAATCCACGCGTTCGAGTGATCGAGCCACACTTCCCAATACCCCTTGTTGCCCCAGCTCGATGCGCAGGGCTCGACCACCTGCAGCACTTCGTGACCCGCGAGATAGGCCGTCGGCGTGGTGAACTCGAAGACCTGCTGGTCGTAGGCCGCCTTGCGCAGGAAAAGATCGAGGAATTCCGGTCCCTCGAACCACCAATGACCGAAAAGCTCCGCGTCATAAGGACTGAGGATGAGCGGCTCGATCGGCATCTCCGCGCAGAGCGGCTGGAATTGCTTGATGCGGTTGGCCAGAAAGTCGGCCGCATGCGCATCGGCCGCCGCCTCGGCCCATGGACGATGATAGAGCTGCTTGTTTTCCGTCCGCCCGGTGATGCGGTGGTATTTCAGCCCGGTGAACTTGCGCAGTCCGTCCGACCCGAGGAACGGTCGCAGGTAATCGAGCGACAAGTCATAGCCGATATCGCGGTAGAAATCCCGGTAGGCCGGATCCCCCGGATAACCTTCTTCCTGACTCCACACCTGGCGGCTCGAGTCGCGGTCGCGCGCGAAGACCGCCGGACCCTCCGGCGTGTAGCATGGCGCGTAGATGGCAAAGCGCGGCTGCGGCCGGCCGAACATCAGCCCGTGCGCGTCGAGGACGAACCACTTCAGGTCCGCCTCGCGCAAAAACTTCTCCACCCCGGGAAAATACGCGCACTCCGGCAACCAGATGCCCGCCGGATTGCGTCCGAAAATTTTCCGGTGGTAATCCCGCGCCACCATGATTTGCGCGCGGATGGCCTCCGGGTAGTCGGCCATCAGCGGGAGGAACCCGTGCGTCGCCGCGCAGGTGATGATCTCGAGGAAACCCGCGTCCTGCAGCGCGCGAAAAGCCGGGATGAGACGCCGCTTCCGTGCCTCGAAGTAATCGCGCGCCCCGCGGAAACGGTCCAAGTAAAAGCGGGCCAGACTGTTTGTTCCCTCGTCGCCCGCTGTGCGTCGCACCTCGCTCTCGGCCAGCGCGACGCAACGCTCGAGATGCCGCGCCGCGCGTTCCTGGAGGAGCGGATCCTCCATCATGGCGGCCAAGGTCGGCGTGATCGACATGGTCAACTTGACCGGTGCCCCGTCGTCGACCAAACGCTCGAAAATCCTCAGCAGCGGCACGTAGGTCTCGGCGATGGCTTCGTAAAACCAATCCTCCTCGAGAAAGTCCCCGTGTTCCGGATGCCGCACGTAGGGCAGGTGGGCGTGAAGCAGCAGTGCGAATTGTCCCTTCTTCATCGGCGTGCCCGGAGCCCATGTAGTTTCGTCGGCCCCGTGCGCCGCGGCAAGGAGGCTTTGCCTGTCCGCGCCCGGTCGCCTAAAACATTCCCCGAACCATGAGCCTTCGCTGCGTCATCGTTGAAGACCAGACCATGTTCCGGCAGATGCTGCACAACATGCTCAGCGGCGTGCCCGACCTGAAAGTCGTGGCCACGGCGGCTTCTGCCGACGAGGGCACCAAGGCCTGCGAACGCCACAAACCCGACCTGCTGGTCCTCGATCTCGCTCTGCCCGACGGGAACGGCGTGGACGTGGCGCGCCGCTTGGCCGCGGTGAAGCCCTCGGCCAAAGTCGTCATTCTCTCCGGTGAAGCCAGCACGTTCGTCTGCCCCGCTGGCCTCCGCGATTCGGTCCATGCCGTGCTCGACAAAACCCAGGCCTTCGACGATCTGGCCACCGAGCTGAAAACGCTTCTGCCGAAAAGCCGCGGCGGCTCCTCCTCGGTGCGCAACAGCGAGGTGCGCGACCGCCTGAGCGAGCGCGAATACGAAATCTTCCTCCTCATCGGCCGCGGATTGATCAGCAAAGAAATCGGCGAAAAACTTTTCATCTCCCCCATGACGGTGCAATCCCACCGCCGCAAGATCGCCGGCAAACTCGGCACCACCGGCTTCGAACTCGTCCAA
>CAZJGQ010000234.1:0-2265 GCA_964545425.1 uncultured Chthoniobacter sp. | reverse complement strand
GTGCTTTTGCGCGAGCCTTTGAAGCCGACTTTGCCGGCGCTGGAGGCGCCGAGGACGGCACCGCGCTGGTCGGTGATGCTGACGATGGTGTTGTTGAAGGTGGCCAGCACGTGGGCAATGCCTTGGCTGACGTTCTTGCTGCCCTTGGCTTTGACCACTTTGGCCGGGGCGATCGGGGCGTCGAGCGAGAGGATGTCGTCGGCCGATTGCGGCGCGGCGGCTTCGGCGGCCTTGGCCTCGCCTTCTTTTTTCTTGGCGGTTTTGCCTTTGGCCGCTTTCGGCTTGGCCGCTTTTTTCTCCGCAGCGGGTTTGGCTTCGGCAGCAGCGCCTTCCGCGGCAACTTCCGATTTCACCTCGGCCTGGGCCTCGGCGGCGGGATGGTGTTCCGCGGTCTCGTCTTTGCGGCGTGCGTCCTGCGATTCGCCGAGAGTTTCTTTCTTTTCGTCGCTCATACTTCGTGGGGCTTAGACTTTGCCAGCCTTGGCGTCGGGGTTTTTCTGCACGCCGACCGTCTTGCGCGGGCCCTTGCGGGTGCGGGCGTTGGTCGAGGTGCGCTGTCCGCGCACGGGGAGTCCGCGGCGGTGGCGGATGCCGCGGTAGCAATTGATGGCCTGCAGGCGTTTGAGGTTGCCCTGCAATTCGCGGCGGAGGTCGCCTTCGATCAGGATGCCGTTGTTGCCTATGACATGGACGATCTGGGAGATCTGTTCCGGCGTGAGGTCTTTGGCGCGGGTGTTGGGATCGATGGAAGCTTCGGCGAGGACGCGTTTGGCGACGGTCGGCCCGATGCCGTAGATATACGGGAGTGAGGCTTCGATGCGTTTGTTGGGCGGGATTTCCACCCCGAGGAGACGTGGCATGGCTTTGTTATCCTTGTCTTTGTTTGTGGCGGGGGTTCTTGCAAACAACGCGCACGACGTTGTTCCGCCGGATGATCCGGCAGCTTTCGCAAAGGCGTTTGACTGAAGCTCTGACTTTCATGGTTTGGTTCTTCTATTTCTTTCGGAAGGTGATGCGTCCTTTGCTCAAGTCGTATGGAGACAGCTCGAGCATGACTTTGTCACCCGGCAAAATGCGAATGAAGTGCAGGCGCATTTTGCCCGAGATGTGCGCGAGAATGCGGTGTCCGTTGGGCAATTCCACCCGGAACATCGTATTCGGCAACAACTCGACAACCTTGCCTTCTACTTCAATAGCGTCTTTTTTCGCCATGTCAAAACTTCTGGTTCATCTTTTGTAACCAGCACAGTGTGTTCGAAATGCGCCGAGGGCAGGCCGTCCGCCGTGACCACCGTCCATTTGTCGTCCAAAACCCGCACGGCGCTGGTCCCCATGTTGATCATGGGCTCGATGGCCAGGGTCATCCCGGCCTTCAGTTTCGGGCCCCGTCCGGCCTTGCCGTAGTTGGGAATTTGAGGGTCCTCATGCAATTTGCGCCCCACCCCGTGGCCGACGAACTCGCGGACCACCGAATACCCCCGGGCCAAGGCGGCCTGTTCGATGAAGGACGAAATGTCCCCCACCCGGCGTCCTTGGGTGATGTGCGGAATGACATCGCGCAGAATGCGGGCGGTGTCCTCGACAAGGCGGTCGACTTTCGGCGGGACCACGCCGACGCGCACCGTAGTGGCATTGTCGCCGATCCAACCGTTTTTGTTCACCCCGACGTCGAGTTTGACGATGTCGCCGTAAGCGAGGCGGCGGTCGCCGCCGATGCCGTGCACGACTTCCTCGTTCACCGAGATGCAGAGTTGTCCGGGAAATTTGCGGTAGCCGAGGAACGCGCTCTTCGCGCCGGCCTCGGCGATGTATTGCGCGCAGGCGTCGTCGATGTCGCGCGTGGTCATGCCCGGCGTGATGAGGTTTTCCAATTTGCCGAGAACGTCGGACGCCACGCGGCAGGCGGTCCGCATCGCGTCGATCTCACGCTCGTTCTTGATCGGGATCATCGACGACAGGAAAGGAATACTGCGGAACACGCGACGGGAGAGCGGATCAACGGCCGCTGGCGAGATAGGCGGCCGTGCCGGCGATGACCAGCACGCCGAGCGCGACCCAGAGCCAGACGAGGGCGGAGGACGAAATGACGCGTCCGGCGCCGCCGGCGGTGCGTTCGAAACGCCCGCGGATTTTGCCGCGGCGCAGGAAGCCGTCATAGTGGCGCTGAAGCAGGTAGGTTTCCACCTGGCGCATGGTGTCGAGGGTGACGCCCACGATGATGAGCAGACCCGTGCCGCCGAAGAACTGCGAGGTCATGTAGGGCAC
>CAZJGQ010000233.1:0-2283 GCA_964545425.1 uncultured Chthoniobacter sp. | reverse complement strand
CTGCGGGACGATTTTGAGAAGGAGACGGTCGTCGATGAATCCGCGGGGGTCAGGGAGGCGTTATCTGGGGTGGATGCCAGCGAAAAAAGCCAGATTTTACGCGACGCCGTGGGTCGTCTGTCACCGGAACAAAGAAAAGTCATCGAACTGGCTTTCTTTGGAGGCCTCACCCAAAGCGAAGTCGCCGACCGTCTGGGAGAACCTCTCGGCACGGTCAAAGCCCGCGCCCGCCGCGGCCTGATGAAGCTCAAAGAAATCCTCGGAACCCAGCCATGAACCGCAACCAAATCGAAGAACTTGCCGCCCTCGACGCCCTCGGTGCGCTCGACGGGGACGACGTGGCGGCGTGGGATCGCGTCCGCTCGGAGGATGCCTCTGCCTCGCGCTTGCGCGACGAATTGGGCGACGTGGCGGCGCGGCTCTCGTTGCTCGCATCGCAAGTCGAAGCGCCGGCGGCACTGCGTCAGCGCGTCATGGATCGCGTCTTCGGGGCAACCGGCGATAGCACGGAAACCGAAGTCTCGCATCACTTCGGCCTGACCGCGTGGGCGGCAGCGGCGGCCATCGTGATGCTCGCTCTGGTTGGTGCCTCGGCCACGACGCGCCAAAAAGAAAATGTCGTCGTGCGAGACATGCGGGCGGAACCGCAGGATCTCACCGTGACCCTTGAGGGCTACGGTGATTATGCCGGAGTCAAAGCCAATGTGCTTTGGGACAGCGGCCAGCGCGGGTGGTATGTCCAAGCCAATGGTCTGCCCGAGCTGCCAGCTTCGCATTGTTACCGCGTTTGGGCGGTTGATGCGGATGGCGCAGTGCACGACTGCGGCGAGTTGCCACTGCGCAGCGGCGGGCTGGCCCGACGGTTTGTCCAACCCGGCGACGGTATTGAGTCGATGCAGGGCTTCGCAGTTTCCGTCGAGCCCGCGGGCAGCGCGCCAACCGTGCCGTCTTCGCCTGCGGTGTTGATCAGCGCAGGGTTGAAGGGTTGACGCTCAAAATACCAGCACCAGCACGATCACCGCAAGGATCGCCACGGCGACAGCCACGCCGATCGGTTGGGCAAGAGCGGAAGCGGGGCCTTTCGTCCTCGAGCACCAACCGGCAAACATGAGCCAGCCGGCCGGAATGACGAGAAACCACAGACCTTGGTTGGCCACGAATGTGGTGACCGTATCCGACCACGTGACCGGAGGCGACGCGACCGAGCCGGAGTTGACCAAGATGTGCGATGCCATGGTGGCGAGGGCCAGCATGATGAATTGGGCCAAGGCGATGGCGATATTCATGACCTGACCGAACCCTGACGCCCGCCGCGGGGGCGGTCAATCCCGCGATCCGCTCGACAAGTGGCGCGGCTTGGCCTAGCTGAAGCGGCGTGAGTTTCACCGCGCCCGTCCGGGTCCAAGCGAAGTTTTTCCACGAAGGCGACCGAAAGTTTTTCGTCCAAGGCGTCACCTACGGCCCGTTCGCGCCCGATGCCGACGGACATCATTTCGGCACACCGGACAAAGCGCGCGCCGATCTCGCGGTCATGCGCACCGCGGGAATCAATCTGGTCCGCATCTACTACGTCCCGCCGCGCTGGTTCCTCGATGCCTGCGCCGAGCACGGCATCCGCTGCCTCATTTCCATTCCTTGGGCCGAGCACGTTGAATTCCTCAACGACCGCAAAATCCGCCGCGAGATCGAGAAGACGGTGGTGTCATCCGTGGCCGAGCACAAAGGTCACCCGGCCATTTTCGGTTATCTCGTGGGCAACGAAATCCCCAGCCACATGGTGCGCTGGCTGGGTCCGCACCGCGTGACCGAATTCGTCGAGCATCTCATCTACCTGGCCAAGCGCACCGATCCGGGCGTGCTCTGTTCTTACGCGAGCTTCCCGCCGACCGAATACCTGCTGCCGCAGAACGCGGATTTCTTCACCTTCAACGTCTACCTGCACCGCCGCGAGGACTTCGAACGCTACCTCGCGCGGTTGCAGAACCTCGCGGAGGACCGTCCGCTCGTCCTCGGCGAGTTCGGCATGGACACCATCCGCCACAGCGAGGACGAGCAGTCGGAAATGCTCGCCTGGCACATCGAAAGTGTGGTGCGCGGGGGCTTGGCCGGAACGATCATTTATTCGTGGACCGACGAATGGTTCCGCGGCGGCCAGGAAATTCTCGATTGGGCCTTCGGTCTGGTCACACGGGAGCGGAAGCCGAAGAAAGCTTTCGCCACGGTGCAAAACCTTTTCACCGGCGGACGTCCGCTGGCCGAGCGCGTGCCGCTGGAAAAATATCC
>CAZJGQ010000232.1:0-2285 GCA_964545425.1 uncultured Chthoniobacter sp. | reverse complement strand
CCTCGCCCGCAAAGTAGTCATCTACGACATCGCGTTGGAGTGATACCAAACACGAAAAGTTTTTGGACTTTTCTCTCCAATCGGTAGGGACGGCTGGCCCCAGCCGTCCGCACGCTTCAATCAGAAAGGCAGCGGTCCGCTGGGCCAGCGAACCCTACCGACGGAAACGCTTCATAAAGTCCAAAATCTTTTGGGAAATGTTATCAGACACGAAAGGCCGCACGTCCTTTGCCAGAGCTTCGGAAGGTAAGAACACGCGGCTCGCGTGTCCGTGGGCAAAAGGGCGGACGAGCGAGCCGCTCGTCCCTACCTCCAACCCCCTCACGCATCACAACAATCCCGCCGCCCCCTGCACCGCTTCCACCACCCGCCGCGCATCTTTCCCCGTTAAACCATCCCCCAGCACCAAGCACGCATAAGCATACTTCTTCCCGCCGCTCTCGACAAACCCGACCAACCAACCCATATCGAAATCCACGTCCGACTTCGGACCGTCCGCTCCGCCGCGCAATCCGCTCCCTGTTTTCCCGTAGAGTGTCCCGCGATCCGTTTCGGTCAACTTCATGACCTTGGTGACTTTGGCCACCGAATCGGCTTTGACCGGTAATTCGCCGCCGATCATGCGGCAGATCATCCGCGCCTGCTCCCGCGGCGTGATCATGATGGTCGACTGTCCCGCGCGCGGCAGCCAGAACGCGTCCGGACGCCCCGCCATGTCGCGATTCCCGTAACCGAGCTTTTCCAACCATGACTGCATCCGCTCGGGTCCGATCTGGCGCGCCAGCTCTTGGAAGGCGGGCACGCATGAAGATTGGAAAGCCGACGGCCATGTCTGGTCTGCGTTCCAAGCAGCAAAACTCCGCTCCTCCCCGTCCCACTTCCAAAACGCTTCATCCGGCTCCGCAATCAGTCCTTCCTCCACCCCGATCAAGGAATTCCAGATCTTGAACGTCGAGCACGGCCCGAACGCCGTGTCCGCGATTTCCGCGGCAAACACCGTCTCCTGCCCCGTCGCGCAATCACGCAGGACGAAGGCCCCTTCAAGATCGCCGAACGCCGCCCGCATTCGTTCTTCCATCACCTCGGCCCGGGCCAAAACAGCACCCCAAGTCACGGCCACCAACAGGAGCAAAGCCTTCATCCCGCCTTTGTAGCGGGCGCCTTTATCTGCCGGAATCCGAAATCTGCGGCAACCCGCGAGCGATTCTGCGGATTCTGCATTGCGGTCGTCTGCGCTTCGCTCGCAGACTTCGCGCCGTTCATCCCACCCTATGAGAAAGCTACTCCTGATTTTCCTGCTCAGCCCCCTTGTTTCCCTCGCTGGTTCCCCTCCGTCTGATGCGCCTGTCGACGAGACCGCCGCCAAGGCCGACTCCCCATGGCGCTTCCGTCTCGCGCCTTACGCGTGGCTCACCTCGACCAGTGGAACCATTGGTGCTGGTCCGCTCAGCGTGGATGCCGGTTTGGACTCCTCCAGCATTCTCTCCCACCTGCAAGTCGGCGCCATGTTCGACGCAGAAATCGCCTACGACCGGTGGAGCCTCGAGAACGACCTGATCTTTGCCCGTTTTACTTCATCGAAGGACACCCCCGGTCCTCTCTTTGGTCAGTTGAAGGGCACGCTCTACGAACTGTTTTGGACCAGCTACCTCGGCTATCGCATCATCCAAGCCGATCGCTTCACCATGGACGTCCAGGCTGGATTCCGCATGGTCTCGATGGGGCTGAACCTAGAACTCACCCCCGGTATACTCCCCGGTCGCTCACGCTATTTCACGCGCACCTGGATCGATCCCGTTATCGGGCTGCGCACCCGCACCTATCTCACCGACTGGCTCTTCGTTCCCCTGCGCGGCGACATCGGCGGCTTCGGTGCCAACTCCGAACTGACTTGGCAGGCCTTCGGCGGGCTCGGTTTCCAAATCAGTCGCTGGGCAGCCATCATCGCCGGCTATCGAACTCTCGGCTACAATTACGATCAGGGCTTCGAATACAACGTCAACACCCACGGCCCGCTGCTCGGTTTCGAGTTCACTTTCTGACCGGCGTCATCGAGACCGTTGCTGCCCGGCGCTTGAGCGTCTCGGACGGCGATTCGCCGAACATCTGGCGGTAGCGCACGGCGAAGCGACCGAGTTCGCTGAAGCCGAGTTCGAGCGCTACGTCAGTCACCCGAGCCACATCCGCGCTTCCGTTTAGCAATACGGAACGCGCCTTGTTCAATCTGCGCCGCAGGAAAAAAGCATGCGGGGTGATTCCGGTGACCGATTTGAAGGCATTCTCCA
>CAZJGQ010000231.1:0-2287 GCA_964545425.1 uncultured Chthoniobacter sp. | reverse complement strand
CCGCCCCGAAAACCATCGTCCTCGGCGTGACCGGCTCGATCGCCGCCTACAAAGCCGCGGATCTGGCCAGCCTGCTGGTCAAACAGGGCCACGATGTCCGCGTCATCCTCACCGCGTCGGCCCGGCGCTTCATCACCCCGCTCACGCTGCAGACGCTGAGCAAAAATCCCGTGATGACCGATCTGTTCGACGAGCAGAACGGCTGGTGTCCGGGCCACATCGAGCTGGCCGACCGCGCCGATCTGCTGCTCGTCGCCCCCGCCTCCGCCGCCACGCTCGCGCGACTCGCCTGCGGCCTCGCCGACGACGCGCTCACCTGCGTCGCTCTCGCGACCCGCGCCCCGCTCGTCATCGCTCCCGCCATGAACGGCAAGATGTGGTCGCATCCCGCGACGGCGCAAAACACCGGCGTGTTGCGCGAACGCGGCGCGATCTTCATCGGTCCCGACGAAGGCTCGCTCGCCTGCGGTTACGAAGGCGCGGGACGTTTGTGGCCGGTGGAAAAAATCGCGGACGAAATCGCCGCCTTGCTCGCGCGTCGCTGATTTTTGTCCGCGTTGATGGCCGCGCATGCGTCGCGAAAGCGAAACGCACGCGAAAATTTTCCGGGAAGATTTCAAAAAAACCGTTGACGATCATGCCGGACGGTTCTACGAACACACTCGTGAGTTGCAAATCAAGCACACTCCAAACCCGCCACTGCGGATTGAAAGGGGGGATTTTGGATGCCCGCTAAAAAGAAAAAAGCCGCCAAGAAAAAAGTCGCGAAGCGCAAGCCCGCCAAGAAAAAGGCCGCTAAGAAAAAAGTTGCGAAGAAAAAAGCCGCTAAAAAGCGCCGTCGCTAAACCTTAGTGGTTTCAACGAAGTTGCACGGGAGGGGATTTCGATCCCCTCCCGATTTTTTTGTCCGCCGCGCGCGCGGCATCTGCTAACACAACACGAACATGTCCGAGTTTCTCACCACGGCCGTCGATGCCGCGCTCATAGCCGGAAAACTCCTGCGCGAAAATTTCGAGAAACCGCTCGAGGTCGATGCCATGCAGGCGCACGACATCAAACTCGAACTCGACCGCCGCACGCAGAAGCTCATCGAGGACCACATCCTCGCCCGCCACCCGGACCACGCCATCCTCGGGGAGGAGGGCATCAGAGGCGGCACGGGGGATTGCGAGTGGATTATCGACCCGTTGGACGGCACCGTGAACTACTTCTACGGCATCCCCCACTTCGCCACGACCATCGCCGTGCGCCGCAACAACACCCTCCTCGCCGGTGTCGTCCACGATCCCATGCGCGACGAAACCTGGACTGTCGAAGCCGGCGGACCCGCCCTGCTCAACGGGCGCAAAATAGAAGTCAGCGCCCGCACCGAACTCCAAGACTGCATCGTTTCGATGGGCGTCTCGAAAACCGTCGACACGATCAACAGCACGCTGCCCGCCTTCAACCACGCCATCCGTCAGGTGAAAAAAATGCGCATGCTCGGCAGCGCCGCGCTCGACATCGCCTACGTCGCCACCGGACGCCTCGATGCTTACATCGAGGGCACCATCAGTTTGTGGGACATCGCCGCCGGACTCCTCCTCGTCCCCGCCGCCGGCGGCGTCATCGACCTGCAACCCCACGCCGACAACCCCAACAAGTTCCGCATCACCGCCACCAGCGGCAAAGCCGACTTTCAGTCTCTGCTGCCCAACTAAGCAAAGACTGAAAACTGAACACGGCAGACTTTTCCCATGACCACCACCGGACTCGGCTACGACATCCACCGCTTCGCACCGGGCCGTCCGCTCGTCCTTGGCGGCATCGAGATCCCGCACGACTTGGGGCTGGAGGGCCACTCCGATGCCGACGTCTTGAGCCATGCCATCGCCGATGCCGTCCTCGGCGCGATCGGCGAGCAGGACATCGGACACCATTTCCCCAACACCGACCCGTCGATCCGCGGCATCAGCAGTCTGGAGATCTTGGAAAAAGCGGCCAACCTCGCTCGCTCCCGGGGCGCACGCATCAACAGCATTGATGCCACGGTGATCGCCGAAGCGCCGAAGATCGCGCCGCACGTTTTCCCCATGCGCGAACGCATCGCCGCCGCCCTCGGACTCCCCGCTGCCCGCGTTGCGGTCAAAGCCACGACCAACGAAGGCCTCGGCACGATCGGCCGCGGCGAAGGCATCGCCGCCATGGCTGTGGCCTCGGTCGAATTGCCCTGACCGCATGCCTGTGCAGTTTCACAACACCCTGACCCGCTCCCTCGAGCCTTTCATACCGCTCGATCCGGACGGCA
>CAZJGQ010000230.1:0-2299 GCA_964545425.1 uncultured Chthoniobacter sp. | reverse complement strand
ACCACGGCATGGAGGAGCGCCTCGTTGCCTTCGCGCGTGATTTCCTGCCAGGCGAACGATGTGGTCTCGCGGGCGCGACCGGCCAAGCCGCGCAACTCGAGTTGCGTGTAGACCAAATCGCCGAAGAGCGACGGATCATCGGCCGGAACCCACACGGCGAGCGAAAAGGCGCGGCGGACCGGAACGGCAACGAGCGCACCCGCCTCCGGTTTGAGTTCGGACATTTCCAGCGCCTCGCCGGACATGGTCCAAGCGCCGGCTTCGTCCTGCTCCCACTTCTGCCATCCGGCCACGACGGGACGGAAGAGGGCGCGGCGCGGTTGGCGCGAACTTTTCATTTTTCCTCCCATAGCAGGTAAGTGGTGCCGTCCCCGCCTTCGCCCGAGTCGGCCACGACGGATATGCTTCTCGCACGCTCGCCCACGATGCCGCGGCTATCAATTCTTTTGACCGAGCTCTCGGTGGTCAGCTTGGCCGCGACCTGCTCGGCCGGCAAGGTCGAGCCGCCCAGCCAGCCGGCCACCTGGGCGACGTCGTCGAAGCGAAAGTCGTCCTCCGAAGGCTCGATGCCGTCCGGTCCGCGCCGCTGTTGGAGAATGCCCTCGACCATTTCCGGCGTGATGCCGGTCGCCGCCTGCAGCACCTCGGCATTGGCCTCGTTCACATCGATGAGCCCGTCGCCGAAGATGGTGAAGCTTTCATACCAGTCAGGCTTCAAAGCGGCGACTTTCTCCATGTCGAGCACGCGGGCCATCTCGCGCACGGAGCGGAACGGGCGGTTGGCCGGCGCGTCAGGAATCCCGGCCAAATCGTATTCCGCCATCTCCGCACCGCCGAAGCCGGTGCGGAATTCGTCCTCATCGACCCAGTCGATCAACTTGTCGATCAGCGGATTCGCCTCGTCGGCAGTCAATCCCCACAGGGTGAAGAGATTCAGCAACGTCATGCGGTCTTGTTGTTGGACCAGCTGGTTGATGTTGAAGCGTGAGCCCTCGCCGCGGATGCGCACTTCCATCCGCTCGCCCGCGCCGAAGTCGCGGTTGAGCAGTTCGGTGTCCTCGCGTTCCACTTGCGGATGCAATCCGATGGCCACGCCGCTGACCGCAATCTGCCGCGCGCGCAGTCCGGCCGAGTCGGAGACGGTGGTTTCCAATTCGAGGTTCACCACATTGGCCATCCACAAAACAGCGAAGGACACTACGGTGATGGCCCAAAGGACGAGAAGCAGCGCCGCACCGCGCGTTGGATGGCGATGCGTCATGGCAACAGCTCGACCTCCTCCTCGAGTTGGGGCTCTTGCTGTTCCTGCCCCTCGCCGGGTTGCGCAGCGAAATCCACTTCCTTCACCGGCGGCAGCCAGAAAACGAATTTGCGGGGGACCTCCTCGCCGAGGAGTTGCAGATTGAGTTCGACCAGCGGCGGACGGCTTCCCTCGGGCCAATCATCCACCCAGTCCTGCTGCTGCTCGTCGAAAAATCTCCACTGCACCTCGCGCAAATCCGGGAGCAGGCGCAGCCAAGCGCCGCGCTCCAGCGCATCGCGTCGTTCCATCTCGCCGAGCGATCCCGGCAGGAGCATGAGGCTGATCTCGCGCCCGCCGCCGAGTCGCTTGCGCGCAGAAAGCAGCGCAGTGCCGGCCGACGGACCACCCATGCCCCAAGCGAAAACTCCGGGTGCGTCGCGCAAGGTGATTTCGGCGAACCCGTCGCCGCCTTCCTCGCGGATACCTCCGCTGAACACAGCATTGGCCGGCAAGTTATGGAAGGTACGTCGTAGCAGCGAGACGAAGGCGTTGACCCGCTGGATTTGCAGGTTTTCCTCGGTCAGCGTCGCGGTGGCGCGCACCGCCGCATTGACCGTCGCGTAGATGCCACCGGCCAGCAGGACGAAGATGGCCACGACCACGACCATCTCGAAAAGAGTGAACGCTCTGCTCGTCTTCTTCATGGTTGATAGCGCAGAAACTTCTCCTCCCACACTTGTTCCTGGCGTCCCTCGGTCCATTCCGCGCGCACCGTGATCCACCACAGCCCGCCGAGTTGTTCGTTGTCCTCGTTGAGCACCTCGGCTTCTTCGGCACTGACCAGATACTTCGCCCCCATGGCGTCCGGTCCGATCTCGCGACCTTCCTGCAGTGTCTCCAGAGGAAGGACCATCGCTTCGTCGAGCAGCGACTCGAGTTGCTGCCGCACCTCGCCATCGCGGCGCATCATGACATTGGCGGCGAAAATTTTGTCCATGGCCATGGCCAGTCCGCCGATGGCGAGGACGAACATGAACATCGCCGTGAGCATTTCCA
>CAZJGQ010000229.1:0-2335 GCA_964545425.1 uncultured Chthoniobacter sp. | reverse complement strand
CTCCTCAGCACCGAGATGGCCTGCCCGTCCTGCGCCCGGGCCTTCGAGCCGCTCGACCCGCGCATGTTCTCTTTCAACTCGCCCCACGGCTGGTGCGAAACCTGCCGCGGATTCGGGCTCGTTTATGACAGCGCCGTGAAGACCGACCAAGCCCGCACCCAGCTCGAAGCCGACTTGCAGGAGGAACAGGCACGCGAAGAAACCGACGAGGACGTTGCACGGCCCTGCCCGGACTGCGACGGCGTGCGCCTCAACACGGAAGCCCGGCATGTCCGCGTGCACGGACACGCCATTTCCGACTTCACCCGCTCCAGCGCCCGCGACGCCGCGCGCCTTCTCGACACCCTCGCCTTCGACGACCACGGCGCCGCGCTTGCCGCCGACATCCTGCCGGAAATCCGCCAACGCCTCGGTTTCATGCAGCGCGTCGGACTCGACTACCTCACCCTCGAACGTCCCGCCACCACGCTCTCCGGCGGCGAAGCCCAACGCATCCGCCTCGCAGCCCAACTCGGGTCCAATCTACGCGGCGTGCTCTACGTCCTCGACGAGCCAACCATCGGACTGCACGAGCGCGACAACCGCAGTCTGCTCGACGCCCTCGACGGATTGGTCAAACAAGGCAACTCCCTCCTCGTGGTCGAACACGACGAGGAAACGATGCGCCGCGCCACGCGCATCATCGACCTCGGTCCCGGCGCCGGTTCGCGCGGCGGCGAGGTCATTGCCACGGGCACGCTCGAGGAAATCCGCGCTTCGGAAAAATCGATCACCGGACGGTTCCTCGCCCACCCTCCGGCACGCCCCTCGCGCGGCACACGCCGCCCGCTCACCGGCAAAGACCTACGCTGGCTCGAGCTCAAAGGCGCCAAGCTGCACAACCTGCAAAACATCGATGCCCGCATCCCGCTCGGACGCCTCACCGTGGCCTGCGGCATTTCCGGCTCGGGCAAGTCCTCACTCTTTCGTGGCACGCTCGTCCCGGCGCTCAAGGAATCCATGACCCGCCGCGGACGCAAACCGTCCCGCAAAGCCGCGCCTCCGCCTTATGACAAGCTGCTTGGCGCCGAACACATCGCCGCCGTGCACATGGTCGACCAATCGCCCATCGGCAAAACCTCGCGATCGACCCCCGCCACCTACATCAAAGTCTTCGATGAAATCCGTCAACTCTTCGCCGGACTCCCCGCTTCGCGTATGCGCGGCTACACGGCGAGCCGGTTTTCTTTCAACACAGACGGCGGACGCTGCGAAACCTGCCTCGGTCAGGGTGCGATCAAACTCGAAATGAGTTTCCTCCCCTCCAGCTGGCTCCCCTGCAGCGAGTGCAACGGCAGCCGCTACAACCGCCAGACGCTCGACATCACCTACAACGGCAAAACCATCGCCGATGTCATGCGCATGACCGCCGCCGAGGCCGCCGAATTTTTCGACGCCCACCCGAAAATCCGCCACGCCCTCCGGCTCCTCGTCGAGACCGGCCTCGGCTACCTCCAACTCGGCCAACCCAGCCCCACCCTCTCCGGCGGCGAAGCGCAGCGGATCAAACTGGTCACCGAATTGTCCCGCACCGGTGCGACCAAAGGCCGCCGCCTGCGCGAGGACCAGCGCGGCAATTTCTACCTCCTCGAAGAGCCGACCATCGGCCTCCACATGGCCGATGTCGAACAACTCATCGGCATCCTCCACCGCCTGACCGACGAAGGACACACCGTCGTCGTCATCGAACACAACCTCAGCGTCATCGCCGAAGCCGACTACGTCCTCGAAATCGGCCCTGAAGCCGGCGCCGAAGGCGGCCGCATCGTCGCCGCTGGCCCGCCCGAAGACGTGGCCAAGGTTTCTGGCAGTCCCACCGCCCCGTTCCTCGGACCCCTGCTGCGCGCTTAACTTGCCGCTTCCGCACGAGCCCGATAAACCAACGCCGTGCTGAATTACATCTGGCTCGGACTTGTCCTCGCCGCCGTCCTGCTCGGCGGCTGGAACGGGCAGATGAGGGAAGTGACCACGGCGGCGTTCGAGGCCTGCAAGACGGCGGTCATGACCATCGCCCTTCCGCTGGCCGGCGTCATGGCCCTTTGGCTCGGCGTTATGCGCTTGGCCGAGAAATCCGGCCTCATGCACGCGCTGGCCCGCGCCCTGCGTCCGATCATGACGCGACTCTTCCCCGATGTGCCCGCCGAACATCCGGCCATGGGATCGATGATCATGAACATGGCGGCCAACATGCTCGGGCTGGCCAATGCCGCCACGCCGCTCGGTCTGCGGGCCATGCAGGATCTGGAAAAACTCAACCCGCGCCCCGGCACCGCGACCAACGCGATGTGCACCTTCC
>CAZJGQ010000228.1:0-2341 GCA_964545425.1 uncultured Chthoniobacter sp. | reverse complement strand
ACCGCGTAGGCGGTCATGAATTGCGCGATTTCGAAGAGTTCCTTCACCTGCGGTTGGAAGGAGCAGACGGAGAGAGTTCCTCCGTCGCGGCCCATGCGGCGGCCGGCGAGGAAGAATTCGCGGAAGCCGGCGCTGCTCACGTATTCGACCCCAGTGAGGTCGACGACCAGGTGGCGGGGATTGACCTCGTCCAGCTTGGCGTTGAGCGCTGTTTTGAAGTCGTTGTAGGTGGTCGTGTCGATGCGTCCGGAGGGGCAGGCGACGAGCACGTTGTCATCTTGCGCAAAGGTGCACTGCATATCGCGAAGATGGACCCCGGCACCGAAGCCCTGCAAGGATTTTCCGTTACTCCTGCTGCGGCGTTGCGGGGCGGACCCCGGGCGGGTTATTAAGTCTGATCCCATGCGGCGCCTCCTCGGACTCAACACGCTTGCCGGCCAGCTCACCCTTTGGACGGCCCTGACGGCGGGCGCGATCATGGCGGTGCTCATTCTTTTCGCCTACCGCTCCGCCCGGGCGGATTTGATCGCCCGGACCAAGCAAAGCGCGCTGGCCGAGGTCGAAGTGCATGCCATCGAAATCGACGCGATGGTCGGCCGGGTCGCTTCCTTGGTCACCACGATGGCAGCGGTGCAGGGATTGCGCGGTCCCGATCCGGCGCCGGACGTCATGCTCGAGTTGCGGCGCATCATGGACAGCTTCCCGGCCAACGAAGTCTTCGGCGCCTACTACACTTTCGACAACGCCGACTACCGCGATCAAATGTCCATGCCTTGGATCGACCGGAACTCTTACCCGGAAGCCACGATCAACAAGAACGACTACCACATCGATCAGCCGTCCACCATTTGGTATTGGGGCCCGAAAAAGAGCGGCAAGCTCACGGTGAGCGAGCCGTATTTCGACGGGGGTGGTTCGGACGTGACCATGCTCAGCGTCAATGCACCGGTCCTCGGTCCGGAGGGACAATTTTACGGCATCTCCGGCGTCGATATCTCCCTCGACGACATGCGCGAGCTGATCAAAAAGGTCGACATCGTCATGACCGGGGAGGATGCGGCGAAGGAATCCGACTTCGCTTATCTGGTCAGTCCGACGGGCACGATCATTGCCCATCCCGACAGCAGCTTGATGATCGGCGAGGGGAACCCCGGGGTGAATGTGGCCCAGCTTCCGGCCGGACAATCCATGCTGGCGGCTCCCTCCGGAGAGGTGACTTACCGCCGCGACGACGGCTCCGAGCGCATCGCGTATTGGGTCACCGCGCCGCTGACCGGTTGGAGGGTCGTCCTCGACGTGCCGTATTCCACTCTGCTCGTCCCGGTCAAAGCTCTGGCTTGGCGCTTGGGTTCGGTCGGGGGACTGGGTTTGTTGCTCCTTATGGGTGTGGTGGGTCTGGTCGCGCACCGACTGGCCACGCCTCTTCGCCAACTCACGCGTGCCGCGGCCGAGTTGGAAGCCGGGCAACTCGACAGCGCGGAGTTGGCGCCTTTGCTGCGCCGCGGGGACGAAGTGGGCGACCTTGGGCGCGGCTTCACCCGCATGGCCGACGAAATCCGCAAGCGCGAGGAAAGCCTCGCCGCGTGGAATGCCAACCTCGAGAAGACGGTGTCCGAGCGCACCGCGGAATTGAAGCATGCGGTCGAGGACGCCGAACTGGCCCGCGAGCAGGCGCAAGAGGCGAACAAAACGAAGAGCGCGTTCCTGGCCAACATGAGCCACGAACTGCGCACGCCGATGAACGCCATTATCGGCTACAGCGAGATGCTCCTCGAGGAAGCGGAGGACACCGGCGAGAAGTGGATGGAGCCCGACCTGAAGAAAATCCTCTCCTCGGCCAAGCACCTGCTCCAGCTGATCAACGACATCCTCGATCTTTCCAAGATCGAGGCCGGACGTATGACCGTGTTCCTCGAGCCGGTCGATATCGCGCAGACGGCGAAAGACGTCGCGGCGACCGTCCAGCCGCTGGTGGCCAAAAATGCCAACACCTTCGAACTCGTTTGCCCCGACAGCGTTGGCACGATGCGCACGGACCTGACCAAATTGCGCCAGACGCTCTTCAACCTGCTGAGCAATGCGAGCAAGTTCACCGAAAAAGGCAAAGTCACCCTGCGCATCGAACGCCGGGCCGACGGCATGGTTTCGTTTGCGGTGAGCGACACCGGCATCGGCATGAATGCCGCGCAGATGGACAAACTTTTCGGCGAGTTCGTCCAAGCAGACGCCTCCACCACGCGCAAATACGGCGGCACGGGACTCGGTCTGGCCATCAGTCGCAAATTTTGCCGCATGCTCGGCGGCGATATCACGGTGGAAAGCGTGCCGGGCAAAGGGAGCA
>CAZJGQ010000227.1:0-2401 GCA_964545425.1 uncultured Chthoniobacter sp. | reverse complement strand
GCGGCGGACGTGGCCGCACGCTCGCGGTTCAGCCAGACTTTGCAGGCACTCTTCATCCGCGTGAGGATGTAGTAGACGGTCTGGCTGCGCTGCCGCACCAACTGGGCCCCGACGATCTTCGGGACAAAGTCGGCCGGAACCTCCATCACTTCTTCCACCGTGGCGCCCTCGAAGCCTTTGCACAAAATCGCGGTCATGGCCCGGGTCAGGGTCTGGACCTGCGGACCGAGATTGATGCGAAAACGCACTTTGCGATCGGCATCGACTCCAAGAAACACGCCCACCGTGTCGGTGCACTCCTCGTCCTTACGCACGTCTTCCAAATCGAAAGTTTCGCCCTCGCGCGGAGTCTGGGCGGCCGCTTGGTCGGCGTAGGCGATCAATGTCTCGCGTTTTTCCTCCTCGGGAAGCACCTCGAAGAGATCGATGATTTTCTGCAGCTTGCTCGGATAACTCACGGTTCCATTAAGATTTCTTTGCGGAGCAAAGACCAGCCCAAGATGGACAGGCGCGGCAGCCGGAGTAAAACATGCGTCATGAAGCTCCTTTTGTGCCTGCTCCTGCTGCTGCCCTCGGCCGCTCTGGCCGGGGGACTCGTCTGGGAACAGACCGAAGTGGCCATCGAGTCGATCGAGGGCGGAGGCAAAGTCGCCGGCGAGTTTCGTTTCACCAATCAATCGGACCAACCGGTTCGTATCCGCGCCGTCCCCGCTTCCTGCGGATGCATCGTGGCCAAACCCGAGAAGCGCGACTACGCGCCGGGCGAGAGCGGCGTCATCCCGTTTACCTACGCCCCGAAGCGCAAGTGGGGCACGCGCGCCTATCGCGTTTACGTCGTGACCAACGAACCCGGCCGCCCCTACGAATTCCGCCTGGTGGTGACCGAAAAGCGGCGCTGATCTCCTCAGGGTTCGAGCGTGAAGATGTCCCACTTCGCCGTTTCCGCTTCCTCCCAGGGCACGACCCACTTGTAGATTCGCTGCTCGCCATAGCCGTCGAATCTTTCGCGCACCGTCTCGACCGGCTTGGCCGCACCCATGTCGAATTCATAAGAGATGATACGCGCGCCGGGCTTCAATTTGCGCAACTGCGGCATGAGGCGCTCGTTGAGACGGGGCGTGAGGTAGAGGAAAACCACATCCGCGTCGCTCAGATCCAAGTTGAAAATATCGGCCTGCTCTATGGTCACAAGATGCCCGACTCCCGCCGCTTGCACCTTGGCCCGCGATTCCTCGACCCGCTCGGGATTGATGTCCACCCCTACCGCCTTCACCCCGTGGCGCCGGGCGGCCTCGACCACAATCCTTCCGTCACCGCACCCGAGGTCATAGACCGTTTCGCCCGGTTTCAACTCGGCCATGACGATCATCCGGTCGACTGCCGCCATCGGTGTCGGCACGAAGCCAACGTCCGGCTGGCGCGCTTCCGCGCCCAGCAAAGCAACGACCGTGCATTTTACCGCAACGATGAGACAAAGGGGCAGGCGCACGCGTGACATGCTTCCACGCCAGACTCCCGACGCAAACCCTATTGTCTCCCGCTCATCGCTGCAGTAGGAACTCCGCGTGCGCAGAATCATTCTTTCGGCCATCGCCACTTGTCCGATGCTCTCGGAGTTCGCGGCCGGGCAAGGCGACGCTTCCCCGTCGCCTTTCGAGCCGAAGGCCATGGTGCTTTCACCGGAAAACTCTCCTCACGTCCCCATGCCGGAAAAATTCTGGGGCGAGCCCCTGCCAGAGCCGCGAGAGAAAGCTTTCCTGGTCAAACAAGCCCTCCGGCTCACCCCGGCGCCACCCGCTCCGCCCGACGAGGCCGCGCAACGGGCGGCCGTCGCCGAATTGTTCCGCGCCGTGGCCGATGGCGATAGCAACAAAGTTCTTTCCCTCCTCGCGGAAGGAACCGACGTCAACAGCGTGCTTCCCCTGCCTGCCGATGCGGACTTCGTTGGGCGGTTCCGCGGCAGCCACATGCACTATTTTGTCACCGTGGAGTCGGGGCTCACTCCCCTCATGCTTGCTGCCGGCACGGGCGATGCGTCCATGGTCAGACTCCTCTTGGAGCACGGCGCTTCTCCCTCGGCGCGCACCAAGCGACACAAAACCTTCGCTCTTTGGATGGCGGGCAAAGGCGGACACGTCGAAGTCATGCAGCATCTTCTCGGTGTCCAACCCGACTCGGATGCCAGCCGCACCCAGATCGAGGTCAGCCTCGACGCCCAGACCGCAACGCTGATGCGTGACGGCGTGGCGACCGACTCCGTTCCCGTTTCCACCGGGCGCAAAGGCTACCGCACCCCGACGGGTGAATACGTGGTGACCGACAAACACCGCAAGTGGCGCTCCACGCTTTATCCTGCCGACATGCCTTTTTTCATGCGCCTCTCCTGCGGCGAGATCGGTTT
>CAZJGQ010000226.1:0-2410 GCA_964545425.1 uncultured Chthoniobacter sp. | reverse complement strand
CGACGCCACCGGATTCATCCACCTCAACGCGCTGCGTCTGAAAGTCGCCGCGGCGCTGAAAGAGTCAGGCAAGGCTGATAAGTAGGAGCAGTCCGGCCGTGATGAGCACGGCGAGGAGCACGGCCGCGATCACGACGAGACGTCCACCCAGCGTGGACCGCGAAGATTTTCCGGAGCGCCCCTTGCGGCTGCGGCGCCGCTTTTCTCCTCCCGCGGCGGAGGAGGAGCGCGGTCGAGAGCCGGGCCACTTGGGACGAATTCCCTCGGCAGGCGGGGTGCGGGGAGGTCCTTGTGCGGGCAGGTCGGACGCGGACGGTTCGAAGAGTTCCGGGAGTTCCTCGACGGGGCGCCACTCGCTCCGGCCTTCGAACCAAAACAGCGCATCGTCTTCGAAGTATCCGGTGCGCACACCCTTGATCACCTCGTCGACGGCGGACGGTCCGTAGATTTGCTCGCCCCACGAGACATAGATGTCCGGCTCACCGCTCCGGCGACGGTTGGAGCTTTGTTCCGTTTTGGGCAGAAGAAAGTCCGGCGGGCGCATCGCCTTGAGGGGAGTTTCCGACGAAGTCGGGGCGGGCATGTTTTCCGGCGTCATCTTGGATCCTGATTGTTTACCGCCGGGGGAGTGGATCGCAAGCGGCTTATGTCATATCCCTTGGCTGCAACGCGTCCGCGGATGCCTTCGAGAACCGCGGGCGCCAAGGTTCGCTCGCGCGCGAGGATCCAAAGATATTTGCGGTCGGGCGCGCCGACCGCGGCCCAGCGGTAATCCGGATCGAGGTCGAGGATCCAGTAGTCGCCCTCAAAGGGCCAAAAGAAGCTCACCTTGAGCTTGCTGTTGTTGCTGTCCGGCACAACGCGGGCCGTGCCTTCGATACTCACGGATTTGCCGTCGCGCGTGCAGGTGTTGACCACGCGGATCTTACCATCGGGTCGCGGCGTATAGGAGGCCTTGGTTGCCGTGCACCCTCGCTGGAACCAATTGGGAAAGGATTGGATCTCATGCCAGTCGCCCGAGTAGCGGTTGAGATCGACCGAGGCGGCGGTGGTCGGCGGAGGAACCGATGCGCAGGAAGATAAAAGCGCGACCATAGCCACGCAGGACATCACTCGAAATGTCATAGCCTGAAGTCTAAGTGAAAAGGCTCACAGGGCGAGGTCAAAGCACATCACCGGGGGATGCGGTTAACGCGCCAGCGCAGATAAAGAACGCCACCCAACAAGAGGAAGAGAGCGACAAGTAGCGCGGTATTCCACGGGAATGGCGGGCGCGGTTGAGTATCGACCAGCATCACGGTGGTCGGCGGCAATTCTCCCTTGGATCCGGAAGGCACCACGCGCCAGTAGGTGCGCGTGCCGGCCTGCAGTCCGCTGACCCGAGCCAGACAGACAGTGAACTTTTCGCCCTCGGTTTCGCCTTCGCCCAAGCCGAGCAGTTCGACGGAGACTTCCGGTGACTGAACAACTTCGAACCTCGGCGCCCCGGGGATCATGGTTTTCGGATCGATCTCGGCGACCATGGAGCCTTGTTCGAGACGGAAGCTTTCGATGCCGAGACCGGCTGGGAAAGCAACCTGAAGCAAGGCGCTGGTGCGGTCTGATTTGATGCCGGCGGAGGCCATCTTTGTCTCGGGTCCGACAACCCGTCTCTCCTGCGGCGGCGCGGGCACGGGTGGTTCCTTGTCGTCAGCCGCCGGGCCCGAGGTAGGTGGCCCGGGCTCGGGAGCTTCCTCCTCGGGAATTAACTGGTCGCCTCGGATGCGGAAAGGAGCCGTCACTGCGCGCGCTGGTTGTCCACCGCGAGAGGCGGTCAAACGCCAGATGTCATTGTTCGCGCTGGCCTCTGCGATTGGCGCCGTCTGCCACGTCGGTGCATCCGCTCCCATTTCTTCGATTTCCGGACGTTCGATCTCCGTGGTCAGGAAGTTTTCGATTTTACGGACCAGAGTTTGGAACCATTCAAGCAGCCCCTTGTGCGGTGCGGGCATCTCGTAGTTTCGCCACGAACCGGTGCCTTCCGGACGGTGCTGCAATTGGAAATCGGTCCAGCCGGCATGCTCTCGCCAGCGCAGTGCGGGTCCGCGCGGGCGCGAGACATATTGGATGTCTTCGTTAAGCGCCCATTGCCGCTCCGGTTGAGGTGTGGGGGAAGGCGTTGGAAACGGTGTGGGCGAGGCAGCGGCGAACATGCTCGCCTTAATCGGCACGAGGATCTCGCGGCCTTGAAAGGAAAGGGCAAGACTCTCAGGGAGGGCTTGGTCTCGCTTGAGTTTTAGCTTGAGCGGAACGATCAACTCCTCGCCCGCGGCGACGCTCAGTGCCGTCGCTCCATTGGCTGGGCTGATCGATTGGTGCTCGAGAAGTCTGACTTCGGCCGGAGCGCCGCCTTCGTTGCGCAGGACCAGAT
>CAZJGQ010000225.1:0-2411 GCA_964545425.1 uncultured Chthoniobacter sp. | reverse complement strand
CATCCCGACTTCGTTCGTCTCGTGGACAGGCGAAGCGCTCGACACCAAGACGCCGCTGCTCAAGTCGATGCAGGCCTTGGACAAACAAGCACGCCGCATCCTCAAGCTCTTCGGTCACAAGGATATCGCCCGCGTCGCGGCCACCGCCGGCCCCGAGCAGGAATATTTCCTGGTCGACAAGATGTTCTACTACGCGCGTCCCGACCTGCTTTCGGCCGGCCGCTCGCTCTTCGGTGCGGCATCGCCCAAAGGCCAAGAGTTCGAAGACCATTACTTCGGTCTCATTCCGGATCGCGTCATGGCCTTCATGTATGAAGTCGACCGCGAACTCTTCAAACTCGGCATCCCGGCCAAGACCCGCCACAACGAGGTGGCACCCGGGCAGTTCGAAATCGCGCCGCTCTTCGAGTCGGCCAACCTCGCCGCCGATCACCAGCAGTTGGTCATGACCGTGCTGAAGAAGACCGCCGACAAACACGGTTTGGTCTGCTTGCTGCACGAAAAGCCCTTCGCCGGCATCAACGGCTCGGGCAAACACGTCAATTGGTCGTTGGGCAACGCCACGCAAGGCAACCTCCTTGATCCGGGCGACACTCCGCACGAAAACGCGCAGTTCCTCGTCTTCGCCGGCGCGGTCATCCGGGCGGTCGACAAATTCGCCCCGCTGCTCCGCGCGAGCATCGCCTCGGCGGGCAACGACCACCGTCTCGGCGCCAACGAAGCGCCCCCGGCCATCATCTCCGTCTACCTCGGCGACCAACTCGCCGACGTTTTCGAGCAGATCAAAGCCGGCGGAGCCACCACGTCCAAGCAGCGCGGCACGCTGAAAATCGGCGTCGATGTTCTGCCCGAATTGCCGAAAGACGCCGGCGACCGCAACCGCACCTCGCCGTTCGCCTTCACCGGCAACCGTTTCGAGTTCCGCGCGGTCGGCTCCAACCAGTCGATCTCCGGCCCGCTCATCGCGATGAACACCATCCTGGCCGACTCGCTCGACTGGATGGCTGGCAAACTGGAAGGCGCGTCCGACCTCAACAAAGCGATCCAAGACGCTTTGAAAGAGGTTATGGACAAGCACGGCCGCGTCATCTTCAACGGCAACGGCTATTCCGAAGAGTGGCATGCCGAAGCCGCCGAGCGCGGACTGCCCAACCTCAAGACCTCGGCCGACGCGCTGCCCGCCATGACCGGACCGGAAGTGGTCGAAGTTTTCGAGAAATACGGCGTCCTCTCCGAAACTGAGTTGAAGAGCCGCTACGCCATCCTCTGCGAGCAATACGAGAAAGTGGTCAACGTCGAAGCCAAATTGGTCGCGGAAATCGCGCAGACCAAGATCTTCCCGGTGGCCGCCGCCTACGCGGCCAGCCTCGCCGAAGGCGTGGCCAAGATGAAGGCCGCCGGCGTGGCCGCGAGCACCACGACGCTTGAGAAAGTCGCCGCGCTGGTCTCCCAGCTCGAGTCCGATCTGACCATGCTCAACTCCGTGCACTCCTCGGCCCACGAGGTCGGCGATTGGACCTTCAAAGTCCTGCCCGCCATGCTCAAGGTCCGCGGCACGGTCGATGAACTGGAAGGCCTGCTGCCCGACGACATCTGGCCGCTCCCGACCTATCAGGAGATGCTCTTCATCAAGTAAGCAGCCAACTCTTAGGCAACCACAAAAAAACAAGCGCGCCGCCGGGTCCATGATTCCCGGCGGCGTTGTTTTTTGGTGGAGTGCGACGGCCTGCGAACTATCGCGCCGGGAAGGCGCGATCCACCTACGGTTCGATGGCGCGCCCCGTGTCCTTCGGTTTGCGGAAAAGCGCGATCATCACGCCTTGGATCACCAGTTCGTGCGCGGGGATGAGGTCGGGGTATTTCGGGTTTTCCGCGCGCAGGAACGGACGCCGGTTGCGCACGAGGTAGCGTTTGAGCGTCGTCTCGCCGTCGATCAGCGCGGCCACGATGTTGCCGTGGTTGGGTTCGCGCAGTTCGAGCACGACGAGGTCGCCGTCGAGGATGTGCGCACCGGTCATGGAATCGCCGCGCACCCGCACGGCGAAGGTCCGCGCTGTGCGCCGCACGTCGAGCGAATCGAGGTCGGCGTAAACGCAGCCGTCCGGTCGCTGCTCGCGCGTGTCGGGGAAGCCGGCCGGAATGTCGCCGTAGACGGGAATGGCCGCGACTTCCTTGCGGTCGTCGCCGGTGACTTTCAAGGCGCGTGCCGCACCGGGTTCGCGGTGCAGGAGTTTTTTGCGTTCTAGCGCGCGCAGGTGCGAGGCAGCGGCATTCGGACTGGCGAAGCCGAAATGATTTTGGATTTCCCGCACGGTGGGCGGCACGCCGTGTCGCGTGCGGTGCCGCCCGATGTAGTCGAGGATCTGCTGTTGACGGCCGGTGACTTTACTGGACATGTGTCCAGTATTCTC
>CAZJGQ010000224.1:0-2430 GCA_964545425.1 uncultured Chthoniobacter sp. | reverse complement strand
GGAACGAGGCAGTGCGCGATTTCGCCGACCTCGGCATCAACCTGCACCTGCTGAAAATCGGCGCGTCGAAGGACTTCTAAGCAAGCCGCCCGCTGGGCCAACGGCCCTACCGAGTGGCCGTCTCGAGGGGAATGCCGCTGTCGCCGAGTTTGGCGAGGGTGAGGTTCTCGAAGGCGGGAACGGCGGCTGACATTTCTTTGAAAACGCCTTCGAGAGTTTGCGGGGCTTCGGCGCCGAGGGCGCGGAGGAGGTCGGAAAGGATTTCGAAATCGTCGCGGGCTTGGCCGGGAGGCTGGGTGGCGCGGTTGAGGCGTTGGATGCGGCCTTTCGCGTTGACCATGGAGCCGCGTTTTTCGGCGAAGCCGGCACCGGGGAGGATAGCGGTGGCGAGCTTGGTCGCGGTGTTGGGGAGAATGTCGAGGCAGACGATCAGGTCCACGTGGGCGAGTTCGGCTTCGGTTAGTCCGTAGTGACGCGGATCTTCGCCGAAGCAGAGCAGGGCTTTGACTTTCCCGCTGCGGACCGCGGTGGCGATTTCGTGGGCTTTGGCGCCGGGCGGGTTGTGCGTGAGGCCGAGCATTTGCGCGCCAGTGGTGTTCGGGTTGCCGTCGTCGCTGACCAAGATGCCGTCGGCTTTTTGCGGACGCGCCACGACGTCGTGCATGGTGATGCCGAGGTGACGGGCGATCTTGCCGGCCAGCCAGAGTTCTTCGTTGGTCATGCGGGCGGAGGCGAGCATCGCGGTTTCGCCGCGGGGGACGGCGGACAATTTCTGCGCCACCTCTTGAATGACGCGGGGCCAGGTGGATTTTTGCAGTTTGCCGTTTTCTCGGAGTTGCGGCTGCACGAGGCGGTCTTCGCGGTAGAGGTAGCCGTAGTTGAGGCGTCCGTGGTCGCACATCCAGTAGGAATTGACCGCGTCGTTTTCCCGCGGGGTCTGACGGATGATCTCGTTTTCGCGGGCGCCGATGATGGTGTTGCATCCGGTGCCGCAGGACGTGCAGATGCTCTTCGTCTCGCGCAGGAACCAGACGCGCATCTTGAAGCGGAAATCTTTGCTGGTCAGCGCGCCGACCGGGCAGATGTCCACCGTGTTGAGCGAGTAGTTGCTGTCGAGGCGCTGTCCTTCGTGGACAGTCAGGGTGGTGTGGCTGCCGCGGTCGACGAAGCCGAGGACGTCGTCGTGGGCGACTTCCTGCATGAAGCGGATGCAGCGGGAGCAGAGAATGCAGCGCTCGTCGTCGAGGACGATGTGTTTGCCGATGTCCTGACGTTTCGGCTTTTTGACTTTCTCTTCGAGGAAGTTGGAGCCTCCGTGGCCGAATTCGACGGCAAATTCCTGCAGGCGGCATTCGCCGGCCTTGTCGCAGATGGGGCAGTCGAGCGGGTGGTTGATGAGGAGGAACTCCATCACGCCCTTGCGGCAATCCTCGACCAACGGGGAGTTGGTGCGGGCGGCCATGCCTTCGGAAATTTCGAGGGCGCAGGAAATTTGCGGCTTGGGCGACCAGGCAATTTCGGGGCGTCCGTCGGGGCCCATGACGGGTTGGCGGTTGGCATCCATCTTCGGTCCGCCGATTTCAAGCAGGCACATGCGGCAATTGCCCGGGGTGCTCAGCGCGGGATGGTAGCAGTAGTGCGGGACGAAACTGCCGCTCTGCATGCAGGCCTCGATCAGCTTGGTGCCCTTGGGGAACTGGCGCCACTGGCCGTCGATCTGGACGTTGATCATGGTGGTGCCGTTGCTGCCGTTTGCGCTCATGGTTTCGGGAAAACTGCCGTGAAGATTAACGGATACCATGACGGCAACGGGTGCGCGGGGAAAGGAGGAAGTGTCGGAAAGTGAAGAGCGAGGAGTGACGAGTGAAGAGTGGCGGGTTTGACTCGGGATCAGTGCGCTGGTTTGCTGCGGGTATGGAAAAGATGATCTGGCTTTTGCCGGTGCTCGGTTTGGCCCTCTTCACGGGTTGCGCTGCGAAACCGCCGCTCAAGGCGGTCGATTATGTCGATCTGCCGCGGTTCATGGGCGACTGGTGGGTCATTGCGCACATTCCGTATTGGTTGGAGCGGGACACCTACGATTCGAAGGACACTTACCGCATGCGGCCGGACGGGAAGATGGACAACATTTTCAGCTACCGGAAGGGCGGGTTCGACGGTCCGGAAAAAGTGATGAACGGCATCGCGTGGGTGGTGGACAAGAAATCCAACGCTGAATGGCGGGTGCAGTTCCTCTGGCCCATCGCGCTGCCTTACTACGTTCTCTACCTCGACCCGGGCTACCGCTTTATGGCGGTCGGACATCCTTCGCGCGACTACGGCTGGGTCATGGCGCGCGACAAGCAGATGAGCGAGGCGGATTACGCGGAGGTCATGGCTGCATTGGCCAAACAAGGCTATGACCCGGCGCGTTTCCGCAAGGTGCCGCAG
>CAZJGQ010000223.1:0-2435 GCA_964545425.1 uncultured Chthoniobacter sp. | reverse complement strand
CAACGCCCGCATGAAGCGCATCACCCTGCGCCTGCGCAAGAAAGAGAACGCCTGATGACCGCTCTGCGGCACGTCTTCCCCGGTAGGGACGCCTCGCCGAGGCGTCCGCCTGTTTCTTTCCGACGCCGGGAACGGCGCCGCTGCATCGGCTCCTGCGTAGGCGTCCCCGCCGACGAATCGACTTCGTCATGAGAAACGTCACCCTGGCGGCCACGCAAATGGCCTGCGGCAAGGATCGCGCCGAGAGCCTCGCCCGCGCGGAAAAACTGATCCGCCAAGCCGCCGCGCAAGGGGCGAACATCATCCTGATCCAGGAACTCTTCGAGACGCCCTACTTCTGCCAGGACCAACTGCCGGCCTATTTCGAACTGGCCCGCCCGGTCGAAGGCAACGAAGGCATCGCCAAATTCCAAGCGCTGGCCAAAGAACTGAACGTCGTCCTCCCCTTCAGCTTTTTCGAGCGGGACAACCAGGCGTATTTCAATTCCGTCGCCATGATCGATGCGGGCGGCGAGTTGCTCGGCCTCTACCGCAAGACGCACATTCCGGACGGCGTCGGCTACCAGGAAAAATATTACTTCAATCCCGGCGACACCGGATTCCGCGTGTGGGACACCAAGTTCGGCAAAGTCGGGCTCGGTATCTGCTGGGACCAATGGTTCCCCGAAACCGCCCGTTGCCTCGTTCTGGGCGGCGCCGAGGTGCTGCTTTATCCCACGGCCATCGGCACCGAACCGCAATTCCCCGACTGGGATTCGAGCGGACACTGGCAGCGCGCCATGCAGGGCCACGCCGCCTCGAACATGGTCCCGGTCGTGGCGTCGAACCGCATCGGCACGGAGAAAGGGAAGAACTCCGAGATGACCTTCTACGGCTCGTCCTTCATCACCGACGAAACCGGCGCCAAAGTGGCCGAGGCCGGGCGCACGGACGAAGCTGTTCTCGTGCACACCTTCGACCTCGACGCCATCCGCAACCAGCGCGCCCAATGGGGCTTTTTCCGCGACCGCCGACCCGAGCACTACAGCGCGCTGGTCACGCTGTCCGGCCGGCGGTGAAAATACCCCGGGCCTTTGCCGCGTTGTGCAGCATCGCGTTTGTCGCGCACGCCGAACCGGCCTTCGAGGACATCAATACGGCCTGCGGCGCGCCCCTTTTCGCCGATGCGGACCTGTGGGACGACGACGCCGACGAGGTGGCCCGGCGACTCAATTTGCCCGAGGAGTCGCGCACGTCCGACCAGTCCAGCTTCCGGCTTTATCCCCCGCCGGAAGCACGCTTTTTCGGTGCGCGGCCCTACTCGCAAGCCCTGCTCGCGGAGAAAGGGTTGCCGGCGGGAATGTCGCTGGTTTTCGCCAACAAGGGCGATTCGATCGGCTTGGCCGCCGGGGCTTTGCCGAACAGCGAGGCCTATGCCCGCCGCGGCGATGTGCGGGAAAACCGCAAGGCGATCAAAGCGGATGCCGAGACATTGGAAACATCGCTCACCGCGCTCTTCGGGCCCCCAACCGCGGCGCGTCTCGGCAACGGAAGGGAAATGCGCGAAAAAGTCCTGCGCTGGGACTGGAAGGGGCACGCATTTCTCCTCGCCGCCCCGCGCGGCGAATACGTGGCCCTGCGCATCGTCCCGTCCACCTCGATTGACGGCGATGCCGAACGACGAACCTCCGACTCGGCGATCAGGGATGTCCTGCGCACCCGGGTGGAGCGACGCCCCAACGGCGACGTCATCCTGCGCGACATGCCCATGGTCAACCAGGGCCCGAAAGGCTACTGCGTTCCCGCCACGTGGGAGAGAGTCATGCGCTACATGGGCATCCCGGCCGACATGTATGTCCTGGCTATGGCCGGAGGAACGCGCCCGGGAGGAGGAACCGCGACCAACGACCTCGTCTGGGCCGTGCGGGATCAAGTCGCCGCGGCCGGTCGCAGGATCGAGAGTCCGAACCTCAAGCTCTCCCCGGAGGGGGTGGCCAGATTCATCGATGAAGGTTTGCCCATCATCTGGGCCATGCACAGCAGCGACGAATTCAATGCGCTGGCCAACGAACGCATGCGCCTACGCCAGACGATGACCGATCCGGAACAGTGGACTGCCCATCTCAAGTCGGAAGAAAAAGCGGACCGCGATTGGCGCAACGATCCCGAAGACAGGCACGTCTGCATGATCATCGGCTATAACGCCCGCACCGGAGAGGTGGCCATCTCCGACTCATGGGGACCCGAGTTCGCCGAGCGCTGGGTGACGGCGGAAGAAGCCGCAAAGGTCAGCCAGAACGGGTTTTTGGTCATCCGACCCTGAAGGGAGGGAAGCGCAAGCGGCGCATTGCCCCGAGGGCCCCCCGGTCACCCTCTCCTCTCCGTGATGCGGCCGCCGGTGATCGTCCAATCCGCCGCTTCGCCGGCTTCCTCCAGCCACTGCCAATTTGTCGTCG
>CAZJGQ010000222.1:0-2442 GCA_964545425.1 uncultured Chthoniobacter sp. | reverse complement strand
ATGACTCAGGTGCGGTTGCCGGGAGCCACGACGATGACTCCGTCCACGATGGCGAGATAGAGGCATGTCATGGCGGGGTGATGAGACGAGTGGCGGGTATCTTCAATGGGCACACAATAAACAAAGGCGCGGCCAAAAAACGATCAAGCCGACGGCGAGAGCCACGACCGAAGCGAACAACACCGATGCGGCGGCGAGGTCTTTCAGTTTTTTCACCTCGGGGTGTTCGTCGGGGTGCGCGAGGTCGGCGACGTATTCGATGGCGGTGTTGAGCGCTTCGGCCACCCAGACGAGGCCGATGGCGAGAATGACGGCGATCCATTCGCCGGGCGTGATGGCGAACCACCAACCGAGGGCGACGACCGCGACCGTCGCGGCGAGATGGATGCGGGCGTGGACTTCGCTTTTGAGCAGCGCGGCGATGCCGCGGAAGGCGCAGGCGAAGCTCTCGGCTTCGCGGGAGAGGAATCCGCGGCGGTCGGTCATCGGGCGTGAGTATAGCACAGGGCCAGAGTAGCGCGGTAGAGACGATCACCGCGGGGCGATCGTCTTTAAGAGTAGAAGCGGCGTCCACGCCGCTTGTCGTCCGAGGTTAAGCGGCGTGGACGCCGCTTCTACTTTTTGCCTACCGGGCAGAATCAGGCGGGAAAAACTCGGGCGGGTTTTCCGCGGCGCCGAGGGGTTTGCTCTCGGCTTTTTCTTCCGCGGCTTTCTTTTTGTCGTAGCCGGGAATACTGACCGAGGGCGGGATGCGTTCGCAGGAGACGGCGGCCAGCGCGAGGGCGGCGAGGAGGACGGGAAAATATTTCACGGGATCAATCGGGAACGACCAAGCGCACTTTGCCGCCGTGCTTGGACGCGCCGGCGTCGAGCAGGCTGCGGATGGCGTGGATGGTCTGGCCGCGTTTGCCGATGATGCGGGGCAGGTCGGTCTGACGCGCCTGCACGGTGTAGACATCTTTGCCGTCGACCGCGGCATGGGTGAGGAAGACTTCGTCCGGATGGCCGGCGAGGCGGCGGAGGACGAAGTTGAGGAATTCCTCCATGGACGCGGGGCTCAGGCGGCTTTGGCCTCGGCGCCGCGCGCTTTCTTGACGATGCTGCGCACGGTGTCGGACATCTGCGCGCCGTTTTTGACCCAATGGTCGATGCGCGCGAGTTTCACGGTGTAGTTCGTGCCGGTCTTTTTCGGGTCGTAGTTGCCGACGATTTCGATGAATTTGCCGTCGCGCGGGCTGCGTTTGTCGGCCACCACCATTTTGTAGTAGGGGCTGTTGCGGGTGCCTTCGCGGCGGAGTCTGATTGCCACTGCCATAGTTTGTTGTCGTTAGTTCCGGCCGAGCATGCCCATACCGCCTGCCCTTGCCATCATTTTTTTCAGTTTGCCGGGCTTTTTCATGAGTTTTCTCATGTCGGAGAACCGCAGCAGGAGGTTGTTCACCTCGGTAACCGTCGTCCCGCTGCCCCGGGCGATGCGCTGGCGGCGTCGGGCATTCAGGATGTCCGGCCGCGCCCGCTCGCCGGGCGTCATGGAGAGGACGATGGCCTCCACCCGGCGCATCTGTTTTTCATCAACACCGGTATTTTTCATCTTATCCATGCCGGGGATGAGTCCAAGGAGATTCTCCAGCGGACCCATCTTGCGGAGCATTTTGAACTGCTCGAGGAAGTCGCTCAGGTCGAAGTTCCCGCCGCGCAGGCGCGCTTCCATGCGGGCGGCGTCCTCCATTTCGAAATTCTCGGCCGCTTTCTCGACCAGACTGACCACATCGCCCATCCCGAGGATGCGGCCGGCCATGCGGTCGGGGTGGAAGACCTCGAAGGCGTCGACCTTCTCGCCGGTGCCGGCAAATTTGACCGGCTGGCCGGTGACCTCGCGCAGCGAGAGCGCCGCGCCGCCGCGGGCATCGCCGTCGAGTTTCGTCAGGATCAGGCCGGTCACGCCGACCGCACCGTGGAATTTTTCGGCCACGCCGACGGCTTGTTGTCCGGTGGCGGCGTCGCAGACGAGGAGGCTCTCGTTGGGTTGGACGAGATCCTTCACTTTGCGCAGCTCGTCGATCAGGTCGTCGTCCAGGTCCTGGCGTCCGGCCGTGTCATAAATTTCGACATTGCCTCCCTGCGATTTGGCCCAGGCCAGACCGTCCTTGACCACGCGCAGGACGTTTTTTTCGCCGGCGGACGGACGATACATCGGCACGTCGATCTGGGCGGCCAAGGTGGCCAGCTGGTCGATGGCGGCCGGGCGCTGCAAGTCGCAGGCGATGAGCACGGGGGTGCGGCCGTTTTTCTTGAGCCACGCGGCGAGCTTGGCGCAGGTGGTGGTTTTGCCCGCGCCGTTGAGACCGACGACCAGGATGCGGGCCTGAGGGCCGAGATTGAGCGGAGCCGCATCGCCGCCGAGAAGGGCGGACAGTTCGTCGTGGAAAATTTTGACGATCT
>CAZJGQ010000221.1:0-2442 GCA_964545425.1 uncultured Chthoniobacter sp. | reverse complement strand
AGTTGCCCGCAGACAAGACGTAACAACAATCATGGCTGTCGTGTCCGAAAAAGACGCCAGCAACATAGATGCGGGGCGGCGATTTGCAATAAAGAAATCGCCGCCCAGGGGCGGCGACTTGTGTGGAGGGTGAGCGGCGAAGCTTTATTCGAGCCCGTCTTCCATGCCGGGAGGCGGGCCCATTGGGCCTCCGGGACCGCGAGGACCACCGGGGGGCGGTCCGAGCTGCTCGAGCAGTCCGGCGAGGCTGGGGTCTTGTTTGACCATGGCGGCTTTCATCGCCTCACGCATCGCCTTGCCCGCTTCGCGCCGTGCTTCGGGCGAGTCGGCGGATTTCATTTTTTCGCGGGCGGCAACGACATCGGGGTCGTCCTTTGCTGCTTGGCGGGCGGACTTGAGTTGCTGGCGCTGTTCCGGCGTGAGCGACTCGAAGCGGTCGCGCATGCCTTTGGCGCGGTCGCGGGACTGCTTCACTTTTTCCAAGGTGGGCGCGAGGCCGGGGTCGGCGGCGAGGATGGCGGCGTTGACCGCCTTCTCAAGTTGCTCGTCGAGGGCGTCGCGCGCTTCTTTGAGCGAACGCACGGTGGGATCGTCTTTCGCTTTCTCCCGCGCGGCGGCGAGGCGCTTGGCTTCCTCGGGCGGGAGACCGGGCATCATGGGGCCGCCGGGTTGGCCGTGCTTTTTCCAGTGAGGTTTGCCGGGACGCTCGGACGGTGCATTGGTGTCGGAGGGCGGACCAGGTTGGGCCCGCAGAGCTTGCGGGGTGCAGAGGATCAATGCGGCGCAGAAGGCGCCGGCGAGGGTGCGGATATTCATAACGCCGGATTCAACCCCGCGGGGTCTCGGCGGTTGCGATCTTTTTTTCGGCCGACCAAGGCGGCGGGGCGACGGGCGCGGATTGTTGCAGCGGCAGCACCACGGTGAAGGTGGAGCCTTCGCCCGGAACGCTGCGCACCGAAACGGTGCCGCCGTGGGCTTGCACCACATTTTTCACGATCGAGAGTCCGAGGCCGGTGCCGCCGGTTTCGCGCGAGCGGTCTTTGTGCACGCGATAGAAACGCTCGAAGATGTGCTCTTGGTCCTCGCGAGGGATGCCGGGGCCGTTGTCGGTCACCTGCACGTGGATGTTCGCGCCGGTGCGCTCGGCGTAGAGGTCGACGGTGAGACCCGGACGGTTGCCGTATTTCAAGGCGTTCTCGAGGAGATTGAGGAAAACTTGTTCGAGGCGCGCGGGGTCGGCGTCGAGCGAGAGGTCGCCGCCCGCCGTGGTGATGCGCACGGTGGCGGCCTGGCTGCGGATCGGTCCGTCGAATTGCTCGACCACGCGGCGCAGCAGGTCGCGCAGGTCGAGATGCTGCACGTCGAGAGGAACGGAACGCGATTCGGCGCGCGAGATGGTGAGCAGATCGTCGACGAGGCGTCCGAGCCGGTCGGCGTGTTTGGACATCACACCGAGGGCGGCTTCTGTCATGGGACGATCCTCAAGACCGCCGTCGATCAGTGTTTCGAGGTAGCCGCTGATGATGGTCAGCGGAGTGCGGAGTTCGTGCGAGACATTGGCGACGAATTCGCGGCGGACCTGCTCGAGGTTTTTGATCCGCGTGATGTTGTGCACGACAACAACAGCGCCGGGTTCCGCGCCGCCCTGCTCGAGCGGCGAGATACTCAACTCGTAAACGCGGCGCGTGCCGCTTTGTTCGACGACGATCTCCCCGCGGTGCGCCTTGCGTCCGGTCACTCCTTCCTGCACCAGCTTGTGCATGGCGGCATGCCCGAAGGCCTCGACCACGGTGCGTCCGACCGGCGAAGCCGGGAGTTGGAACATGGTTTCGACGCCGGGGTTCGCCTGCAACACGCACAACCGCCGATCGACGGTGAAAATGCCCTCCGGAATGCTCGCCATGATGGCGGTCAACTCGGCGCGCTCCCGGTGCGCAGCCCGGTCGAGATCGCGCGCCTGCCGGGCGATGGCCTCGATGTCGCGTTGCGCGGCGCGCAATCCGCGCGGCAAATCGAGAGCCAAAGGACGCTCGAGGTCGCCGTGCGCCACGCGGCGCAGGCCGGCACGCAGACGCTTGATGCCGCGGACGTAGCGTGCAAGGAGTAAAAGCAGCACCGCAGCCAGCGGCGCGGCGATCCACCACCAGTTCAACCCGCCGCCTCCCCCGTATTGAAACGGTAACCTTCGCCGCGCACGGTTTCGATGAAGTCGGCATGCGGTCCGAGTTTGACCCGCAGGCGACGCATGTGCGTGTCGACGGTGCGGCTGTCGATCGTGCCACGATAGCCCCACACATCGCGCAAGAGATCAGCGCGCGGCACGATCGAGCCGCGCTTGTCCATCAAAGCAGCCACGAGTTTGAATTCGATGGCGGTGAGGTCGATCTTCTCGCCTTCGAGGCGCACTTCGAAATTGATGCGGTCGAGTTCGAAAGGTCCGAG
>CAZJGQ010000220.1:0-2469 GCA_964545425.1 uncultured Chthoniobacter sp. | reverse complement strand
TCGCCGTGTCGCCGCGCAGGCCTTCGGGAGATTCGACGACTTTCATCGTGACCGAAGCGGGCACTTCCACCTCGACGGCTTTGCCTTCGGCGTAGAGGACTTCCACTTTGAGATTTTCCACCAGGTAATCTTTGGCGCCGGAGAGCAGGACTTCGTCCAACTCGACCGTCTCGTAGCTCTCCGGGTCCATGAAGTGATAGCCTTGATGGTCCTTGTAGCTGAACTCGAGCGGGCGGCGCTGGAGGTCGACGAGTTCGACTTTCTCGGTCGAGCTGAAACGGACGTCGCTCGACTTGCCGGTCTTGATGCTGCGGATGATCGCTTGGACGAAGGCGCGGAGGTTGCCGGGGGTGCGGTGATGGACTTCCAACACGACGTAGGTGTCGTTGTTGTATTTGATGGCCTGTCCTTTGCGGAGGTCGTTGGCTGCGGGCATATATTCGGTCTGTAAAGTTTGCTGATGCGCGGATCAGACGCCTTGGAGGCGCGAGAGGTCCTGCGAATCGATGATGCCGACCGGGCGGTTTTCTTCGTCCACCACGATAAGATCGTCGATGCGGTGGGTCTTTAGCACGTGCAACGCCTCGGCGGCAAGCTTGTCGCCGCGGATGGTGACCGGGTTTTTCGTCATGAACTGGCCGACGGTCAGTGCACCAAGATCCGCGTGCGTCTGGTAATGGCGCGCCAAATCGCCGTGGGTAAAAACACCGGCCAGCTTGCCGTCCGCATCGACGATGGCCGCGGCACCGGTGCGGCACTTGGTCATTTTTTTCAGCACCTCGAGAATGGTGGCGTCGGCCGGCGCCACCGCGACGCGCGTGGACTTGCGCATGATCTGGTTGACGCGGGTGAGCAGGACGCGACCCAAGCTTCCGCCGGGATGGAAGCGCGCAAAGTCTTCCTGCTGGAAGCCGCGCGCTTCGAGCAAAACCATGGCCAAGGCATCGCCCAAGGCGAGCATCGCCGTGGTGCTCGAGGTCGGAGCAAGGTTGAGGGGGCACGCCTCTTGGCTGACGGCAACATCGAGGACAACATCGGCGGCTTGACCGAGGGTGGATTCGGGACGGCCGGTGACGGCGATGAGCTTGACGTCGAATCGCGCGAGCGGAGGGAGAATGTTGAGCAACTCGGCTGTCTCGCCCCCGTAGCTGAAGGCGAGGATGACATCGCCATCGGAGACCAGTCCGAGATCGCCGTGCAGGGCGTTGAGGGAATTGAGCACCACGGCGGTCGAGCCGGTGCTGGTCAGAGTGGCGGCAATTTTGTCGCCGATATGACCGGATTTCCCCACCCCGCAGACGACGATTTTTCCCTGATGATCGACGCAGGACTTGAGGATTTCGACGGCGCGGCCAAAGGCTGCTGCATCGAGGTTGTCGCCCAAGCGGCGCAATTCGTCCGCCTCGATCCCGATGACCCGGCGGGCTTTGGACAGATAATCCATGTGAGGCAAATGATTCCGCCTGAGGGGGTGGTAAGGCGAGAGTGATTTTCGGGGTTGCCGCCCGCGCGGGGCGCGCCTAAAGATTCCCCATGCGCAAAACAATCCTCGCCTTCGCCACGATGGCCACGGGAAGCGTGTGCCTGGCGCAGGATTTCGTGGCCCCGCGCGAACCGCGCCGCGAAGTCGAAGAGCCGGCTCCGCAGCGGGCGGTTTCCCCGCTCGATCCGGATTCGACCGTCGAAGGCATCGTGGCTGCCGCGTTCCAGATGAAAGAGCCCTGGCAATTGGTCAATCCGATGGCGGCGAAAGGCTACGGCGACGGCCGTTATCTGACCTCGTGGGATCCGAATGACGAAGGAAAGCCGAAGGGCTTCATCGTGTTCGGGATCCGGTTTTGGTAAGCGGCAAAAATCCGCCGGTCCGCTACTTTTCCCGTCCGAGCAACTTGGCCGCCAAGGCACGCAACGTGTCGCCACGCGGGCCGAAAAGGCGCAGGGCCTTGATGGCATCGGTGGTCCAACGTCCGGCCAGAACCCGGGACTCCTCCAGACCGAAAAGCGCGGGGAAGGTCATTTTTCCGGCGACGGCGTCTTTGCCGGCGGTCTTGCCTAATTTCTTGGCGCTTTGCGTGGCGTCGAGGATGTCGTCTTGGATCTGGAAGGCGAGGCCGAGGGCGAAGCCGAAGCGGTCGAGGGCGGCGACTTGCGCGGTGGTCCCGCCGGCGGACATTCCGCCGAGTTTGAGCGCGGCGCGTAGGAGCATGCCGGTTTTGGCCGCATGGATGAAATAGAGCGCGGGCTCGGTGGGTTTGCGTCCTTCGGCCTCGAGGTCGGCGACTTGTCCGGCGATGAGTCCGCGGGAACCGGCGGCGCGGGCCAGTTCGGCAACGAGGTCGGCGGCGGTGTAGCGTGAAGGCGGCTTTGCTTTGGACAAGACGGCAAAGGCTTCGGTGAGCAAGGCGTCGCCGGCGAGGACGGCCATCCCCTCGCCGAAAACGATATGCGAGGTCGGTTTGCCGCGGCGGA
>CAZJGQ010000219.1:0-2478 GCA_964545425.1 uncultured Chthoniobacter sp. | reverse complement strand
TCGCCGCCGGCTTTGATCCGCGCGAAAGCCTCGGGGTATTGCTCGGAGCTCTTGATCACTTTCTCCAAGTCCATGAGCGAGGACTCCATGCGCGTGATGGCGTTGCCGACATTGTGCAGGTAACCGCTGGCTGATTCGTAAAGTCCGCGGGTGTAGGCCAACTCACGCTCTTTGGCCGAAAGTTCGGCCTGCAGCTTCGACTCGATTTCGGTCACTTCGTCGACGCTTTCGAGCAGACCGGCCCGGCGCGCCACCAGCCAGAACTTCCAGCCGGTGGTCGGCACGGAGGCCTGCGCAATGATGATGCTTCCGCCCGGTGCGGGAGTTTCCCGTAGGCTGTCTTCCGAGGCGAGGAAGTCGAGCAAGCGGGAGCGCAGGTCCGCGTCCGCCACGCTTTCGATGCGCAGAACTTCGGGTGCCGTCAACTCCGTGGCGACGGGCTCGTGGTAGATGAAGGGCTGCAACGCGCCGAGTCCGAGCAAGGCGCGTGCTTTGTCCGTGGCGGCCAAGACCTCGCCGCCCGGCGCAATAAGCAGGGAGGATGCACCCCAAGGCAGACTCAACCGCACGATGCTGTCGAGCATCTGACCCACCGTGACATCGAGCCCGACCACGCCTTTCAAGGCATCGCCGAGATAAACCGGCGCGATGCACGAGAGCATCCACCCGCGGCCGGCGGGGTCGGCGTAGATGCCGGTCCAACGCGGCGCGCGCTCCGGGTTGTGCTTGGCATCGGCCTCGTAGAAGAAATTGAACGACCCCATGTCGATCTCCTCGGGGTAAATCTCCCAAGGGCGCTCCATGAAGGGGAAGTAGCGGTTGGTGTCGACCGGTTCGTCGGTGTTGATGTAGGCCGCGACCACATTGGGCGTCTGCTCGACGATCGTGCGGTAAAGCGGATTGAGCACCACGCTCTTGCGGGCGAAAAGCCAGTCGTCCTCGCCCATCGCGTCGGCCGCGGCCCGCGGCGCGAAAAAACTGGAGCCGTCGATGATGTTCGTCTGGTAAAGCGAGCCGTTCTCGGCCCGGGCGAATTCGGCCGGCACGCCGGTGAACGGCGCGGCAAGGTCGGCAAAAAGACGCCGGTGCTCGTCGGCCAGCGAGACGGTCTGCTTCTCGATCAGGGCGAAATTTTCGTCCAACGCCTTGGCCGGTTGCGCGGCCAGCGCCCGCAACAGCCCGTGCAGCATGCGGTCGGTGACGCGCTGGGAAAGACCGCGGTCCGGCATGGCGTTGATCAATGCCCGCGAAACGGCGCGAGGGTCAAGCGCCGTCCGACTCAGGCCGCCGACCGCAGCAGACGCTGCTTGGCGTTCCAGCTCTCGATGAGCGAGTGGACCATCATGTACAGCTCGACGGCCACGAAAGGTTTGCGCACGAAAAACACGCTGCCGCTCAGGTTGGCGCGGATTTCGGCGGGATCCATGTCGGAGTGCGCCGTGCAAATGATGATGTGGATCTCGGGATCGAGGGCGCGCACGCGTTGCGCCGTCTCGAAGCCGTTCAGCACCGGCATCCTCATGTCGATGATGCAAACCGGATGATGCACGCCGGAACGCACCATTTCCTCGAATGCATCGATGAATTTCACCGCATTGGTGTAGCGGTGGCAAATGAGCTGACGCAGGACGAGTTCCGCTTCGTCGCCCGTCGGCGCACTGCCGAGGATGTCGAACTCGGACGTATCACCCGAGGCGAAGATCTTCCAATAGTAGGCCAGAATGTCCGGATCATCGTCGACGATGAGGATGGCTCTGTTGTCGGGCATAAAGAGAATTTCCGGAAAGGGCGGCGGATTCGGCGATGTAAGGGTGCTATCCTTTTCTGCCGCCACCCGCGAGGTGTCCAGCAAAATTTGGTAGATGGTGATCAGTCATTAACGTTGGCGACCACAATCGGCGCCCGTGCTATAGTGTCCCCCATGTTCGGCCTGAAAAAAAGCGAGCTAGCCATCCTGCGCAAGCTGAGCACCCCGCGGAAAATCCAAGACTTCCTCGACCGCCTGCCGATCAACTTTGAAAAACACGGCGACACCCACATGTCCCCGCGCCGCGTGCTGCGCGAGCGCAAAGCCCACTGCGTGGAAGGCGCCCTCCTCGCCGCCGCCGCGCTCTGGCTCCACGGCAAACCGCCGCTCCTCCTCGATCTCAAGACGATCCAGTTCGACGACGAACACGTCGTCGCGCTCTTCAAGGAACACGGACGCTGGGGCGCCATCTCCAAAACCAACCACGCCGTCGTCCGCTATCGCGACCCGATCTACAAGACCGTCCGCGAGCTGGCCATGTCCTACTACCACGAATATTTCCGCGACCACGACGGACTAAAAACCCTCGCCTCCTATTCCCGCCCCTTCGACCTGCGCACCCTCGGCGACTATTGGGTCACCACCCACGAAGATCTCTGGGAACTCGACGACCTCCTCAACAAAGTCCCCCACTACCGCTTCGTCCCGAAGAAAAACGAACGCCTCATCCG
>CAZJGQ010000218.1:0-2502 GCA_964545425.1 uncultured Chthoniobacter sp. | reverse complement strand
TTCTCCCCGTCTTGCTGGTTTCGCTTGTTCTCCCGGCTTGTTCACCAAAACCGACCGACGCCATTGATCTGACTGTGGTCCTTGGCGAGCGGGTCGGAGCGATCAAGACTGACACCACGCGGGATAAACTTGTCGAGCTCTACGGGGCCGAGAATGTGGCCGACACCGATTATCCCATCGGCGAGGGAGAGACGGTCCCTGGCAGCATCATTTTTCCCGGCACCTCCCGCGAAGCCACAGTCGTTTGGGCTCCGGCGCACCAAGGTCAAAAGGTCGATCGCGTGGTCATCACCGGCGAGGAGTGGCTCTTGCCCTCCGGCATCCGGCGGGACGACGAACTGGCTGAGGTGGAAGAGATCAACGGTGGCCCGTTCATGGTCTACGGATTCGGTTGGGACTACGGCGGCGTCGGCTATTTCAAAGGCGGAAAGCTCGACCGCAAGGTGCAGATCTGGTTCCGGCCCTCGGTGGATGACGGTCCCGATTACCAAAGGGTGCTCGGTGACTCGCTCTTCAATTCGTCGGACGAGGCCATGCGCGCAGTCGACCCGCGCATCGCGGAAGTCGCCATCATTCTTGGCCCGCACGCCGACTGATTTCCCGCTGAACTGCACGCACAGGAACCGCTCCGCTACACATGGACATTTTGCCAAACGTCCATGTGTCAGTGACGGAAGAGAATGGGCGCTGGAAAAATCGTGAGGCTGTCGCGGACTACACCGCCGCTTGCCGGCGGATGTGGCGCTCGAAGCGGCCCGGGGAAGGGAACAAGTTGCCGATTCGTTCCATCGCCATGTCGGCGAGAGGCCCGGGCTGGCGTCCGAGCGCGCACTGCAAATAGACGGCCTCTTTGAGCAATTCGGTGAAGTCACCCTGCACGGCTTTGTCCCAGTCGGCGGCGGACAGGTCTTTTTTCCACTTGGCCAACTCGAAATCAATGAGGACCGCCTCGGCGGGCGCGGGAGCGACGGCGATGTTGTGCAGTTCCATATCGCCGTGAACCAGTCCCGCCTCGTGCAAACGGACCAGCTGGTCGAAGGCCTGCCCACAGAGCCACCACAGACCGACGGCCAAACCGAGGTTCAGCTCCTCGGCCACTTGCACATTGTTTTCCACCGGCTCGATGCCGAAAGGGGTGAGCCGCGAATACGGTTTCCCCGGCACAAAGCACGAGCGGAAGGTATTCTTGGTGTAGCCGATGGGCGGCGGAGCCCCGAGCACCTCGGAGGCGCGCTGCTGGTTGGCAAATTCGACCGAAGGATCCCCGCGCAGGCGTCCGGGGAAATACGTTTTGCGGAAATGCATGGGGTATTTCGCGGCCAGCGGGAATTCCTTCCGCGTGTCGTTTCCGGCAATGACCATCTCCGCGGACATGAGCTGCAGGCCGTTGGCTTCGCGCCGCGTGATGGTGCGCATGACAAAGTCGTGGTCGGGCGCGCGCGCGATCAACTGGGCATACTCCGGCGCGAGGAGCACCTCGTGCCGCGGCGACACCGGCACCATCATCGCCTCGGGTGTTTGCATCACCGCCGAGTTTTTCCCACCGCGGCCGGAATGCCAACCCCGAAGGGCTCAGCGCATCATTTCGCGCACCGCATCCCAAGCAAGACCTGCACCGTCCCGTTCCGAGAGCACCGGGCTCTGGCCCGCCGAGAGCGGCCACGCTATGCCGACATCCGGATCGTTCCAGGCAAGCACGTGGGCCTGCTCCGGATCCCATGGAGCGGTAACTTTGTAGAGATAAATAACCCGCTCGCTCAGCGCCAAGAAGCCATGGGCGAAACCCGGCGGTAGCCACAGACTGGTATTGTCCACCGCGCGAAGGACGAGTCCCTCAGCCTGTCCGAAGGTCGGTGAATCCGGCCGAAGGTCGACCGCGGCATCGTAGACCTCGCCCTCGAGGACGGTGAGCAGTTTCCCTTGCGGGCTTCGCGACTGGAAATGCATGCCGCGCAGGGTACCTCGGCGCGTTTTGATCAGGTTATCCTGCACGAACGCCGCGCTGATGCCCGCCGCCGCCAATTCATCATGGTTCCACACCACATCGAAAGTGCCCCGCGCGTCCGCATGCACCGCTCGCGAGAGCAGGAGCATGCCGTCGAGGGAAGTGGTCCGGACATCCATAACTTATCAGTAGCAAGTCGCGCCCGCCGGCTCAGTCCCTTGCCGCGCGCAGCGGGAGCACGAGGGCATATTCGCCGGGGGAAAGCAGGGCGGGGTCCAAGAGACTGGCGGCCGCGCGGGCACGCTCGTCGTCGCCACTGCCCGCGAGGACCGCGGCAATAACTGCCAACTGCCCGGGCGGCAGTCGGTCGGCAAAAACCGTGATGTCGTCGAAAATTCTAAAGGCCTCCGCCGGTTGGCCGTTTTCCAGCAGATTGAGGGCGTGGGTGATGCGGAATGTGACGTTGGATGGCTCGGCGGCGCAGGCGGCGGCTGTTTCTTCAAGGCTGACTTGCTCATCGCCGGTCAGGGCCAAGTAGCGGAGGTAGTCCTGCACGG
>CAZJGQ010000217.1:0-2513 GCA_964545425.1 uncultured Chthoniobacter sp. | reverse complement strand
GGCTCGATGACCACGCCGGCAAGCGTGCCGATTGTTTCTTCGTCGAGCGCTTGGAGCGCGGCGAGGTCCGGAACGCGAACGACCGGAAAACTCAAAGGAGCGAAGCGCTCATGGAATGCGGCAATGCCTCCGAGGCTGGCCGCGCCTGCCGTGTCGCCGTGGTAGGCGTGATCGAAGGCGGCGAAGCGGCAACGCTCCGGATGGCCGGTCAGCTGATGGTATTGCACCGCCATCTTGAGCGCGACCTCGATGGCCGTGGAGCCGTCGTCGGAATAAAAAACGCGCCTCAGCGTGTCGGGCGGAAACAGTCCGACCAGTTTTTCGGCCAAACGGATGGCCGGTTCGTTGGTGAAGCCGAGAAACGAACTGTGGGCCAGCTTCGCAGCCTGATCGCGGATCGCGGCGACGATTTTCGGATGCGAGTGACCGTGGATATTTGTCCAAATCGAGCTGTTCCCGTCGAGGTATTCGCGGCCTTCGGCATCGATGAGAAGACTGCCGCGTCCTTCGACCAGCACGAGCGGATCGTGCTGCTGCGCGCACCAGTCCTGCATTTGCGTGAACGGATGCCAAAGGTGCCGTTTGTCGGCTTGGCGGAGTTGGTCGACGGACATGATCCGCCAGCATAGAAGTCCGCGCACAACGCACAAGCAGGACGAAAGGGACTTTGCATCGCGGGCATCCTTGTGCCATAGCCATGGCCCGTGGTCGGGAGCATTGGCAGTTACACTATCGGTCGGGTGAGGGGATTGGGCGACTTCGCCCTCTTCATCGCCAGTTCCCTCGGCGCCGTTTTTGCGACCAAGCGATTGCCGGGCAGGATCGGCCGCGCCGTCTACGAGCAGGGCTTCCGGTGCCTGCCGGTTATTCTCATCGTCGGCATGTTCACCGGATTGGTCCTCGGACTGCAGGGATACTATGTGTTGAACCGCTTTGGTTCGGAGGGATTGCTCGGGGCGCTCGTCTCCTTGAGCTTGGTGCGCGAAATGGCGCCGGTGTTGGCCGCGCTGATGCTGGTGGGGCAGGCCGGTTCGGCTTTGGCCGCGGAACTTGGCATTCAGCGCAACTCCGAGCAGATCGCCGCGCTCGACACCATGGGCATTAACAGCCGCGGTTATTTGGTCACGCCACGGCTCCTTGCCTCTGCCTTTGTTTTTCCGGCACAGACCGCTCTGTTTGTCGCGGTCGGGCTGTGGGGCGGAAGTCTTTCCGGCTCGCTGCTGCTCGGCGTTGACCCCGGAGTCTATTGGTCATCGGTCTACCGCGCCGTCGACTCGGAAGACGTGCGCGAATGTCTCATCAAAGCCGTGACTTTCGGTCTGCTCACCACGGCCATCTGCGCGTATCAGGGTTTCCATACGCACCGGATCAAGCGCGCGACAGGCGCACGTGCGGTCAGTGCGGCCACAACCAAAGCTGTGGTCATCTCGAGCATTGCCATCCTCGCAGCCGACTACGTGATCACCTCGTTCCTTGTCTGAGTCATGGATGCGGCAAAGAACGACCTCCTTCTCCGAGTCAGCGGACTGCGCAAGTCCTTCGATGGGCGTGTCGTCCTGCGCGATGTCGGCTTTGGCGTCGATCGAGGAAGCATCTTTACCGTGCTCGGGCCGAGCGGGGCGGGTAAATCCGTCTTGTTGAAATGCCTCGCCGGTGTCGAGGAACCCGACGGCGGGGACGTTTCTTTCGAAGGCAAACCGCTCGATTTTCGCGACCGCGCCACGCGCGATTCGTTCCGCCGCCGCTGCAGCTTTCTTTTCCAGGGCAATGCGCTGTTCGATTCCCTGACCGCCCTGCAAAACGTGGCCCTGCCACTCGAACAGACAACCAACTTGTCCCGCTCGGAAATCCGGCGGCGCGCTTTCGAATCGCTGGCCCAACTGGAACTCGACGAGCACGCCGAGCGCTACCCCGGCATGCTTTCCGGCGGCATGCAAAAGCGCCTCGCCTTGGCCCGCGCCATTGTCACGCAGCCTGAAATGGTCTTTTTCGACGAGCCCACGGCCGGACTCGACCCGCTGCGGCGCAATGCCGTTTTCGCCATGATCGCCAAATACCAGGCGCGCTTCGGATTCACCGCGCTGATTGTCACCCACGACGTGGTCGAGGCGCTGGCCGTCAGTTGCACGGTCGCCCTACTGCACCAAGGCGAAATTTGCTTTGCCGGCACGCCGGAAGAGTTTGCCGCATCGGCCCATCCGGTGGTTCAATCTTTCCGCGACAGCCCGGAGGCTTTGCGTTCCACCTTGGACGCCCTGCGCCGCGGTGCCGCTTTGCCGGAGGAAGAACAATGAGAGACACCAAACTCGAACTCGGCGTGGGACTCTTCGTCCTTCTCGGTCTGGCTGCGCTGGTCTACCTCACGGTCAAATTGGGGGCCGGCGAGTTCGTCGGCGGCGACACCTACGAAGTCGAAGCCCGCTTCGCCAACACCGGCGGACTGAGCACCGGCGCGCTGGTCATGCTGGCCGGCGTCAATGTCGGACGCGTCGAAGACATCCGACTCGATCCAG
>CAZJGQ010000216.1:0-2534 GCA_964545425.1 uncultured Chthoniobacter sp. | reverse complement strand
TCGAAATCGGTGATGTAGCCTTCCTTTTTGAGGATGGCGGTGATGTCCGCCTTGATGCGGGAGTAGGGCACGAGCAACTCGGCCTTGCGGGCGCGGCTGGCGTTGCGCAGGCGGGTGAGAAGGTCGGCGATGGGATCGTTGGAGGTCATCAGGATGCTTGGGCGGCGGGTTTCTTGGCGCGGTCGGTGAACGGCATGCCGAGTTCGCCGAGGAGCGACTTGGCCTCCTCGTCGGTGCGGGCCGTGGTGACGATGGTCACGTCGAAGCCGACGTTGCGCTTGATTTTGTCGAGCTCGATCTCGGGGAAAATGCTCTGGTCGGCCACGCCGAGGGTGTAGTTGCCGTTGCCGTCGAAGGCTTTCGGGGAAATGCCCCGGAAGTCGCGGATTTTCGGCAGCGACATTTTGATCAGGCGCTCGAGGAATTCATACATGTTGCGTCCGCGCAGCGTGACCTTGGCGCCGATCGGCTGTTCTTTGCGCAGTTTGAAGTTCGAGATGGCCTTCTTCGACTTGGTGCGCACGGGCGTCTGGCCGGTGATGGTCTTGAGTTCGTTCACCGCGATTTCCAGCGCTTCCTTGGTGTCCTGCGCGGAACCGATCGACGTGTTGATCACGACTTTCTGCACGCGCGGGATCTGGTGCACGTTGGTGTAACCGTGCTTCTGCTTGAGCGCGGGCACGACCTTGCCGGTGTATTCTTTGTAAAGTTCGACTTCCATGGGTTACTTCGCCTTGGCCTTGGACTTCGGCTTGGCGTCCTCCTTCTTGGCGGCTTCGATGCGCTTGACGTTGGAAATGTGGATCGGGCCTTCCTTCTCGACGATGGCGCCGTTCGGGTGCTCCTGCGATTTGCGGGTGTGCTTCTTGATCATGCGCACGCCCTCGATGAGGACCTGGTTTTTGCCGCGCAGGACCTGGAGGACTTTGCCCTCGGCGCCGCGGTGGTTGCCGGTGACGACACGGACGATGTCGTTTTTGTTCACGTGGGTCTTGGCGCGGCTCATAGGACCTCCGGGGCGAGGGAAACGATCTTCATGAAATTCTTTTCGCGCAGTTCGCGGGCCACGGGGCCGAAGATGCGGGTGCCGCGCGGGTTGAGGTCCTTGTCGATGATGACAATGGCGTTGGTGTCGAAGCGCAGCGCCGAGCCGTCGGGCCGCTTGAGCGGCTGGCGGGTGCGGACGATGACGGCGCGGACGACCTCGCCCTTCTTCACCGTGCCGCCGGCGGAGGCTTCTTTCACGTTGGCCGTGATGACATCGCCGACGCGGGCGAAGGCGGATTTTTTGCCGATGACGCCGATCATGGTGGCCATGCGGGCGCCGGTGTTGTCGGCGACGTCGAGACGGGAGCGGAGCTGGATCATGGCGTGCTTAGTGTTTGAGGACTTCGACGAGGCGCCAGCGCTTGGTTTTGCTCAGCGGGCGGGTTTCCGCGATGCGGACTTTGTCGCCCGTCTTGGCCTCGTTCTTTTCGTCGTGGGCGTGGAATTTGGCGGATTGCTTGACGATCTTGCCGAAGCGCGGGTGCGGGACGCGGCTGACCGTGCGGACAACGACGGTTTTGTCCATCTTGTCCGAGACGACCTCGCCGACGACGGTTTTGCGGATGCCGCGCGCGGCGGCGGTGGTGGTGGCGGTGTCGCTCATGGTTTGACGGCGGTGGCTGCTTTGATCTTCTTCGAGAGGAACGTCTCGACGCGCGCGGCCTCGCGGCGGAGCGTGCGGATGAGGGACGGCTTCTCGAGTTGGCCGCTTTGCTGTTGCAGGCGGAGGTTGAAAATCTCGTGGCGCAGCTCGCGTTTGCGGCTGCGGAGTTCATCCACGCTGAGTTCGGCGATTTCCTTGGTCTTCATGGCGTCAGGAGGCGTGGTGGCGGGTGATGAATTTGGTGCGGATCGGCAGCTTGTTGGCGGCGAGGCGCAGGGACTCGCGGGCGACGCTTTCCGGCACGCCGTCGAGTTCGAAAAGGATGTTCCCCGGGCGCACCACGGCGACCCAGTATTCCGGCGCGCCTTTGCCTTTGCCCATGCGGGTTTCCGGCGGGCGGGCGGTGACGGATTTGTCGGGGAAAATGCGGATCCAGAGTTTGCCTTTGCGCTTCATGTTGCGCGTGAGGGCGACGCGGGCGGCCTCGATCTGCACGTTGGTGATCCACGCGCGGTCGAGGGTCTGCAGTCCGAATTCGCCGAAATCGATGTTGGTGTTGCGCGAAGCGGTTCCCTTGCGGCTTCCCCGCTGGGACTTCCGGAACTTCACGCGTTTGGGCATCAAGGGCATGGCAGGATCTCCTTAAAAAATCATTCGGCGACGGCCGTGGCGGCCACTTCGGGCGACGGCACGGTTTCGGCCGCGGGTTTGTCCTCGCGCACCGAGACTTTGGGTTCGGCTTCCTCGCCTTTGCAGATCCAGCATTTGATGCCGATCTTGCCGGCCGTGGTTTCGGCTTCGGCGAAACCGTAGTCGATCGGCGTGCGCATGGTGTGGAGCGGCACTTTGCCCTCGCGATACCATTCGGTGCGGGCGATTTCCG
>CAZJGQ010000215.1:0-2537 GCA_964545425.1 uncultured Chthoniobacter sp. | reverse complement strand
TGTGTGTCGGTCACCCAATGGTGCGTCTCCACCGTGTCGTGCTTCATCTGCGGGAGCACGGCCGTGCCTCCGCCGACCGCGAGGAGCGAGAGCAGGGCGAAGACATTGATCAGCTCGACGATTTTGTTCATGCCGCCTCCTTGTCCGCAGCCGGACGGTTCATCCAGATGGCCAGCGGGGCCAGGGTGACCAGAGTGACGAGCAGCGAAATGTGGAACACGCCGACCAGCACGAAGACGACAACAACAAACATCAGATCTTTCGGACGGATAAGCTGCTTCCAGCCGATCTTCAGGGTCACCTGCAGGAGCAACCCGACCGCTGCCGCGGCCACGCCGGTCAGGATCACGGCCACTTTCGGATCATGCCGCAGTGCGACGTAGGCGAATCCCAGCCCGGTGAGAATGACCGCACCGGGCAGGATCATGCCGAGCACGGCGACGAGAGCGCCGGCCGCCCCGCGCAGCTTGCGTCCGACGATCACGCTCATGTTGGTCGAATTCAGCCCGGGTAACGTTTGCGAAATTTCCAACGCGGCCATGAACTGCTCGGCATCGAGCCACTTTTCTTTTTCGACCAGGGCATGACGCAGGTAAGCGACGATGCCGCCGCCGAAGCTGGTCACCCCGATGAGGGCAAAGGCGTTGAAGATGCGCCAGAGCGAAACCGGGGTCGTGGCCGCGGCCGGCTCACTCATGATTGACCACCGGCTTGTTGCCCAGTCCGTAGACCAGCGCGGTTTTTGTCGTGCCGAGCATGACCCAATCCGCGGCTGTCTTTTGCAGTTCTTTGTGGAAGGCCTCCGCTTTTTCCAGCGTTCCGGAATGGACGTCGTCCGACTTGTTGAATTTGCACTGGAAGGCGAACTCGCCGCAGACCGGTTGCTCGAGTTTGCGGCTGCGCCAGACCGCGATGGTCGTCTTGCCATTGTAATGGTGGCCGAAGTGGGTCAACCCGACATTGACCTGCACTTCTTCGACGGCCATGTCATTGACCAACTCGATCGGCGCCTCGCCCTTCTCCTCGATCTCGCGGAAAGCAGGGAAGGCGTGCGTGATGTTCTTGAGGGCGAAATTCATGGCCTCGCGCGGCAAGGCCAGCACCGAGTTGTGCGAATAGATCGAGCGGATTTCGCCCAGCTTTTCTTTGCGCGGCAACAGTTCCTCTTTGAATTTGATCCGCGTCTCCCCGGCGAGCGCCGGACGCACGTCGACCTTGGCCGCGCGCTCGAATTCCGGATGGCGGAACTTCACGGTCAGCTCCGGCGTGCCGGCCGGCCATCCGCTCCGGTAAAGCGTGCGCAGCCGCACGATGAAGTGGTTGTTGTAGAGATCGAAATCCGGCGTGTCGAAAAAGAGCACCTCGCGCACTTGGTTCTCGAACGCATTGTCCGCCTCCTCCAACTTGATGTCGAACTGCTTGGCCACCCGCTTGACCACCTGCCAGAAATCCTTGAAGGCCTGCGGCGAAGTGAAGCGCTCCGGACGCAGGAGGATTTTGTATTCGCGGTAGTGCAGATCGTCGTGCGGACTGTTCGAGGGATCTTCGGCGAAATCGGGCATACTTATAAGCATCCCACCTCGCCACTCCCCTCTCAAATCCGAAATTCCAAATCTCCAAATCCGCACCAATCTCAAATCCGAAATTTCAAATTTCCGATCTTCGACTCATGTTCGATTCATGGACCCCGCGCAAGCCACCGCCGACTGGGAGAAGCTCCGCACCTGGACCATGCCCTTCGGGAAATTTTCCGGACGTAAGCTTTACGACCTTCCCGCGGAATATCTGTGCTGGTTCGAGCAAAAAGGCTGGCCCAGCGGCGACCTTGGACGCCTCCTGCAGATCGTGCTCGAGGCCAAGCGGCAAGGCGCGGATCATGCGTTTGCGCCGCTCAGGAAATGAAGCGGCGCAAGTTTGCAGTTTTCAGTTTACAGTTTTCAGCAAGGCCGTTGCGGCCTTTACTGTCCTTTTGCTGCCTCGACTGACCCAATACTGAACACTGAATCACTGAACACTCTTCTGATGAAAATCGCCAAAGACCACGCCGTTCTTTTCGACTACGAAGTCCGCAACAGCCGCGCCGAAGTGCTCGACAGTTCCGCGCAGGGAGGCGCGCCCATGGCCTACGTGCACGGCTACGCCAGCATCATTCCCGGACTGGAAAAAGCGCTCGAAGGCAAAACGGCCGGTGAAACCCTCGATGTCGTCGTCCCACCGGTCGAAGCCTACGGACTGCGCGACGAGCGCCGCATGGGACAAGTCGACCGCTCCATTTTTCCCGAGGGCGCCGAGATCAAACCCGGCATGCGCTTCCGCGCGACCAGCGAACACGGCAGCGACAACGTGATCGTCGTTGCGGTCGAGGGAAACACCATCACGGTCGATGCCAACCACCCGCTGGCCGGCGAGACCCTCACTTTCAACGTCGCCATCCGCGACGTCCGTCCGGCCACGCCGGAGGAAGTCGCCCACGGCCACGTGCATCATGCCCACTCGCAGGCCGACGATGGCTGCTGCGGCGGGGGCGGTTGCGGCTG
>CAZJGQ010000214.1:0-2549 GCA_964545425.1 uncultured Chthoniobacter sp. | reverse complement strand
AATCGGCCAGCTCGGAACCCCGCATGGCCACGGTGAGCAGGTTCTGGGAAAGCGGCACGAAACCGTCGACAGAGCCGCTGACATCGATGATCGAACCTTGGTCGAGGTAAACCTGGCCCGCGGAACGGAGGAATCTCTGGGCACCGGTATCGAAAAATTTGCTGTCTAGCGTGCCGGTGACAACACCATCGGCGCCGGGACTGAGCACCGGCCATTCACCGGCCCGCACCGTGACATCGCCGGATGGTGCGATGAGGATCGAGCCGCGACCAAAGTAGATAGCCTTCCCCTCGACGTTGACCTGCGAGTTTTCCGACAAACGTGTCCCGGGGATTTTCTTGCCGTTGGCATCCGGCAAGACGGAGGTCAGGCTGCCCGCTGCGAGTTCTACCGTGCCGGTGGCTTGGGACAGGAAAGGCGGCTTCAACGCATTGGCCGCACTATCGAATTCCGGGTAGCTCAGCGCCCCGTAGCTGGCGAGCAGGTCAATGCGGCCGTTGAGGTTGACCGAGGTCGTGCTGGCCAGGACGCCGCGCTGCTTAATCTCCTTGCCGGCCATGATGATGCTGCCGGTGGAAGACTGCACGAGTCCGTTGTTTTCGACGCGGCCGGCATAATCTCCAACTTGGCCGACAAAAACATCGAGACCGCGCAGGCTGGGGTCATTTTCCGGGTGTGCGCGCACACCGATCTGCAACCCGGCGGCGAGGATGGACTGGCCGGCCGGCGTGTCGATCGTGCCATCGTTGCGGACATTGGCGCCGACCAGCATGACGCGCCCGCCGTTGCCGTCCTGCCCGGCGGTGGCCTGCAGCCGGGCCCCGCGCTCGACAATGACGTCGCCGTATTTCGCAGGAGCGCCGGCGGGAACGCGAATGCCGTCGAAGATGAATTGGGCATCGGTGTTATTGAGCAGGCCATTGCGGACAAGGTTGTCGTTGATCGGCAAAGTCGAGGCGACAAAAGTCCGGGTATTCACCTGACTGGAGCTGCCGAAGATGATGCCGTTGGGGTTGATCACATAGACCTGACCTTGCGCATTGATGCGTCCGCGGATTTGTGAAGGGGCGGTGGAGGGATCGAAGACCTTGTTGAAGGCTACCCACTTGCCGGCGTCGGCTCCTCCTCTCGACTGGTCGAAATTGACCGTGGTATCGCGACCGACGTTGAACGTCTTCCAGTGCAGGACGGCTTGCTGATTGTTTTGCTTGATCGTGACGTCGTTGCCCGCGACCGCGGGTGCATCGGCGCCGTCCCAGCGGGCATTGTCCCCGGCAAGCACCTCGAGGCCGCCGGGACGAAGACCGTTGGCCACATCGTTGAGCGCTGCTGCGGAAGCGCGAGCAGCCGCTTGGGCGCCCTGCATCCCCTGAAATGCTTCCGCCGAACGTGCCAAGCGCTCGCGGGCGGCGGCCTGGATGCGCAGGGCCTGTGCTTGGCTATCGGCAAAAGCTTGGGCACGCGCAGCGTCGCGGTTGCCGGCCGGCGCACCTACCCCGAAGACATTCCGTCCGGCGTAAGCCGGAGCGCTGAGCATCAAAGTAAGGACCGTGGCCACACACGCGTTCGTAACAACACGGGCTTGCGTGGTTCGGATTAGTCCGCGATGCCGGGAAATATGACCTGTTTTTGGACCCATGGCGCATCGGTCCGCGTAGCAAATGGCGACCGATGTCGGAAGCTAGATGAGGGCGGTGCTTTTTCCAGCGGAGGGATGTGACAATTCGGTCACAAACGCAGCTCCCTTCAGCGAATAGACCGTCTCGCCCTAGCGGAAAAGCGGTTCGAGTTCCGGAAGCTGCCGGTAGGGGCCGAAAGCAGGATCGCCGAGGAGGTAGAAGTAGAGTTCGGCAGGGAGGCGGCTTTTCGCTTTTTCGAGCAGCGCCGCACCCGAGGCGACTTCACCGCGCCGCAGGGCGACGTAAGCCGCGCCGATCAGGGAAGCGGTGCCTTTGTCGGGATCGAGATCGTCCGGCAAAGCCTCGGTCGAGGTTTGCTCGAGCGCGATGAGCAGCAGCGTCGTGTCGACCACTGTGGCCTGGTCCACCGGGTGAAGGCGCAACCTCGCCGACTCGAGCATCTCGGCAGCCTCGGCATTCTTGCCCTTGCTCCTCAAGCGGATCCCCAACTCCAAGCGCGGCGCGGCATTGGCTTGGTCCGCGGCGATGGCTTGGCGCAGGAAATATTCCCCGCGCTCGCCTGTGTCGCCGATGGCCTGCCATTCCACGCTTCCCGGCTTCAGCGATTCGACTGCCGCGGCCACGGCGAAGCTGTCGGAGACGCGCTCGCCCTTGGCGAGCGATGCATCCGTTTCCGCCATGGCCGCGGCAATATCACCGGACTGTAGTGCGGCCAGCGCTGCCGTGTATGACAAAGATGCCAAGCGCGGGTTGATCGTGCGCAAATCCTGCAAGGCGCGGAGCGCGGCCGAGCCATCCCCCTCACGGAGCAAAGCAAAGGCGCGATTGAGCATTTTTTCCTCCTGTTCGTCCGCCACGGCGAAACTCTCCGCAGCGGGTGGCTCGACCGCTTCGCCGGGACGGGCGTGG
>CAZJGQ010000213.1:0-2571 GCA_964545425.1 uncultured Chthoniobacter sp. | reverse complement strand
CCGAGAAAGTATTTTTCTTTGACCGCCATTTGACGGAACGCTGCCGCCCTTGGTCTCAAGCTACGCGCTTGGGCCGGGCCGCGGAGAAATGTGGGGGGTCTTGTGCAGGGGAGCTCGGACCTCGCCCTGAAAACAAACAGCAGGGTTCAAGAAATTCAAATGAAAACGAACTAGATTTGGGATAACGCTCTCACTCGCGCCCTATCCGTCCGCCCACGCAACGGCCAAAGTGTAGCCGTCAGGGGACTCCAAGATCTTGACCTTCAATGGCATATCGCCTGATGCGCCGTCGGCTTCCCCACCTTGCAAAATCTCCGGTCCGACCCGCGTCACGGAGATTCCTTTGGCCAGACCGAGACCGGCGCACTTCATCGCCGCCTCACGCGCCGACCATAAAACAAAAAAAGCATCTGCCTGTTGCGCCTTGGGCAGCCGCTTCCAAGCCACCGCCTCGTCCGCGTGGAAATAACGCCGGACAATTCCCGCCCGCTCTCTCACCTCGCGATGCTGCTCCAGATCGACCCCGATGGGCCCGCGGCGCGCCGCCACCACGACGTAGTCGCCGGCGTGCGATGTGTTGAAATCCCAGCCGTCCGCCTCGAGCAGCCGCGGCTTGACCACCCCATCCTCGGCAAAATCCAACGCCGCCGCCTCGCGTCCGGTGCACTCGGAAAGCAGCAGCCGCCTCAATCCCCTCGAAACAACGAACCGCGTGCGCAGTGCGGGGTTGACCATGCGGGCGGCCTGCGCGGTTTCCGCCGCGGTGAGCGAACCGGCGAATTGTTCCGCCTCTTCAAGCGCGGCCATCTGCAGGAAAATTTCCCCGGAGCCTGCGCCAATGCGCTGCACCGCCTTCAACCCCGCGAAACCTCCAACCACTCCGGATGTTCGCGCGCGTGTTGCGCAATTTCGTGACAAATGGCATCCACCGTCTTGCGCGGACGCCAATCCCACTCGGCCTCGGCGCGTGCGGCGTCGAGCACGACCCATGGCAAATCAAAGGGGCGCGGCGACAAATCGACCGCGACCTCATGCGGACCGAATTCCTTCGCGCACCAGTCGGACAATTGACGCAGCGACATGGCCGAGGCCGCGCCGCCGCTCACGTTGAAAATCCGGCGCCCACGGCGATCGACCGCCGCCATTTGCTGCAGGACGAGTGTGAGCAGGTCCTCCGGATGCAGGCAGTCGCGCACTTGGTGACCGGTGCCGCCGAAGCCGATGTATTTGAGCGGCGCTCGCCGCGCCCAGCTGTGAATCCAGTAACTGAAAATGCCCTGATCCGGTTTGCCGAACTGCCCCGCGCCCGCCATTACCCCGCAACGATCGACCCAGACGGGAAATCCGAAGGCCGCACCATATTCGAGCGCGAGCTGCTCGCTGGCCAGTTTACTCGCGCCGTAGAGCGAAATGGGTGCCGCAGTGGAGAACTCTTCCGTCACGCCGGCAGGCCCCGCGGCCACCAACGACTCGCGCAGCACAAAAGCCGCATCATTCTCCGAGACGGGAAGCGCGCAGAGCGCATCGATCGAGTAAACCCGGCTGGTGCTGAGCAAAATCATACCCGCCTGTTCGCGCTTGCAGACCTCGAGCAAATTCACTGTGCCCCAGAGATTATGTTCGAGCAGCTCTTTGCTTCCCGTCTTGCCGTCCACGCCGGCCAAAACGCTCGGGTTAGCCGCCGCGTCGATGACCCAATCGATCCCGCGCACGCGCTCCAAGTCGGCTTCATTGCGCACATCGCCCTTCCAGAACTCGACACCCGCCTCCTCGATGCGCGGTCGGTTCAATTCGCTCCCCGGACGGCTGAAGTTGTCGAAGCCGCAAACCTCGTGCCCGGCCTTGCGCAATCCGAGCGCCAACTCGGACCCGACGAAACCGCAGACACCGCTGACCAAAACGCGCATGGCTGACGACCATACCTACCAGAACGCCAGCCCACAAGGTAGGGCGGGGCCTCTGGACCCGCCGGGAACATCTTTTTGCCAGGGCGGCGGGTCCAGAGGCCCCGCCCTACCGACTGCGGCGCACACGGACGGAAACGCTCTCCGTGTCCGGCAGGACAAACTTGCGAATCTCAAGCACAACCACGTCGACGCGCGGGAACCCTTCCAGCAAGCCGGCGGCCAGATCCTCGGAAAGCGTTTCGAGCAGACGCACCTCACGGTGTTCACATTCCGCCGTCAGCCAAGCAGCCACCGCGGCATAGTCGGTGGCGCGGGCGATGTCGTCCTGCGCCCCGCGGAAATCCGTTTCGAGCATGACATCGAGAACAAGCCTCTGCGGTCGCGCCCTCTCCTCTTCCCCCACCCCGATGCGCGTCTGCACCTCGAGACCGTGGATGCGGATGCAGTCCGCCGCCCCGCGTGCCAAGTCCCGCGGATCCTGCAAAAGACGACGCAAGGCATCGAGCGAGGAGACGACAACATCGGGTTTCGCCGGCGTGAGTTTTTCGATGGAATCGTAGCCGGTGAGCACGGCGATGCTCATCACGCCGCCGTGGCGCGCGGTCTCGACATCGTGGATCATGTCGCCGACGAAGGCCGTTTCGCCGCGGGCCAACCCGTGCGT
>CAZJGQ010000212.1:0-2598 GCA_964545425.1 uncultured Chthoniobacter sp. | reverse complement strand
GCGGCAAAAAGAAAATTCAGCACCAGCCCGACCCGCGCCATGCGCGGCAAGGGCACCAGTCCGCTGGCAAAGACAATCGCATTCGGCGGCGTCCCCACCGGGAGCATGAACGCGCAACTCGCCGCGATCACCGCGGGCAGCACCAGCACCATCGGCGCCTGACCCATACCCACCGCGACCGATGCCACCACCGGCAGAAAAGTCGCCGTGGTCGCCGTGTTGCTGGTCAACTCGGTTAGAAAAACAATGACCAGGGCAATCAGCACCACCACCACAGCAATCGGCAACACCTGCCATCCCGTGGTCCAAGTCCCCAGCCACGCCGCCAACCCGGTCCGGTCCACCATCTCGGCCATGCTCAACCCGCCCCCGAGCAAAATGAGCACACCAAAGGGCAACTCGCGCAGATCCCGCCCTGACAAAACAAACTCCCCCTTGCGCCAGTCGACCGGAATCAAAAACAAGACAATCCCCGCCGCCATCCCGATCACCGCATCGGACAATCCCGGCAAGTGAGGCTTGAGCAGCGGCTGCAGCATCCAAAGCAAGGCCGCCGCACAAAACACCACAGCCACCGCCACCTCACCGCGCGACCACGGTCCGAGCTTGGCCAACTCGCCCCGCACTTCCTCCCGCAATCCCGGCACCTCGAGCCGCCGGTCGGTCAGGCACATCCGCGAGAGCACCGCATGCGCCACCACGATCCCCGCGATGACAAAAGGAACCCCGACCAGCATCCATTCGGCAAAGCCGATGCGCAAACCGTAGTTGTCCCGCATGAATCCCGCCATGAACGCATTCGGCGCCGTGCCGATCAGCGTGCCCACCCCGCCGATGCTTGCCGCATAAGCCACCCCGAGCAGCAAAGCCAACCCCAGCCCAGCCTTCGCCTTCTCATCCGCGCCCAGCCGCGCCGCGAACAAGCCCGCGACCGACACCGCCATGGGTAGCATCATCACCGTCGTCGCGCTGTTGTTGATCCACATGCTGATAAACGCCGTGGCGATCATGAATCCCGCGAGCACGCGACTGGCCCGCGACCCTGTGCGGCCGATGATCCAATAAGCCACCCGCTCATGCAGACGCCAACGCTGCAAACCCAGCGCGAGAATGAATCCGCCGAGAAACAGATAAATCACCGGATTGGCATAAGGCGCAGCCGCCTCCTTCACCGGCGCCACGCCGAGCAACGGGAAAAGCACCAGCGGCAACAAAGATGTCACCGGAATCGGAATCGCCTCCGTCATCCACAAAACCGCCATCACCCCCACCACCCCCACCGTCCGCCAAGCTTCGATACTCAACCCCTCCGGCGGCTCCGCCATCAGCACGAACCCCAACAAAACCGGCGCCACCATCAACCCAACCCGCCCCGCCGCACTGATCCCGCTCTCCCGCATCCCCGCACCCTGCCAAATTAAGCGTCCCGCGTCTACGCGGCGCCACGGGCCTTGTGCCCGTGGACCGCAACGGGCTTCCAAGTTCACTGTAGTGCCGCCGTCGCCGTGAGCGTCGCGTCCCGCGGTAGGGTTCGGTCGCCGCGGCGACCAACCCCACACCGTCACTCAGCTTTCAAGTTTCCGCTTTCCGCCCTCCGCCTTTATAAGTCCCCCTCCCATGTCCGCCCCGAAGCTCACCCCCATGATGCGCCAATACCAGGAGATCCGGCGCGAGCTTCCCCCCAACACCCTCCTCCTCTTCCGCCTCGGCGATTTCTACGAAATGTTCTTCGACGACGCCCGCGAAGCCTCCGCTGTCCTCAACGTCGCCCTGACCAAACGCAACGACGTCCCCATGTGCGGCGTCCCCTACCACAGCGCCCGCGCCTACGTGGCCAAACTGGTCGAAGCCGGCAAACGCGTCGCCATCTGCGACCAAGTCGGCGAAGTCACCCCGGGCAAACTGGTCCGCCGCGAAGTCGCCCGCATCCTCAGCGCCGGCACGCTCGACGATTTCGGACTGGAAGAAAACCGGCACAACTACCTTGCCGCCGTCCTCCCCGGCAAAAAATCCCACGGACTCGCCTGGCTCGACCTCAGCACCGGCGAATTCCAACTCGCCGAAATCGCCGACCCCTCCGCGTTAGCAGACCAACTCGCCCGTTTGCAACCGAGCGAAATCCTCGTCCCGGACCGCGACGAAAGCCCTCCGCATCTTCCCGTTCCTCCGACCCCGCACGACGCCTTCGCCTTCGACCACACCCAAGCAACCGATCTCCTCCGTGATCATTTCCGAGTGCAATCCCTCGACGGCTTCGGCTGCACCAACCTTCCTCTCGGCACCGCCGCCGCCGGCGCTTTGCTTCATTATGTCACTCGCAGTCTGCGCCGCGACGCACAGCATCTCGCCCCGCCCAAGCCGTGGCATCCCGACTCCTACGTCCTCCTCGACACCGTCACCCAGACGAATCTTGAACTCGTCGAGTCACGCCACCCCGAGGGCACCAGCCTCCGCGGCGCCATCGACCGCACGCTCACCCCGATGGGCGCGCGCCTCCTCCGTGATTGGATCCTCCATCCGCTACGCGACCTTGAAGCCATCACCCGCCGCCAAGACCTCATCGCCGCTTTCCACGACGATCCCACGCGTCTCGCCGCC
>CAZJGQ010000211.1:0-2601 GCA_964545425.1 uncultured Chthoniobacter sp. | reverse complement strand
CCGATCTCTCCGGCGCTCCCGATTGGGCTCAACCCATCATCGCCGCCGCCATCCACCTGCACACCGCAAGGTAGGGCGCGGCGTCCCCGACGCGCCGGGATCAATCCTCCGCCAACAACTCCGCGATCTGCACCGCGTTGAGCGCCGCGCCTTTGAGCAATTGATCCCCGCAGATCCAGAAGCTCAACCCGTTCTCCAACGCACAATCCGCACGCAGGCGCCCGATCTCGCAATCGTCTTTCCCCGCCACGTTCAGCGGCACCGGATACCCGTGCTTGGACGGTTCATCCACCACGCGCAAACCCGGCGCCTTCTCCAAGGCAGCACGCGCCGCCGCGACCGACACCGGACGGTCGAACTCCGCACTCACCGCCACGCTGTGCGCGCGGTAAACGGGAACACGCACGCAGGTGACCGAAGCACGGAAGCCCGGCAACCCCATGATCTTGCGGCCTTCGTTTTCCATCTTCATCTCTTCCTTGGTGTATCCGCTGTCCAGAAACGCATCGACTTGCGGGATGACGTTGAAAGCAATCTGCCACGGATACACCGCGCGCGGGGCTTCTTCCCCACGTGCCAGCGCTTCCACCTGCGCTTTCAATTCCTCGATCGCTTTGGCTCCGGACCCGGACACCGCCTGGTAACTCGAAGCCCACAGACGCTTCACGCCGAAGGCCTGATGCAACGGCCACAGGCCCATTAGCGTGATCGCCGTGGTGCAATTCGGATTGGCCAAGATTCCCTTGTGCGCGCGCGCCGCCTCCGGATTGATCTCCGGCACAACCAGCGGCACGTCCGGATCCATGCGGAAGGCCGACGAATTATCGATGACCACCGCACCCGCCTTCACCGCCGCCGGGGCGAATTCCTTCGAGATTGATCCACCCGCGCTGAAGAGCGCGAAGTCGACGTCTTTAAACGCGTCGGCCGCCAGCTCCTGCACCTCGACCGGCGCGCCTTGGAAATCCAGCTTCTTCCCGGCGGACTTGGCCGAGGCGAGCAGGGTGAGTTTGCCCACCGGAAAATTCCGACGCTCCAGCACGCGCATCATCTCGATGCCCACTGCACCGGTTGCACCCGCGATTGCTACATGGTAGTTCCTGCCCATCGGAAAGCGGGCCAAAATACCACCCGCCGTCCCCATGGCCATCAAGAAACACGCAACACCGCCCGCACCGCGCCGCATCGTGGTCGATGTGGCCACGCAGACCCTGCGCGTCATGGACGGACCCGCCACCGCGGCCGAGTTTCCTGTTTCCACCTCCCGCTTCGGGCTCGGCTTCGAGGAGGGCAGCTTCCGCACCCCGACCGGACACTTTCTTGTCCGCGACAAAATCGGCGCAGGCGCCCCGCCATGGACAGTCTTCCGCGCCCGCGAAAACACCGGGGAAATCGCCCCGCCGGGCGGCGACGAAGATCTGGTTCTCACCCGCATCCTCACCCTCGACGGCCTCGAGCCGGACAATGCGAACACCCTCGCCCGCTACGTCTATATCCACGGCACCAACCAAGAGCACCTCATCGGCACCCCAGCCAGCCACGGGTGCGTGCGACTCCGCAACTCCGACATGGCGGCCCTGCACGACATGGTCGAACCCGGCACCCCGGTGAGCATTGTCGCCCCCTCCGCCACGTCCGCCCGCCCTTCCGGCCAACAGGTTTAAACTGCGAATTTCGTTGTCTGCCGGGTGCGCTCTGGCAGGATTCGCGGTCTGCAAAAAAGCACAGAAGGAGGTGAATCCAGAATGACCATCGTTAAAGTTATCGCCATCGTCGCCGTCGCGGCTGCTTCGCTCAGCCTCGGCGCTTGCGCCAGCAAACCGAAACCGGCTCCGGTTTCCGCCAGCTACAGCAAGTAAGCTGACACAGGGGGAATCCCTTTTTTAACAAGCCGCGGGTTTACGCCTGCGGCTTGTTTGTTTTACCGGGACGCTGACAAACGGATTGTCTCTCACCGAAAATCGCCAGGCCAATTCCTGCGCGCGGGAAATGCCGATGCGTCCATCGGCCACCACGTCGACTTTTTCTCCGCGGACAAAACAACGCCGCGCCGTCGCGCAAAAATCGGTCCCGTGCTGCGCACCGGTCACTCCAAGCGCCGCGGCCAGACGACCCGGACCGCCGGTCAGTTCGCGCCCACGTTTCTCCCCGCGCCGCTTTTGCATCGAACGCAAGCCGCGCCGCGGTTCGATCGCGCGGATGAGGACGAATCCCTCTTCGTCACCTTTGGTCAGCACGTTGAGCATCCAATGCATCCCGTAGTTCAAATAAACATAGGCCGTGCCCGCGCGATGCCGCGCGACGAAATCACGGGCCGAAGGACGCGTGAACGTGTGGCACGCCGGATCACCGACCGCCGCGTAGGCTTCGCATTCCACAACGATCCCGCTGCACGCACCCCAGACCAACTCGCATCCCACCAGTGCCCGCGCACACTCGACCGGCGACTGGGTGAAAAACTCCCGCGGGATCACAGCGGAACGGGATGGTCGACGAACTTCCACGGCACGCGGAACTTCTTGGCCAAATGCGCGGCCAGCGCCTGTACCCCGAGCGTCTCCGTGGCGTAGTGTCCACCGTAGATCACATTGATTCCGAGTT
>CAZJGQ010000210.1:0-2611 GCA_964545425.1 uncultured Chthoniobacter sp. | reverse complement strand
TCTCTTGGCGTTTGCAGAAGACAGTTTGAGGGCTGATTGGCATTGCCTCTCGACCAAGGCAGGGGACAATAACCTCATGAAACATCTTATGCTACTCGTGGTCGGACTCGCTGCTCTGGTCTCGGCCCCCGCCGCTGTTGCCGAGCAAAAGCCGGTCCTCATTGTTTTGACCAGTCATGCGCAACTCGGTGAGACCGGGAAACAGACCGGCTTTTTTCTCGGCGAACTGACCCATCCGCTTGAGGTTTTCGAGAAGGCCGGTGTTCCGGTGGAATTTGCTTCGATCAAGGGAGGTGAGCCGCCGGTCGACGGGCTTGATTTGGAGGACGAAATCAATGCGCGCTACTGGAACAATCCGGACTTCCGCGCCAAGCTCGCCGCGACCAAGAAGCTGTCCGAGGTGAATCCCGAGGATTTTGCCGGTGTGTTTTTCTCCGGCGGACACGGGACCATGTGGGACTTTCCCGACGACGCAGCGGTGCAGAAAGTGGCGCGCGAAACCTACGAGGCCGGTGCGCCGGTCGGCGCGGTATGTCATGGTCCCGCGGCCTTGGTCAACGTGAAGCTGTCGGACGGATCCTATTTGGTCGATGGCAAGGAGGTCAGTGCCTTCACCAATGACGAAGAGGAGAAAGTCGGCCTGACCGAAGTGGTGCCTTTTCTGCTCGCGACCAAGCTCGAGGAACGCGGGGCCAAGCATCGCGCCGCACCGAACTTCGAGAAGCAGGTCGTGGCCAGCGGACGGTTGGTTACCGGACAAAATCCGGCCTCCGCCGCGGGCGTGGCACAAAAAATGGTCGAGATGCTGGAGAGCAAGCCCTGACGCTCGTCGGGACTTCGGCGCGCGGATTCATGCAGGCGGCTAACGGATGCGCTTTGATCACCGGCGCGGGGAGCGCGACGGGCATCGGCTTTGCCACGGCGCGTCGTTTGGCGGTCGACTGCAGGAAAGTTGTCATCACTTCAACCACGGAGCGGATCCACGAGCGTGCCGCGGAACTGCGCGCCACTGGCGCGGAGGTGCTCGCTTTGGTTGCTGATCTGACCGACGAGGATGCGGCGAAAGGTGTGGTCCATCGCGCGGCTCAATTCGGCGATGGTATCGCTATCTGCGTGAACAATGCGGGCATGGTCCAGTCGGGCGGTCAACTGGTGGATGTCTTGATCGAGAACTACAATGCGGGGACATGGGAGGAAGCGCTGAGGCGCAATCTGACTACCTGTTTCTACGTCACACGCGCAGTGCTGCCCTTGATGAAAGCGGCTGGCTACGGGCGTATCGTCAATGTGTCTTCGACAAGCGGTCCCTTGCAGGCCTTTCCCGGAGATGCTGGATACCACGCGGCTAAGGCGGGCATCATCGGGTTCACCCGCGCCGTGGCACTGGAGGCGGCAAGGAGCGGGGTCACAGTCAATGCCGTTGCTCCCGGATGGATCGCCACCGGTTCGCAATCGGCCGAAGAAGCAGCCGCCGGAGAAGCCACACCGGTCGGCCGCAGCGGCGCGCCGGAAGAAGTGGCCGCAGCTATCGCTTTTCTTGCCTCGCGCGAGGCTTCCTACATCACCGGGCAGATGATCGTGGTCGATGGCGGCAACTGCCTGCCGGAGCGGCGGGAACGCTAATGACTCAGCGCGATTTCAGTCCAGCCATTACGTGGCATTGTGACTGGCAGCTACTGTGCCGGGTTTGATCGTTCCGATCAGTTGTATTTGACCGAGCAGCCGTAGGCGGTGGTGGTGGGTTCGCTCACGGGGTTGCCGGCCATGGCTTCGTCGAGGGCTTGTTTGACGTAGTTTTTCGCTCCAGCGACGTCGGCGGCATCGACAGACTTTTTGTCGTCGATCGCTCCCATATAGATAAGGGTGCCTTCGGGATTGATGACGTAGAGTTCGGGTGTGACTTTGGCGTCGTAGAGTTTGCCCACGGTGCCGTCTTCGTCGATGAGAACGGCGGTGGCGGCGGAACCTTTTTCTTCTTTGGTCTTGTTGGTTTCCTCGGGGCTCATGTGTCCTTGTTTGCCGGGAGCGGAGGAGACGATGGAGAGCCAGACGACGTCCTTGCCGGTGTATTCTTTCTGCAGGCCCTGCATGTTGCCGCCGTCATAGTGCTTCTGCACGAAGGGGCAGCCGTGGTTGAGCCATTCGAGGACGACGAATTTGCCTTTGAAGTCCGAGAGTTTGTGCGATGTGCCGTTGGAGTCGGTGAGGGTGAACTCCGGCGCGGGTTGTCCGACTTGCGGAGCGGCGAAGGCGGTGCCGGTTGCCACGAGGAGAGCGAGGGCGGATTTGAGGATGTGGTTCATGGTTGTGTTGTTCAGGGTTGTGCGCCGACGGCGCGGAGAAGGATTTGCTCGGTGAGCAGTTCCGGCAGGATGACCGGATCATCGGGTTGTCCGGCCGGATAGAAGAGGTAAAACGGGACGCCGACCCTGTCAAATTGGGCCAGCTTTTTGGTGATCTCGGGATTGCTGTTGGTCCAATCGGCGAGCATGGGGACGATGCCGAGTTTTTCGAAGGCGGCGCGGACGGCTTTCGTGTCTATCGCGGTGCGCATGTTGAACTTGCACGTGATGCACCAGTCGGCGGTGAAGTCGACAAAGACCGGTTTTCC
>CAZJGQ010000209.1:0-2698 GCA_964545425.1 uncultured Chthoniobacter sp. | reverse complement strand
ACCGTGCACGTGCTCACCATCACGCTGAGCTACGCGGCCTTCGCCCTCGCCCTCGGCTTTGCCCACGTCATCCTCTGGCGCTACATCCGCAAACCGGAAACCGCAGAAGCCATCCGCCCGCTGCACGAATGGCTCTACCGCATGATGTTCGTCGGCCTCATCCTTCTCGCCGTCGGCACCATCCTCGGCGGCGTGTGGGCCAACTACAGCTGGGGACGATTCTGGGGTTGGGACCCCAAAGAAACGTGGGCTCTCATCGCCCTGCTCATGTATGTCGTGGCCATCCACGGGAAAATGGCCGGCTGGTGGGGCGACTTCGGCATTGCCGTCGCCGCCGTGGTCAATTTCGCCGGCATCATCATGGCCTGGTATGGCGTGAACTACGTCCTCGGCGCCGGACTGCACAGCTATGGTTTCGGGGTGGGCGGAGAAGAATACGTCCTCGCCTTCCTTGCCGCCGAAGCGATCTACGTCGGCATCGCGGTGGTCAGACACCGCGGCGCGGAAAGACGCGCCTTGGCCGCCACCCCGGCCTGACCGTCAGGAAAAAAGAAATCCGCAGGGCAAAGTATCGGCCAGCGAACGGTTGACGCCCACACCGCACGCGGCATGGAGTTGCGTCTGCCGCTGGTTCAAGCGCTGCAGGCTCTTGCGGGTCTGATCAACCCAGTAAGGCTCGTCGAAGTAATTCGTCCAAGGACACCGCCCGTCGATGACGGGACAATGCGCGGACGCACGATTGGAGGCGGGGGGACACATAGCGAGTAAGATAAAATCGTCTCTGACCACCTGTGTCCAACATCAAACTCCATAGTCCACCGCACACCTTTCCTTGCGGACCGCTCAGTCGCGTGCGATAAGGACTCCATTACGGGCTGTGGCTCAGCTTGGTAGAGCGCTGCGTTCGGGAGTCTAACTGACTGGTTTTCAACAGTTTACAAAAGACTTCGAAAAGCTTCTAAACCCTCACCCCCAAAGGTGTTAGCCCGAAAAATCGCTTTCACAGCCCTTCGCATTCCTGCCCACATTTCAATGACCGGGTTACAAAATCGGGTTACAACAAATGGGAGCAGTTTCCCACGTTTGAGTCACTGAGGCCGTGAGGTCTGTGGCACAACCAACACCCCTACACTACCGCGCCCACTGTTTTGTGAGGTTGTAAAGCCGCTCCCGAAGCGCGAGGTCGTTGCTGAGGCCCCCGAACTGGTGCGGCTGATGGTGCCATCGCCAAAGCGCTGTGTCGTGGTCGTAGCGCCCTTGGAATCGCGGCTGATCGTGCCACTGCCAAAGCGGCTGGTGGTCACGGTTTGGCCATCACGGCCGCGCGTGATCGCCCCGTCGCCAAATTTGCTGGTGGTGAAGCTCTGGCCGTCTGAGCCACGGGTGATCCACCCGCTGCCAAAGCGCGAGGTGGTGTAGCTTTTGCCGTCCGAGGTTCGGGTGATGTAGCCATCGCCGAACTTGCTGGTCGTAGCGTTGCCCCGGACACCGGGGATCACCACCGGCGCCGAGCACTTGTCCTGGGCCTCGGCCTGGTCAACCAAGAGCAGACCGATGACCAGCAAAGCACCGAAGCTCCTCATAACCTCATTGAGCCACATTTGGGGCCCGCTGCAAGCACTCCGGTGCTTATGACACATAAACCGGTTGCCCGGACACTTACGCACGGGTCCAATGGTTGTATGAACAGCGGCGACCAACTCTCGGACCGCCTGAGAGCCGCTTGGCCAGCAGCCAGGCTCCAACGGCTTGGGCAGAGCCAGAGAAAAAGGCTGGAGGCTTGGCTGGCGGTCGACCGCGAGAAGCATGGGGACGATGCCCTCACGATCCCCGTCCTCGAGGGAATGCTCGAAATGCTTGAGACCTATTTTCCTGAGGAGATCGTTGGCGCACCACAATTTCAGGCTCAAGAGGCAGCCATCATTGCAGCCAACGCGAGGACATGAAAAAGCCCAAATCCATCGACCGCATCATCTACGACTACCGTCGCGCCATCGATGACCTCATAGACGACTACCAGCGCCGACTGGCGGAAATCCCCACTTGGACAAAGGAGAAGCGGCAACTGGTCGAAGAATTGGAGGAATCTCTGAAAAAAGCCGAATTCGGATACTACCATGGCAATCCGGCCGACTGCGGCGGCCCGACCGGGCTGGGCAACGACACCGTGCTCGTCGTCCCGCCCAACAAGCGTGGTTATTTCCAATACTACCGCGGACAAACCGTTCGACTCGTCTGCGTCGGGCCGGGGCGCTACAAAAGGACTTACCGAGTCGGACCAACCACTAAGAGACCAACCAATGAACCACCGGTTCAATCGCCATAGCTCGCACGGGCTATTCTCCAAGCGCCTTCACCCCTCACCTGCGAGTCCCCGCTGGAAAACTCTGGGCTCCTGCGAAATCGCCGGTTCGGTATGTGAGTGGACCATCCACCTCGCCATCCGTCCGGAGGTCGCCGGCCTCTGGTCGATACGCTGGCGCGGCGAGGAGCAGGACGAGGATATCATCGGGCCGGATCACTTGGATTCGTTGGCCGAGGAATTGGTCGAAGACCGCGGCATTGATCGGGACGAGCTTTTGAATCTTTTTGCCTTCAGCGGCGTCGAGGCCGTCGAGGAGTTCGCGCGGCAGAACCGCGTGGCTTAAAGCACCATGGTCGAGAAAATCGTCAGCGGAGGTCAAACCGGCGCAGACCG
>CAZJGQ010000208.1:0-2710 GCA_964545425.1 uncultured Chthoniobacter sp. | reverse complement strand
GCTGGGGATTTACACGCCGATGCCGACAGCGCGGGCGCTGAAGATTTGTCCGCACCTCATCGTGCTGCCGGGGGACTACGAAAAGTATGAGCACTTTTCGCGGCTGATGTTTTCGCTGGTCCACGACTACACGCCGGTGGTGGAGGTGGGGTCGATCGACGAGGGTTACGGGGATTTGTCGGGGGTGACAAAATGGAGTCCGCGCACGGCGGCCGAGCGGTTGCGTCAAAATATCCGCGATCATTTGCGGCTCTCGGTCTCGCAGGGACTGGGGACAAACAAGCTGGTGGCGTCGGTGGCGTCGAAGCTGCGCAAGCCGGATAACTTTCTCGAAGTGCCGGCGGGAACGGAGCGGGAATTTCTCGCACCGCTCGAGGTGAAGTGGTTGCCGGGGGTCGGAGCGAAGATGGAGCGCATATTCCAAGCGGCCGGTTTGCACCGTGTCGCGCAGGTGGCGGAGACAACGGTGGAGAATCTGGAGCTGATCGCGGGATCGGGGGCGGGAGCGTTGCGGGAATTTGCCCTTGGTATCGACGAGCGTCCGATCGTCACAGAGCGCGAGGATGCGCAGTCTTACGGGAAGCAGGAGACATTCGACGAAGACACGACGGATGAAGAGTTCGTGCGGCGCGTGCTGCGCGGGATGGCGGATCATTTGATGGCCAAGGTGCGGTCTGACGGAAAGATGATCCGCTGCGTCGAGGTGCGGTTGCGCTACAACGACATGGAGCAAAGCCGGCGGAGCGAGAGCTTGGACGAGCCGACGGATTTGGAGACGGATGTCTACGGCGTGATCGACCGGTTGGCGAGGCGGGCGTGGGATCGTCGGGTGAGTCTGCGTCTGGTCGGATTGAAGTTCTCGCGCGTGTATGATGGTGGGGGGTGGCATCAGGCGGGGTTGGATTTGCCGGGGACGGGATATGACCGCGAAACTAGGCGCGAGTTGGCGCGGGTGATGGATGAAGCACGGGTGAAATATGGGGGCGGGAGTGTTGTGAGGGGGCATCAATTGGAGGCGAAGGGGAGTGTTCAGTGTTCAGTTGGCAGTGTTCAGGAAAAAGTAGAAGCGGCATCCTGCCGCTTGTCTTCGAGGGTTAAGCGGCAGGATGCCGCTTCTACTTTACTGAATGCGAAGAGCTGTTTCAGCTTTATGGATTCGTTGCTGCGACCTTTAGACATCGTGCGGTTGGCGGCGGAGCAGGGGGTGAAGGCGGTGGCGATGACAGATTCAAATTTGCACGGAGCGGTGGATTTTTGCGCCGCAGCGAAGGAGGCGGGGATCAAGCCGATCGTGGGCGCCGAGGTGAAAGTGCGCGGCATCCCGTATCTCGCCTATGTGGAGAATGCGACGGGTTACCGGAATTTGTGCGGGTTGCTTGCCGGGACGAACAAAGAGGATTTGCAAGGACTGGTCCTGCGTCCGGTCACGGCGTTTCCAGAGATTCGCTATGCATCGCCGCGCGATGCGAAATTTTACGAGGTGCTGCAGAGCATCCGGACGCTGTCGCTGGCCGGTCAGCCGCATGCGGACAAGAGGTCGGGGGATTTTTCCTGGTCGCAGGAAATAGAAGCTTCGCCGGCTATGCGGCGCGATGCGGAGGAAATCGCGGAGCGGTGTGAGTTCGTGTTGCCGATCGGCGGGTTGAAATTTCCACGCTTCACGCCTTCGGACGGTTCTTCGCCGCGCCAGTTTCTCGGGCGTCTCGCGCGGGAAGGAATGCGACGCCGCTACGGGGTAATGCCGGCCGCCGGGGTGCGGCGCCAGATCGAGGAGGAACTGCGCATCATCGCCGAGGTAGGCTACGAGGAATATTTTCTCGTTGTTTGGGAATTGCTGCAGCGTTGCGCGGAACGCGGGATCGAATGGATCACGCGGGGGAGTGCGGCCGATTCGCTGGTCTGCTACTGCCTCGGCATAAGTTCGGTCTGTCCGGTTCGTTTCGAATTGTATTTCCGGCGCTTTCTCAATCCGGAGCGGATGAAGCTGCAGAAGTTGCCCGACATCGACATCGATTTCCCGCACGACCGGCGAGACGAGGTGGTCGATCTGATTTTCGAGCGCTATGGTCCGCACCATGCTGCGGTGGTCGGCGGGTTCAACACGTATCAAGGGCGCTCGGCTTTCGCCGACATCGCCAAGGCGCTGGGGGTTTCCGAATTCCAGATTCGGCGGATGACGGAGAAACTGCCGCAAACATCGGCCCGCCATGTGGAAGCGGCGGCGCGGGACAGCGTGGAGTCACGCGGGCTGACCTGGGAGGAGAATCCGTATCAGGCGGCGTTAAAACTGGCGGCGCGATTGGATGGTTTTCCGCGCCACGCCAAGATGCATCCGTGCGGCGTGGTCATTTCGCGGGAGCCGGTGGGTGAATTGACCCCGCTCTTCACCAGCGCGAGCGGACGCGCCACCACGCAGTTCGACATGGAAGCGGTCGAGGCGATGGGTTTGGTGAAACTCGACATTCTCGCGCAGGGAGGGTTGTCCGTGCTGCGTGACGCGCGGGAGGCATTGCGAGTCCGCGGGATCGAGCCGCCGCAGCCGGGGCGTTGGGATGATCCGCATGTGTGGCAAATGATCGCCGGCGGCGAGGCGCGCGGGGCGCACCATATCGAGAGTCCGGCTATGACATCTTTGGCGCGGATGTCTGGCGTGCAGGCGATCGACCAATTGATTGCCATTGTATCGGTCATTCGTCCGGGCGCGGCCAAC
>CAZJGQ010000207.1:0-2726 GCA_964545425.1 uncultured Chthoniobacter sp. | reverse complement strand
AGGGCGATCCGAACAACCGCGCCGTCCGCAAAGCGCGCGAGCGTGTCACCCGCCTGCGCGAAGCCGACCGAGAAATCGCCGCGTTGCAAAGCGAACTGGCGGCCAACCCGCAGAACCCCGAAATCGTTTCCAATCTCCTCCGGCTCTACATGGAAACCGGACAGCCCGATCTGGCCCGGCAGCAACTTGAACAATCGGCCGAAGCATTCGGCGACAACCCCGACTTTCTCAAATTCGCCGTCGACTTCAGCAACAGCAACGGACAATGGCAGGCGGGACTCGGACCGGCCCGCCGCCTGGCCACGGTGCTATCCAACGACGCCGGCGTCTGGCTGGCTCTGGCCCGCTTCGAATTCGCCAACCGCGAAATGAATTCCTTCCTCGAATCCGCCCGCCGCGCCGTCCAACTCGGGGGCATCCAAGCCAAGTCAGCCCTGGCCAACGATCCGATGTATGCCATGGTCCGCGGCACGCCCGAGTTCCAGCAACTGCTCTCGCAGTAGCCGGATCACGCGCCGCGCACCAAGGTGGATCGCGATGTCCCCACCGCGATTTCGTTGACGTATCATCGCGCCGGGACGGCGCGATCCACCTTGATTCGATAGAGCGTCACGGTGTGGCCGACGACGACTTTTGCAGCCAGAGAGTGTATTCTTCGAGCGTGATGTCACCGGCGGCGAGGCCGCGGGTGAAGAGGACGGCTTCTTCTTCGGGGGCCGTGAAGCGAAGCCCGTTCGACTCGAGGAACAATGAAGCCGCGATGAAGCCCGCCCTTTTGTTTCCGTCGAGGAAAGGATGATCTTTTACGATGCCGAAGGCGTAGGCGGCCGCCATTTCGTAAAGGGTGGGTGAGCCGTAGCAAAAGAGCTGGCGCGGTTTGTTCAACGCCGAGTCGAGGAGTCCTGCATCGCGGAGGCCGTGGGTGCCGCCGAAGCGGACGACCAACATCTCATGCGCGATCAGGCATTCCTCGGTGGTCAGCCAGTCGGGCTCCGTCATTTGGCCAGTTCTTGCAGTGCGTTGCGGTAGCGATCCATCAAGCTTTCCAGGATCTGCATCTTCTTCTCGAAGTCCGGGCGGCTGGCCGTGACGCGAAGCGAGCTTTCGGGCGACTCGGTCAGGTAGAGGCTGGCGCCCTCCTGAACTTTCAGGGTCTCCAGTGCCTCCTTGGGCAAAATGATGCCGAGGGAGTTGCCGATGCGGCGGACTTTGGTTTCAATGGCCATGTTATAACTGTTGTTATACTCAGCGATTTTTGTCAAGCGGGGTCCGGTAGAGCGTCACCGTGTGGCCGACGAGGAGGATCTGGCGGGAGTTGGTGCGGGTGGTGAGTTCGCAGGCAAGCGCTTTGCGTTCCGACTTGTGGTCGGTGAAGCGGACTTTGACCAAGCCGTGGTCGCAGAGGGCTGTATCCAAAGCGGTGACCAAGGCGTCGGTTATGCCGTCGTGGCCGACGTGGATGACCGGTTTGAGTTTTTGCGAGCGGGACTTGAGTTCGCGGAGGGTGGGTTCGTTCATGCGTGGAATTTGAAGAGTGCGTAGAAGTTGCCGGGATCGGCGAAGAGGATTTCGCTGTGGGTGAATCCGGCTTCGCGGGCGGAGGAGAGGTATTCCCCGATGGACTCGGGGCGTTCCGATTCGGTCACGTGATCGCGCAAGGCGTTGCGCGCGGCGACGGGAAAAGGATCGTAAGGTCCGTCCATGGCGCCGGCCCAGCGTTGCACGTAGCCTTCGCGTCCCTCGCCGCCGTGGAGAATGGGCTCGAACATGTAGAACGTGCCGCCCGGTGCGGTGGCGCGGCGGAGATGTTTCATTGTTTCACGCTTCGCCTCCCGTTCGAGGTGATGCAGGGAAAGTCCGAGATAGATCACGTCGAAATGCGTGTCGTTCGTGCGCAGGAATTCGGTGAAGTCGGCTTCGTGCAGAGAGCGCGGACACCCGAGTTCGGAGATCTTGTTCGCGGCGAGGGCTAAAGCCGGTGCGGAGAAGTCCACGCCGGTGTAAGCGCTGACTTCGGTTCCGCGCAGTGCGGCCGCGGTGAGGTCGGCATCGCCACAGGCAAGGTCGAGGAAGGTAAACGGCTCGGTTTGGTCCTGCAGTTCGCGGCGCAGAATCTCACCGACTTCACGATGGAAGAGGGTGTTGTGCTCGATGCAGAGGCGGTAGATCTCCCACTGCGAAAAGAAGGTGTGGACGGCTTCAGACATGGCGGGCGAAGAGATCACCGGGCGTCGGATCGCCACGGCCGTGCCACCACGCGGTAAGGATCATGTGCGGCACGGTGAGGGCGCTCAGTCCCCAGAAAATGGTGCGGATCATGGTTTGGTCGTAGGCAGCCGAGCGAGCAAAGAGGAACCAGATGATCGCCGCGAGCAAGATAGTTGCCGCGGTGAAGGGGAGACTTTCGCGCAGGAGCCAGCGGGCGGCACTTCTGCCGTCGCCCGGGAACCGGGCCGCGCCCAGGTCGGCGATGTGGCGGACGGAATGGACGAAGCAAAAGTAGAGGAGGAATGCGGCCAAGGGATGAAACACGGCAAAGACGGCTGTGGTAAGAATCAGCTCGGCGCAAGCCGCTATCCATCCAGACCGATGGTGGAGCACGCGCCATAGCAGCGCGGCCACAATGCAGAGCCCCCAAACGAGAGCGGCGGGGGATGCAATGGCGGCGAGGGCGGAATCCAGCGCTGCCGTGGAATTCGGTCCGACAAGCAGGGCGAACAGATCGC
>CAZJGQ010000206.1:0-2727 GCA_964545425.1 uncultured Chthoniobacter sp. | reverse complement strand
CGGTTTGGGCGCGGCGGCAACAGGCGCTGCAGGTGCGGACGGCTTGGGCGGCATGGCCGGCATGGGAACGGCGCTCGGAGGTTTGGGGGCCGCGACCGGAGCAGCGGTCACCGGTTTCGGTGCGGGCGGGACGGCAGCGAGGGGAGGCTTCGGCATCGCCGCTGCGGGAGCAGAGACGGCGGGTTTGGGCGGCATGGGCGGCGCGGAAGGGGCTCCGGGCGGAGGCGGCATGGCGGGTGCTCCGGCCTTGGGCATGACGGGCATGCTGAAAGGTTTGGGCGGCGGGGGAGGAACGGCGGATCCGGGTGCGGGCGGCATGCCGGGCTTGGGCGGCGCGGGCATGGTGGGCGGCGCGCCGGCCACGGTGGGAAGCGGTTTGGGCGGGAGATTGATCATGGCCGCTTCGCGGGGATTGGCGGCTCCGGGTTTTCCGTCGCGGCGGGGCGGCAGGACAATGCGGACGGTCTCTTTTTTGGGCTCGTTCATGGCGGGTGCTTACGGCTGCTGACGGGTCGGCAGGGAGCCTTCTTTCCGACAGGAGGGAGAGAATTATCCGGCGTCCGAGGGGTGTCAAATATTTCGCGGTGACAGAAGGAAATTTGTGCCCGCGGTGAATTATTGCTTGCTTGCCGGGCGCCGGCGGGGCATTCTCCACGACCATTTTTTAGACCTATGGCCAAGACTGCATGGAGAGAGCGCGAAAAGCGCAAGCGCAAGACGGTGGACAAATACGCCGAGCTGCGCGCCGAACTTAAGAAGAAGGGCGATTACCTCGCCTTGGCGCAACTGCCGCGCAACGCCAGCCCGGTGCGCCTTTCGAACCGCTGCCGCGTCTCGGGCCGCAAACGTGCCTACATCCGTGAATTCCAGATGTCCCGTCTCACCTTCCGCGAGCTGGCCTGTGCGGGCCTCATCCCGGGGGTAACCAAGGCAAGCTGGTAAGGGGCCGCGCGTGCGGCGCCACCGGTGCCGCGGATGTTGTTGATCGCGCGCCGGAAATCTCCGGCGCCCCGCTTTATTCGGTCCTTCCGACTGAACCATGAGCATTTTTCCCATTTATTCTTTGGCCTCCGCGTTGCCGGAAGTGGCCGACGGTGCGGGCTGGCGTTTGCTGGCCATCGCGGCGCTGCTTCTGCTCAACGGCTTTTTCGTCGCCGCCGAGTTCGCCATGGTCAAATTGCGGGCCGGCGGCTGGGATGAGGACGATGATTTTGGCGGACGCCGCAACGGCGCGCGCGTGCGCAAGATGCTGCAAAACACGCAGCCGTATCTCTCGGCCGCGCAACTCGGCATCACGCTGACCAGCCTCGGCATCGGCTGGGCCGGCGCGCCGTTTGTGGTGCGCATGCTCGAGCCTTGGTTGCAATGGGTTGGGATCACCAGTGAGGCGATTTTGTCGCTGATTTCCTTCGGCGCGGTTTTCTCGCTGCTCGCCTTCCTGCACGTGGTCATTGGCGAGCAAGTGCCCAAGCTTCTCGCCATCCGGCGCGCGCGCCAGGTCATGCTCTTCACCGCGCGGCCCATGCGCCTGTTCCACTTCGCCCTGCGTCCGCTCGTGCGCGTGGTCGATCTCGCCTCCGCCTGGATCCTGCGCACCGTGCTGCGCACGCCGCCCGATCCGCAATTGGCCGGCGAGGATGCCGAGGACGAATTGCGCGCCCTGCTGCGCAACACGGCCGGCGAGGAGGGCGGCTCGGTCAGCACGCTCGGTCGCGAGATTCTCATCAACGCGCTCGACCTGCGTAAACGCGTGGTCCGCGACATTATGACGCCGCGCGGCGAGGTCGTGTTCCTGGATCTGGAAGAAAATTTCGACGACAACGTGCGCACCGCGCTCGACTCGCGTCATACGCGCTTCCCGCTCTGCCGCGGCCACCTCGATGACACGGTGGGCCTCGTGCACATCAAAGACCTCCTTGCTCTCGTGCAGGAGGACAAGACCGACCTGCTTTCGATCAAACGCGAACTGGTCCACGTGCCCGAATTGATGCCGCTCGAGCGCCTGCTCAAGCTTTTCCTCGGCAAAGGCGCGCACTTGGCCGTGGTGGTCGACGAATACGGCGGCGCGGTCGGCGTGGTCACCCTGGACAACGTCCTGGCCGAGTTGGTCGGCGAAATCCAAGACGAGTTTGACACCGACGAGGAAGAATACCGCAAGGTCGGTGAGGATGAGTTCGTCCTCGAAGGCGGCGTGGCTTTGCACGACCTCGAGGATCTTCTCGGCGTGAAAGTCGAAAGCACCGAGGTGAGCACGATCGGCGGGTATTTGACCCACGACCTCGGCCATTTGCCGAAGAAAGGCGAGAAGGTCCGCATCGACGGATACGAGTTCACAGTCAGTCAGACCGACGGACGCCGCGTGGTCAGCGTGCACGCCAAGCGCTGCGCGGAACCCGTTGAGGCCGAGGAATCTGTCCTCTGACCCAACCCGAATCGCCTTGCGGCGCCGCGGTTCCCGCTGTCTATTGGTTGCATCATGGCTTTGTCCGAAACACCTCCTTCCCGCGCCGCCAGTGCGGCGGACGTTTCGTCCAAGCACTTGGAGTCGCCGCACCTCCGCGATCACGAATATGCCTTGGACGAGGCGCGCTGGATGCTCGACTTGGTCAAAAAGCCGGCCAAGGACGTCTCGCTCGAGGCGCGGCAGCGCATCGCCGAGCAGACGGTGGAAAATTTTGCCCAGCACATCAATGCCGGGTTCCTCGAGCACCGCAAGTCGGCCACCCT
>CAZJGQ010000205.1:0-2732 GCA_964545425.1 uncultured Chthoniobacter sp. | reverse complement strand
CCCTCTTCTCTGTAGTTTATCTGTCGGCCCGAGGGTTCAATTTCCTTGACCCTTGGTGGCGGTGAAAGCTTAAGTTGCAGGTTCAAGAGACGGATAAAACCTCTAATCACCAGTCATTTCGGCCCGTCGGCCGTCACCCATCCACATGTTCAGAAAGTTTTTCGGCCTACTCTCGAGTGATATCGGGATCGATCTCGGCACGGCCAACACGCTCGTTTTTGTCCGCGATCAAGGCATCGTTCTGCGCGAACCGTCCGTAGTCGCCGTGCAAGCCGGCACGACCAAAGTCCTCGCCGTCGGCAACGAAGCCAAGCGCATGCTCGGCCGCACACCGGGCAACATTGTCGCCATCCGTCCGTTGAAGGACGGCGTCATCGCCGACTTCGAAATCACCGAGGCCATGCTGGCCCACCTGATCAGCAAAGCGCACGGCGGTCGCCGCATGGTGCGTCCGCGCGTGGTCATCGCCGTCCCGTCCGGCATCACCGAGGTGGAAAAACGCGCGGTCAAAGATTCCGCCACCCACGCGGGCGCCCGCGAAGTTTATCTCATCGAGGAACCCATGGCCGCGGCCATCGGCGTCGGTCTGCCCATCCAGGAAGCGGCCGGCAACATGATCATCGACATCGGCGGCGGCACGACCGAGGTGGCGCTCATTTCGCTCGCCGGCATTGTCTTCAGCCGCAGCGTGCGCGTGGCCGGCGACGAACTCGACGAAGCCATCGTCCAATACCTCAAACGCAACTTCAATCTGGCCATCGGCGAACGCACCGCCGAGGACATCAAGATCAAGCTGGGATCGGCCATCAAGCTGCCCAAGGAGACCTCCATGGAGGTCAAGGGCCGCGACCTCGTGGCCGGTCTGCCCAAAACCATAACCCTCACCTCCCAGGAGGTGCGCGAGGCGCTGACCGAACCGCTCAACAGCATCGTCGACGCGGTCCGCATCACCCTCGAGCGCTGCCCGCCCGAGCTGTCATCCGATCTGGTGGACCGCGGCATGGTCCTGGCCGGCGGAGGCGCCCTGCTCCGGGGGCTCGACCAATTGCTGCGCGATGAAACCGGCCTGCCGGTCCACATCGCCGACGATCCACTGAGCGCCGTGGCCGAGGGAACCGGCCGTGTGCTCAGCGAGATCGAGGTGCTGCGCAGCATCGCCCAGAACAGCAGCACGCGCACCGCGCACGGCGCCGGCGTCTGACCCGCGTGGAATCCGGACGGACCGCTAAGACGGATCTGCATCCATGAACAAGCTGCACCTCATCCTGCTCGGCGTGGCGATCCTCGTGGCCGTCGTCTTCCTCAGTTTTTCCTCCGAGCGCATGCGTTCGTGGCAGAGTGGCTACCTCCGCGTGTCGAATCCCGCCATGCAGGCCGGGTCGGCCATCAGCGGTCAGGTCGCCAAGCTGCAGAAGGGGCTCAAGACACTCGACGAACTCGAGGACGAAAACGCCGCACTCATCGCGCAGAACAACGAACTCCGCGCCTCCAGCCAGTTGCTCGGTGACCTCGAGAGCGAGAACAAGCGCCTCCGCGCCGCGCTCGATTACCGCGAACGCTCCTCCTTCAAATTACTCCCCGCCGAGATCATGGGCCGCGACGCCTCCAGTTGGTGGAACACGGTGAAGATCAACCGCGGTTTCGCCCAGGAAGTCGACGCGGCGCAACCCGTGCTCACCGCCGAGGGATTGGTCGGCCGCACCACCACGGTGTCGAAGGACGTTTCCATCGTGCTCCTCCTCACCGACGAGAACTGCCAGGTGGCGGCCCGCGTCGAGGGGACCAACGAGCAGGGCATCCTCAGCGGCCAGCGCGTGGCCGGCAACGCCGCGCCGGAACTCGTCCTCAACTTTCTCAACCGCGACGCCAACCTCCAACCCGGGATGAAAGTTTTCACCGCCGGGGTGAGCGGCGCGGTCTTTCCCGCGGGCATCCCGCTGGGAACCATCAAGGAATTCCGCGCCCGTGAACTCGACGGCCAAGCCATTGTCGAACCCGCCGCGGACTTCTCCAGACTGGAAGACGTCTTCGTCGTCCTCGGGAGCAAATGATCCGCGCCATCATTCTCTTCGCCGCCGTCTACGTTGCGTTGATCGCGCAGGAATACATCCCGCCGCTCCCCTTCCTCGGAGGCGCGCACCTCCTGCTCGTGCCGATCATTTTCTGCTTCGGCGCGCTCTGGTTGTCCTTCCCGACCATGCTCGGTCTCGCTCTCTTCACCGGATTGCTTAGCGACCTCGCCTTCCTCCACGTGCTGGGCGACCGCGTTGAAATCGGACTCGGCTGGTCTATGTTGTTCTATGTTTTGGTCGGCACCGCGTTGCAACCGCTGCGTCCCCTCTTCCTCGAGGGCCGCTGGGAAGTCCACTGCCTCGCTTCCGGTGCGGTCACCCTCCTTCTTCTCTTTCTGCAATACAGCATGGTCTGCCTGCGACGGGGTTCTTTCCTCTTCGACTGGACCATCTTCTGGCACATCGCCGGACCGGCCTTGGTCGCGCTGCTTCTGGCGCCGGTCTTTTACTTCTTTTTCAGCCTTCTTCCCGCGGGAACGCCGGAGCGTCGCCGGGGCGGAGGCCTGACCCGATGATCCGTCGGTCCAACGAATTCCGCATCGCCGTCCTCGCCTCGGTCGTGCTCGCCGCCTTCCTCTTGCTGGTCGGCAAACTCTGGTATGTCCAGGTGGCGCGCGGCGAGGAATACACCGCCCGCGTGCGCAACAACTCGCAGGTCAA
>CAZJGQ010000204.1:0-2738 GCA_964545425.1 uncultured Chthoniobacter sp. | reverse complement strand
GGCTCGGGGACCGGGTGGTCGAGGTGATTTGCCGGGAGCGGGCGAGGATTTACCGCACGGCGGAGCCGGGAAAAATCCGGCGGGGACTGAAGGGGAAGAAGCTCACCGGGATCGAGACGAAGGGGAAGCAGATGCGCTTCGTTTTCGAGGAAGCCAGCCTCGGACTGCATCTCGGGATGACGGGCAAGTTGTTGGTCAAAGGGAAGGAGCATGAACCCGGGCGGCATGACCACCTTGTTATCCGGCAAACGAAGCGTTCGCTTGTCTTCCGCGATGCGCGGATGTTCGGGGCGTTGAAGTTCGATCCGTCGCTCGAGCCCGACTGGTGGGTGGAGCTGCCGCCGGAAGTGGTGTCGCGCGCGTTCACGCTCAAGGCGGTGACGGAATACTTGCGGCGGCGCAAGGGGAGTCCGCTCAAAGCGGTGTTGTTGCAGCAGGAGAGATTTCCCGGGGTAGGCAATTGGATGGCGGATGAAATTCTTTGGCGCTGCCGACTCCATCCTGCGCGGCGTTCAGGAACGCTGGATGCGGACGAGGTGGAAATTTTCTTTCGCGAGACAAAGCAGCTTTGCCGCGATGCGTTGAGGATTATCGGGACGAAATACGGACGCCCCCCAGCCTCGTGGTTGTTCCGTCATCGCTGGCGGCGCGGCGGGAAATGTCCACGCGATGGGGCGATGCTCGAGCGCGCTACGATCGGCGGACGGACGACGGCTTGGTGTCCGAAGTGTCAGGGGAAGTGAACCGCGGAGATCGCAGAGAGCGCAGAGGGGTAAGCGGCCATTCTGGGAGTGTGAGGCCTGTTGCGGTCCGGGGACACAAGGTCCCCGGCGCCGCCAATTCTAGCGGGCGAAGAGGGAGGAGCGTTCCGCGTCGGTGAGTTGGCGCCAGTGGCCGGGGGCGAGGTCGGGTGGGAGATGGAGTTGGCCGATGGCGACGCGGAGGAGGCGGAGGGTCGGGTAGCCGACGGTGGCGGTCATTTTGCGGACTTGGCGGTTGCGGCCTTCGTGGAGGGTGAGTTCGAGCCAGCTGGTTGGGATGTTTTGGCGGCGGCGGATGGGAGGGTCACGGGGAGGAAGGTCCGGGTGGATGCGTTGGGCCCGAGTTGGGAGAGTTTTGCGGCCTTCTATGATAACGCCGGTGCGGAGTTGTTGCAGGGCGGATTGGGTAATTACGCCTTCGACTTGGGCCCAGTAAGTGCGGGTGTGGGCATTTTTGGGATCGAGGAGTTCGGTGTTCAATCCGGGTTCATCGGAAAGAAGAAGTAGTCCTTCGCTGTCGCGGTCGAGGCGGCCGAGCGGGTAAATGTTTTTGGGGAGACCGAATTCGGACAGGGTGCGTTGTCCGGGATGGTCCGGCGTGAACTGGGAGAGGACGCCGTGGGGTTTGTTCAGTGCTAAAAGCACAGTTGGCAGTGTTCAGTGAACAGTTTTCAGCCGGAAGACCGAACTGAAAGGACGTCAAACGTCAGAGCAAAAGCAAAGCCGGTTTTTCGACGAGGCGGCGGAGGGCGTTCATGTATTCGGCGGCCACGGCGCCGTCGACCACACGGTGATCACCGCTGCCCGAGATGACGAGGCGGTGACCGATGACGATTTGGTCGTGCTCGTTGACCACTGGCTGCTTGGTGATGGCGCCGACGCCGAGGATGAAGGACTGCGGGGGGTTGATGATGGGCAGGAAGCTGTCGATGCCGAATCCGCCGAGGCTGGAGAGGGTGATGGTGCCGCCTTGGTATTCCTCGGGCTTGAGTTTTTTGCCGCGGGCTTTGGCCGCGAGGTCTTTCATCGCGACGCTGATTTCGCGCAGGGAAAGGGTGTTGGCTTTTTTGATGACGGGGGTGATGAGTCCGTCCTCGATGGCCACGGCGACGGCGAGATTGACGTCGGCATATTCGATGATGGCGTCGCCGTCATAGGCCGCGTTGATCTTGGGAACTTCGGCCGCGGCGCGGGCGGCGGCGAGGAGGATGAAGTCGTTGACGGTGAGTTTTTGTCCGCCGTCCTTCTCGGCCATGGCATTGAGTTCCTTGCGCAGGGCCATGAGTGGTCCGCCGTCCATCGTGACGCTGAGATAGAAATGCGGGATCTGCGTTTTGCTGGCGAGGAGGCGCTCGGCGATCGTCTTGCGCATGCCGGTCAGGGCGATGCTTTTTTCTTCCCCGGCGATGCCACGGGCGGCGCGGATGGCCGGAGCGGCGGAAACAACTGCTCCCCCGCCCCCTCCGACGGGTGCGGATTCAACGTCCTTTTTGACGATGCGTCCGGCAGGGCCAGTGCCCGTCAGGGCGGAAAGATTGACGCCGCGGGCGGCGGCGATTTTGCGGGCGAGCGGCGAGGCTTTGACGCGTCCGGTTGGCGCGGGTGCAGCGGCCCGCGGGGCCGGTGCGACGGGAGTTTTGGCAGCGGGCGCGGCGGATTTCGGTTTGTCGGGTGCTGCCGTGGCGGGGGCCGGAGTTGCGGCGGTGTCGGCGCTTTCGCCGTCGGCGAGGATGAGGGCGATTTTGTCGCCTACTTTGACCACGCCGCCTTCGGGAATGTAGGTCTCCTTGAGGACTCCTTCGTCGAAGGATTCCATTTCCATCGTCGCCTTGTCGGTTTCGACTTCGGCCAGGATGTCCCCTACTTCGACCGTGTCACCTTTGTTTTTGCGCCATTTGACGAGGGTGCCCTCGAGCATGGTATCGCTCAGTTTGGGCATGGTGACGACGGGCATAGGGCGGAAGTGAAAAGTAAAAA
>CAZJGQ010000203.1:0-2744 GCA_964545425.1 uncultured Chthoniobacter sp. | reverse complement strand
TGCGGAAGATTGTCGGGAAAACTCAGGCGCCGGTGGCGGCGAGGTAGTTTTTCTCGGCTTGGTCCCAGTTGACCGTGTTCCACCATGCCTTGAGGTAATCGGGGCGGCGGTTTTGGTAATTGAGGTAGTAGGCGTGCTCCCAGACGTCGCATCCGATGACCGGCGTGCCTTCGACGCCTGCCACCGCTTTGCCCATGAGCGGACTGTCTTGGTTGGCGGTGGAGACGACCTCGAGTTCGCCCGCTTTGTTCACGACGAGCCAGGCCCAGCCGCTGCCGAAGCGGGTGGCGCCGGCTTTTTCGAAAGCTTCTTTGAAAGCGTCGAAGCTGCCGAATTTGGCTTTGATCGCTTCCGCAAGTTTGCCCTTCGGTTCGCCGCCGCCGTTCGGGCCCATGATGGTCCAGAAGAAGGTGTGGTTGGCGTGGCCGCCGGCATTGTTGCGCACGGCGGTGCGGATGGCTTCGGGAACGACGGTGAGGTCGGCGATCAGTTCGGTGACCGGCTTGGCCAGCAGATCGGGGTGGTCTTTCAGAGCGTTGTTCGCGTTGGTGATATACGCCTGATGATGTTTGTCGTGGTGGATTTCCATCGTGCGCGCGTCGATGTTCGGTTCGAGCGCGTTGTTCGGGTAAGCAAGAGGAGGTAGTTCGTAAGCCATGGTGTGTCGTTGATTGAGGGTCGACTTTATGCGCCGAACTTACGCGCGGCAAGCGTGGTCGGTTTTAGGAGTCCTGAAGGAGGCCGTCGCGAATGTGCAGGACGCGGTCTCCGCGGGAGGCGAGGTTTGTGTCGTGGGTCACGGCAAGGAGCGTGGTTCCGCTTTCGCGGGCGAGTCCGAGGAGGAGATCGATGACTTCCCCGCCGGTTTTGGAGTCGAGGTTGCCGGTGGGCTCGTCGGCAAAAAGCATGGTCGGTCGGTTGGCCAGCGCGCGGGCGATGGCCACGCGTTGCTGCTCGCCGCCGGAGAGTTCCGAGGGGAGGTGGCCGGTGCGCGGTCCGAGTCCGACTTTCTCGAGAAGTTCGGCGGCGCGCTCGCGGTCGGGCTTCCCGCCGATCAGCCCGGGCAGGGCGACGTTCTCCAACGCGGTCAACTCGGGGAGCAGCATGTAACTCTGGAAAACGAATCCCATGCGCGTGTTGCGCAGTTCCGCTTGGCGGGCGGGAGAAATGTCATAGAGGTGTTCGTTCTCGAAATGCACGTCGCCGGAGGTCGGGCGCTCGAGACCGGCGAGGGTGTAGAGAAGGGTGCTTTTGCCCGCGCCTGAGGCGCCGCAGAGAAAAACGGTTTCGCCGCGGAGCACGGTGAGATCCAGCCCGCGGAGGATTTCCAGCGTGTTGGTGCCGAGGCGGAAGGATTTGCGGAGTCCGCGCGCGTGCAGGTGGACGTCGTCCGCCATGGGATCAAAAGATGGCCGCTTCGAGACGCGCCCGGAGGTCGGCGATGGGAATGCGTTCCTGCTCCATCGAGTCGCGGTGACGCAGGGTGACGGTGTCGGCTTTCTCCGGGCCGTTTTCGCCGATGGTGTCAAAGTCGACGGTGACGCAGAAAGGCGTGCCGATTTCGTCCTGGCGGCGATAGCGGCGGCCGATGGCGCCGGCTTCGTCGTAGAAGACCATCATGTGCGGACGCAGCGAGGCGGCGATGGATTTGGCTTTTTCCACGAGAGCCGGCTTGTTCTTGAGCAGAGGAAAGATGCCGCATTTGACCGGGGCCATGCGCGGGTGGAAGCGGAGGACGGTGCGGACCTCTTTGTTGCCTTTCTCGTCCGTGACTTCCTCTTCGTCGAAGGCTTCGCAAATGAGGGCGAGGGCGGTCCGGTCCACGCCGGCGCTGGGTTCGACGACGTGCGGGACGAATTTTTCCTTCTTCTCGTCGTCGAAGTATTCGAGCGGCTTGCCGCTGTGCTTGATGTGCGCGGAGAGGTCGTAGTCCGTGCGGTAGGCCACACCCTCGAGCTCGCTGACACCAAAGGGGAACTCGTATTCGAGATCGTAGGTTTTTTTCGAATAGAAGGCGCGCTCGCCGTCCGGAATGTCGTGGATTTTGATCTTGGAGCGCGGGATACCGATGTCCTCGTAGAACTTGAGACGCTGCTCGAGCCAGTAGTCGGTCAGGGCGAGTCCATCCTCGGCGCGGCAGAAATACTCGATTTCCATCTGCTCGAACTCTCGCGAGCGGAAGGTGTAATTCCGTGGATTGATTTCGTTGCGGAACGCTTTGCCGATCTGGGCGATGCCAAAGGGGAGCTTCTTTCGCGAGGTTTCGAGGATGTTTTTGAACTGCACGAACATGGCCTGCGCGGTCTCGGGGCGGAGATAGACGAGATTTTCGTCGCTCTCCAGCGGACCGGCGTAGCTCTTGAGCATGAGGTTGAAGGCGCGCGGTTCGGTCAACTCGCGCCCGCCGCAATTCGGGCAGTAGGGCACACCGTCTTTTTTCGGCAACTGGTCGGCGCGGTGGCGCGCTTTGCAGGTTTTGCAGTCGACCATGGGGTCGCTGAAGGTCTCCTCGTGGCCGCTGGCTTTCCAAACGGCGCGGTTCATGATGATGGAGCCGTCCATGCCGACCATGTCCTCACGCTCGTGGACATTGCGGCGCCACCAGAAATCCTTGAGGTTGCGTTTCAGTTCGACCCCCATCGGGCCGTAGTCCCAGAAGCCGTTGAGGCCGCCGTAGATTTCGGACGACTGGAAAATGAAGCCGCGCCTTTTGCAGAGGCTGACGATTTTTTCCATCCGCTGTT
>CAZJGQ010000202.1:0-2780 GCA_964545425.1 uncultured Chthoniobacter sp. | reverse complement strand
CCCGGACAAAAAGTCGAAGCCGGCGCGCAACTACTCACCCTCGAGGCGATGAAGATGAACACCTACGTCTTCGCCCCCGCCGCCGGCACCGTGCAGGAAATCCTCGCCGCGCCCGGCGACGCGGTGGCCGAGGGCCAGGTATTGGTCAAGATGTCCTGAGCATGACCGCGGTTCTCGCACTCACCCTGCCGGAATACCCCACGCTGGCCGACAGCGTGCAATATCAGATCACGGGGCTCATCGTTGTTCTCTTCACCCTCGGCTCGCTCGCTTTGCTCGTCGGATTGATCGGTCGGGTCTTTGCCGCGCTCGAAGCGCGACACGCTCCTGCGCCCGTCGCGGTCCGGCCCGCACCGACTTCACACCCTCCGGCCCCCGCACCCGCAGAAGGCGAAATTCCATCGGCTGTCCTCGCCGCCATCGCCGGCGCGGTTTCCGCCGCCTTGGGCGACAAGCGTTTCGCCATCCGCGGCGTGCAAGTGGCTGATCCGCGCACGAATGCCGCGTGGAGCGCCGAAGGCCGCCGCAGCATCTACGCCTCGCGCAACGTCCGGTGAGCATGCTCCTCGACATCGCCCGCGACTTCGGCGCGTTCTTCCAACTGACCGCCTTTTCCGCCGTCACGTGGCAAATGGTCGTCATGTGGATCGTCTGCGCCGTGCTGCTCTACCTCGGCATCCACAAGAAATTCGAACCGCTTCTCCTCGTCCCCATCGCTTTCGGCGCGTTGCTGGCCAACCTTCCGACCGAAGGCATGATCACCAGCCGCGTCCTGGCCGACGGCATGGTCGAAACGGGCGTGCTCACCGTGCACGGCACCGCGCTCGATACAGGCGGCTTCCGCATCGATCACATCACGGGCGGCCTTTATGACTTCATCAGCCAAGGCATCAAACTCGAGATCTTTCCCCCGCTCATCTTTCTCGGCATCGGCGCGCTGACCGACTTCGGTCCGCTCATTGCCAATCCCCGCACCCTCCTCCTCGGCGCCGCCGCGCAAATCGGCGTGCTTGCCACCTTCCTCGGGGCCGGACTCCTCGGCTTCAATGCGCAGCAGTCCGCCTCGATCGGCATCATCGGCGGCGCGGATGGACCCACCGCCATCTTCCTCACCTCCAAGCTCGCGCCCGAGCTGCTCGGAGCGGTCGCCGTCGCCGCATACACCTACATGGCACTCGTCCCGCTGATTCAGCCGCCCATCATGCGTGCGCTGACCACGCAAAAGGAACGCAAGATCCGCATGCAATCGCTTCGCTCCGTTTCGCGTTTGGAAAAACTCGTTTTCGCCCTGCTCGTCACCGTGACCGTCACCCTGCTGGTCCCCGCCGCCGCACCGCTGATCGGCATGCTCATGCTCGGCAATTTCCTGCGCGAATGCGGTGTGACCGAACGCCTGCTCAAGGCCTCGCAGAATGAAATCATCAACGTGGTCACCATCTTCCTCGGCACCAGCGTCGGTATCACCATGGCAGGGGAAAATTTCCTGCGTCCGCAAACTCTCATGATCATCGCGCTGGGCATCGTCGCCTTCGGGCTCGGCACGGCCGGCGGTGTTCTTGCCGCGAAGCTCCTCAATCTTTTCAGCCGCCGCAACCCGATCAACCCGCTCATCGGTTCCGCCGGGGTCAGCGCCGTGCCCATGGCCGCCCGCGTCTCGCAGGTCGAAGGACAAAAGGCCGACCCGGCCAATTTCCTCCTCATGCACGCCATGGGTCCGAATGTCGCCGGCGTCATCGGCACGGCCGTCATTGCCGGCTACTACATTGCCACGCTCTCGCGGTAAATGAGCACCGCCCTCCGCACCCGCGAATGGCGCGGTTGGACACTGCACGAGGCCGACACCCTCGGCTCGACCAACGACCACGCGCGCGACCTCCCGCCATGGCACGCCGTCCGCGCCTTGCGCCAGACCGCGGCGCGCGGACGCCACGGTCGCCGGTGGGATTCCGGCGAGGGCGGACTTTGGACCTCCATCGTGCTCCCGCTCGATCCGCCGGAGCGCGGATGGTCCGCCTTTCCCCTCGCCGCCGGATTGGCCGTGGTTTCCACGCTGCGCGGACTCGGATTGATGCAGGCGCGCCTGCGCTGGCCGAATGACGTCCTCGTCGGACCGAAAAAAATTTGCGGCATCCTCATGGAGCGTTTCACCAGCGACCGCGTGGTCGTGGGCCTTGGACTCAACGTGAGCAACGACCCCGCCGCTTCCGATCCAGCCCTCGCCGCCATCGCCACTTCCCTCGCCGACGAACTGCCCATCGCACCGCCCATCGAAGACATCTACCACGACCTGCTCGTCACCCTGCGCGTCCTGCACGGACGTGTGGCCGAGGAAGGTTTTGCCGCCTTGGCCGACGACATCAACCGCCATTGGGGCGGGACCCGCGAGGTCGAGTTGCACATTTCCAACGAAGTCATCCGCGGCCCCTTCCTCGGCATCGACTCCCGCGGCGACCTGCTCGTCGAAATCGACGGCCACCCCGTCAGCCACTCCGCCCCCCACGTGCAGCTCATGCGCGAAGTCGAGTAGCCATTCCATGGTAGGGCGGGGCCTCCGGACCCGCCGCCTGCATCGTGAAAATATTCCCGGCGCGTCGAGGACGCCGCGCCCTACCAAATACCGCTTGCCCGCCCCCGCTTACTCCCGCGACATTGTTCCGCACATGACCGAATTCAAATTCAACGCCGACGGCCTCATTCCCGTCATCGTGCAGGAAGCGACTGACACTAAGCCGCCGCGCGGCCGCGTGCTCATGATGGCCTGGATGAACCGCGAGTCGCTG
>CAZJGQ010000201.1:0-2802 GCA_964545425.1 uncultured Chthoniobacter sp. | reverse complement strand
CTCTGCCAGTCGTATGCCCGCCAATACGGCAAGAATTTCATCAGTGCCATGCCGACCAACCTCTACGGCCCGCACGACAACTACGACCTGCGCAACTCCCACGTCCTCCCGGCCCTCATCCGCAAAGTCCACGAAGCCAAACAAAGCGGAGCCAAATCCATCCCCGTCTGGGGCAGCGGCACCCCGCGCCGCGAATTTCTCCATACCGATGACTTGGCCGATGCCTGTCTTTTCCTCCTCGAGAACTACGACCAACCGGACTTGGTCAATGTTGGCTGCGGCGAAGACGTGACCATCCGCGAACTCGCCGAAACCATCTGCGACGTCCTCGGCTTCGAAGGCTCTCTCGAATTCGACGCCAGCAAACCCGACGGCACCCCCCGCAAGCTCCTCGACATCTCGAAAATCAAGTCCCTCGGCTGGAGCCCGAAAATCTCTCTCCGCGAAGGCATCGCCGACGCCTACGACTGGTTCGTCAAAAACCAATCCACCGCCCGCCGGTAATTTCCGCCCCGCGGTCCCGGCGCTTCCACGCCTCAAGCAAACCGCAGCCGGCCCACAGGCCCCGCCGATCCCACAGCTCGCCCCACGTCCCTATACAAACGTCACGCGGCTCTCAGAATTTTCAGATCGCTTGGTAGGGGCGGCTGGCCCAGCCGCCCGCCCGCCTCCCAGAAAATTGTCTGCGAACCGCAGGGCCAGCGCCCCCTGCCATCGGTCAAATAGCGCTGAAGTCCATGTGCTTCGGTCAATTGGCATCACTCGTCCGCCCGCAACCGCCACCTCTCGCTGCCTCCGCTTGGCGGGCGTCCCAATTCGACGTTTGGCAAAAAGTCGAATTGTCAGTGCGGCACCGACGAGGCACGATCTTGCCGGCGGAATCCTCAGTTGACCGGGCTCTCCCAAATCAGATCCACCGAGCGGAGCAAACGGCCGCCCCTCTTGGTTGCGCTGTGCAAGACGCGGCGTCCCTTGGACTTCTTCTTGACCAGGCCTGCCTCGTGCAACCGCCGCACGTGCTCGCAGGCCGTGGAAGTCTCGACTTTGCAAAAATGCGCGATGTCTTCCAGCGGCAAATCCGGCTTCAGCCGCAACAGTCGGATGATTTCGATGCGACGGTGATTGCCCAAAGCCGCGGCCATCCGCGCCCTGCCCCGATCACTGTTGGCCATAAGCTTGTCAGCGTACAACAATTCGACTTTTTGCCAATTATCGAATTGTGCGCCATGCTTTGGAGTTGCTTGGCCCATCGTCATGGACCGTACACAGCCTAGGGATTGCTTCCGGCCTCTGTATTGCGGAGGATGACCCGCAAGCGCCCATGCCCCATCTCCCTTTGCTCTCCTAGGTCCCTCAGGTCTTGTCTATGTCCCAATCACCCGAACCCAAAGCTTCCTGGCAGCCCTACCTCGAGCTGCTCTCCTATATCAAACCCTACAAAGGGCGTTTCATCTTCGGCATTTCCATGGGCGTCCTCTTCGCCCTCGTCAACGGCTCGATCCCGGTGCTGGTCAAATTCGTCGGCGAACGCGTCTTCCCGGGCGGGGCCGACCATCAAAAAATCGCCGAAGCCGCCGCGGCCGGCAGCGGTCCGGGCATCGAGGCCGTCCTCTGGGCCTGCCTGCTCGTGCCGCTGGTCATGATTCTGCGCGGCTTTTTCTCCTACTTGAACGCTTACTCGATGTCATGGGTGAGCCTGCGCGTGCTCAATGACATCCGCAGCAAGCTTTTCGCCAGCATCATCCATCAAAGCCAGGGCTTTTTCGACAAAGCCCAAACCGGCCGCCTCATGTCGCGCATTCTGAGCGACACCAGCGTGGCCCAGAGCACACTCACGCAGCTGAGCGTCAACCTTTTCAAGCAGCCCATCGCCCTGATTGCCGGTGTGGGCGCCGTCATGTGGATCGACTGGAAATTCAGCCTCGTCGCCCTCGTCCTCTTTCCGATCTGCATTGTCCCGGTCGCCATGTTCGGCCGCAAAATCCGCAAGGCCGGCCGCGCCGAACAAGAACTGGCCGGGGAAATGAACGTCATTCTCCAGGAATCCTTCTCCGGTATCCGCGTGATCAAATCCTTCGCCCGCGAAAATTTCATGACGGACGCCTTCAACCGCGCGGTGATGAACCAGTTCCGCAATTCCATGCGCGTGCAAAAAAACACCGAAATCACCACGCCGCTCGTCGAGGTGGTCGCCGCCTTCGGTGTCGGCTTGGCATTGTTCTACGTTTTTTATGCCGGGCTGAGTGCCGCCAAGTTCCTCGCCCTGATGGCCGGCATCTTCCTCCTTTACGAGCCGGTCAAGGCCCTCAGCCGCATCCACCTCCAGCTGCAGCGCTGCCTGGCCGCCACGACCAATATCTTTGCCCTCATGCGGGAACCGCGTGCCATTACCGATGCTCCGGATGCCAAGGTGCTTGTCTCCTGTCGCGGCGAGATCGAATTCGACCGCGTCTCTTTCTCCTACGGTCCCGACGTTGCCGCGCTGGAAGGCGTCACCCTGCGCATCGCCCCCGGCCAGCGTGTCGCCCTCGTCGGCGCCAGCGGCGCCGGCAAGAGCACCATGCTCTCGCTCATCCTCCGCTTTTACGATCCGCAGAGCGGGGCTGTCTTGCTCGACGGCCGCGACCTCCGCAGCATCACCCACGACTCGCTGCGCGAGCACATCGGCATCGTGACGCAGGACACCTTCCTCTTCCACGACACCATCTACAACAACATCCTCTTCGGCCGCCCCGACGCGACAAAGGAGGAGGTCGAGGAAGCCGCGCGGCAAGCGTTTGCCCACGATTTCATCCTCGCCCA
>CAZJGQ010000200.1:0-2804 GCA_964545425.1 uncultured Chthoniobacter sp. | reverse complement strand
CGCAGGAAAAAAGCATGCGGGGTGATTCCGGTGACCGATTTGAAGGCATTCTCCAAAGTTCTGGGGCCAACCCGGAGCAAGGTGCAGAGTTGGGCGATGGGCACGGGTCCGCGCTGCGCGTCGGCTACCTCGACCGCGCGGCGGACCAGCACGGCAGCCGGAGGACGACCAAGAGGCGCTTCGTTCACCTCAAGCATGGCAATTGTCTCGGCGTAGAGCCAATCCTGCAGACTCTGGGCATCGAGTGCCAGTTGGCCCGAGGCAGCTTGCCTCAGGAGGCGAAGCAGGCGCTGACCCAAGGCCGCCACGGCCTGGGGCTTCGCCGCCAAAGGCATGCTCTGCCGCCCGGACCGCAACGCCCTTTGGGTTTCCGGCGGAAGCCCCGCATCATCGGCCAAGGCGAGCAGGCGCGCGTGGTCGAGCAGAACGACAAATTGTTTCAGCCCGCCCGGCGCATAGACGTCCATCTCCTCGCCGGTGATGGCCGAAGCCAAGCGGCACTTGTCCATTTGTTCCCCCGAGTATTGGAGGCTGGGCCCCTGCACCGGGACGGCGAAACCGAACCGGTTGTGCAGCAACTCGCCCGTCAGACGGGTGTGGAGAGGATACTCCTCTAGATAGAAAAAGGTGTTCCCCGCCGCGACAAAGTCGATCTGGCACTGCATGGGTCCGGGCTCGAGTTGCTCGGCCCGCAGGTCGAAAAAGTTGCTTACCGCGGCGCTCATATCCTCGATCGCATCGCGACGCACCACGCCACTGAAAACTTGACCCCCGGGGGAGAGCTTTGGGAATTTTGCATACTGCCGGTAACTCACATCGCGCGCACCCACCACGGAATCAAGTCCCGAAAGAGGAGCCGATGCCTTTATGCGAATTTTGCATAGTCCCCCCGGTGGTGCGGCGCCATAGTCTGCGCAGCTATTCAATCCATGAAAAACAAACTCCCTCTTCTTCTCGTCGCGCTCGCGGCCTGCACCTTCGCCTCAACCGTCCTCGCGCAGGAAGCAGCCAAAAAGCCGAACATCCTTGTTATCTGGGGCGATGACATCGGGCAGTTCAACGTCAGCGCCTACAACATGGGCATGATGGGCTACAAGACGCCCAACATCGATAGCATCGCCAAGCAAGGCGCACTCTTCACGGATTGGTATGGACAGCAATCCTGCACCGCGGGCCGCGCGGCGTTCATCACCGGCCAGTCACCCATCCGCACCGGCTTGACCAAAGTCGGACTCCCCGGCGCGCCCGAGGGCATGAAAAAGGAAGACCCGACCATCGCCACACTGCTCAAGGCGCAGGGGTATGTCACCGGACAATTCGGCAAGAACCACCTCGGCGACCGCGATGACATGTTGCCGACCGCGCACGGCTTCGATGAATTTTTCGGCAACCTCTATCACCTCAATGCCGAAGAGGAGCCCGAGCATCCCGATTATCCGAAGAACGCCGAATTCAAAGAAAAGTGGGGCCCGCGCGGCGTCATCCACAGCTTCGCCGGGGGCAAAATCGAAGATACCGGCCCGCTTACCCGCAAGCGCATGGAGACAATCGACGAAGAGGTTAACACCAAGGCTCTCGACTTCATGGATCGCGCGGTGAAGGACGACAAGCCGTTCTTCATCTGGTGGAACTCCACCCGCATGCACATCTTCACCCACCTCAAAGACGAATCGGACGGCAAAACCGGTCTCGGCATCTACGCCGACGGCATGGTCGAGCACGATGGACACGTCGGCCTCGTCCTGGCCAAACTCAAGGAACTCGGCATCGAGGACAACACCATCGTCATGTATTCGACTGACAACGGAGCCGAGGCTTTCACCTGGCCCGACGGCGGCACCACCATGTTCCGGGGCGAGAAAAACACCCAATGGGAAGGCGGATACCGCGTCCCCTGCATGATCAAGTGGCCCGGTGTTATCGAGCCGGGTTCGGTCATCAACGACGTCGCCTCGCACGAGGACATGCTCCCCACGCTAGTCGCCGCGGCCGGCAACCCGGACGCCAAGGAGCAACTGCTCAAAGGCGCCAAGCTCGGCGATCGCAGCTACAAAGTGCACATCGATGGCTACAATTTGCTTCCCGCTTTCAAGGGCGAAGGCGAATGGCCCCGCCGGGAATTCATTTATTGGACCGATGACGGCAGCGTCGCCGCCCTGCGCTACGACAATTGGAAGATCACCTTCCTCGAACAGCAGGCCCACGGGTTGCACGTCTGGCAGCAGCCCTTCGTCGAACTCCGCGCTCCCATCCTCAACAACTTGCGGATGGATCCCTTCGAACTCGCCCAGGATATCGGCATGGACTACGGCCGCTGGTATCTCGAGCACATGTTCGTTATCGCGCCGGCCACGGCATACGTCGGCGAGTGGTTGCAGAGCTTCAAGGAATTCCCGCCGCGCCAGAAGCCCGGCAGCTTCAATCTCGACCGCGTGATGGAGGCTGTGACCAGCGTCCAGCAGTAAATCAGGACGGCTTATGCCGCTTACTTTCGTCCAAGGCAGGGCCCGCTGGCTTCAGCGGGCCGCTGTCCTTCTTCTGGCCCTCGCTACCTCGGCCCTCGCCGCCCCGGGCGATGAGCCGATCAAAGTCCCGTCACCCCTCGAGTCGTGGCGGGACAGCGATGCCAAGTCTGCCATCACCGAATTCGTCGAAAGGGTCACCGACGAGAAAAGCGCCGACTTCGTCCCGCCCGCCGAGCGCATCGCCGTTTTCGACAACGACGGCACGCTTTGGCCGGAAAACCCGATGCCCTTCCAGTTGGCCTTCGCGCTGGACGAACTCAAACGCCGCCTGCCCGACGA
>CAZJGQ010000199.1:0-2810 GCA_964545425.1 uncultured Chthoniobacter sp. | reverse complement strand
GCGCCACCTAAACACGTCCCATGTCCAAGCTCCGCACCCTACTCGCCGCCCTCCTCGCCACCATTCTCGCCGGCTGCGGCGGTTCGGACAGCAACGCCGTCAAAGTCGGCATGAACCTCGAACTGACCGGCGACATCCCCGCTGTCGGCGCCTCGAGCAAAAATGCAGCCGAGCTGTTCTTCGACCAGCTCAACGAAAAAGGCGGCGTCACTCTCGCCGACGGCGCCAAGAAAGTTTCCCTCGTCATCCGCGACAACGGCGCCAAAGCCGACCAATCCGCCTCCGTGGCCCAGCAACTCATCTCCAGCCAGGGCGTAGTCGCCATGATCGGGCCGAATTCCAGCGCCTGTGCCATTCCCGCCGGCGAAATCGCCGAGAGCCTCAAATGCGTGATGATCTCGCCGTGGTCGACCAACCCGAAAACCACCCTCGACCAGGCTTCCGGCGTGCCCAAGCGCTACGTTTTCCGCGGCTGCTTCACCGACCCCTTCCAAGCCATCGTCCTGGCCAAGTTCGCCACCAACGATCTCGGCGCCAAGAAAGCCGCCGTCCTTTATGACGTCTCCTCCGAGGCCCCGCTCGGGCAAGCAACCCTCTTCCGCGACACCTTCACCGCGGCCGGCGGGGAAATCGTCGCCTTCGAGACCTTCACCACGGGCGACAAGGATTTCTCCGCGCAGTTGACCAACATCCGCGAGGCCGCGCCCGACATCATTTTCCTCCCCACCTACTACAACGACGTCCCGCTCATCGCCCAGCAGGCCCGCCGCCTCGGCATCACCGCCCAGCTCATCGGCAGCGACGCCTGGAGCTCTCCCGAAATCATCAAGCTCGGCGGGGCCGATGTGGACGGCTCGTATTTCTGCAACCACTTCTCGACCCAGATCGCGACCGACGAAGCGAAGAAATTCATCGCCGACTACACCGCGAAATACGGACAGGCTCCCGACGACGTGGCCGCGCTCACCTACGACGCTTGCGGCCTCGTGACCGAAGCGCTCAAGGCGGGCGGCAAGAACGATCGCGAGGCCCTGCGCGAGGCTTTCGCCCAGATCCGCGAATACAAAGGCGTGACCGGCACCTTCCGCTTCGAGCCCGGCTCGGGCGACCCGATCAAGAGCGCCGTCGTCTTGCAAATCAAAGACGGCGCCTTCCAGTGGGTGACCAACGCGCAGCCTTGACCGCCTGAGCCGCGCGCATGGATTACTTCGCGCAGCAGGCCATCAACGCCGTCCAACTCGGTTCCATCTACGCCCTCATCGCGTTGGGCTACAGCATGGTCTATGGCGTGCTGGTCATGATCAACTTCGCCCACGGCGACGTTTTCATGGTCAGCACGTTTTTTTGCTTTCTCCTCCTGCTCGTCCTGCCCGTGCCCTTCGTGGCCGCGCTCATCATCGTCATGCTCGCCACCGCCCTGCTCGGCGTGGCCATCGAGCGCCTCGCCTACCGACCGCTGCGCAACGCCCCGCGCGTCTCGGCCATCATCACCGCGCTCGGCTGCGGTCTGGTCATCCAGAACACCACCCTCAGCCTCAGCCCCTACTCCCAGCGCCTGCCGGAGTTGTTCACGCCGGTCACGTGGGATTTCGCCGGTCTGACCATCTCCTCGCTGCAACTCCTCATCATCGGCGTGGCCGTCGGGCTCATGCTGGCGCTCGACTTCTTCATCCGCAAAACCCGCTACGGCATGGCCATGCGCGCCATCGCGCAGGACCGCATCACCGTCCCGCTCATGGGCGTGCCGGTCAATCAGGTCATCGCCATGACCTTCGCCATCGGCGCCGCGCTGGGCGGAGCGGCTGGCGTGCTCTACGCCTCGGCCTACCCCGTGATCAGCGCAACCATGGGCGTGCTCGTCGGCTGGAAAGCGTTCGTCGCCGCGGTCATCGGCGGCATCGGCAACGTGCGCGGCGCCGTCCTCGGCGGCTATCTGCTCGGCGCCGTCGAAGTCTTCACCGTCACCATCCTGCCCTCCACCTACCGCGACCTCGTGGCTTATTCGCTGTTGCTGGTCATCCTCATCTTCAAACCCTACGGCCTGCTCGGGCGCCCCGCCGTGCAGAAAGTCTGATGCGCTGGCTGCAACAACCCCCGCCGCGCGGCGTCCTCCTCGCCCTGCTCCTTGCCGGCCTCGCCGCCTGCTTCGCCATCGAGCGCTTCGGCCTGGTCGACGACTACATCCGCTTCGTCCTCATCACCCTCGGGATCAACATCATCCTTTGCGTCAGCCTCAACCTCGTCAACGGCTGGATGGGCGAATTTTCCGTCGGCCACGCCGGCTTCATGGCCCTCGGCGCCTACCTCTCGGCCTGCGTTTCGGTCAAATGGATCCCCTGGGGCGATCCGCTTTGGATGTTCCCGGTGGCTGTCATCGCCGGCGGACTCATGGCCGCCGCCGTCGGTTTCCTCCTCGGACTGCTTTCCTTCAAAACCCGTGGCGACTACCTCGCCATCATCACGCTGGCCTTCCTCATGATCGTGAAGTCCGGGTTGGAAAACATCCCGTATGTCGGCGGCCCGCGCGGTTTCCTCGGCATCGACAACCACACCACGCTCCTCTGGACCGCCGTCTGGACCGTCCTCACGCTCTGGGCCATCCGCAACCTCGTCTACTCGCGCTTCGGCCGCGGCATCGTCGCCGTGCGCGAGGACGAAATCGCCGCCAACGCCATGGGCGTCGACACGCGCAAAGCCAAGCTCGCCGCCTTCGTCGTCTCCTCGTTCTTCGGCGGCGTGGCCGGCGCGCTCTTCGCCCACCAACTCCAATTCATCAACCCCGGCGTCTTCGACATCGTCAAATCCACCGA
>CAZJGQ010000198.1:0-2838 GCA_964545425.1 uncultured Chthoniobacter sp. | reverse complement strand
TCGCAGCGTCCGGCCTTTATGCCTCTGAAGGCTCGCTGTGTCAAAGGAGATTTTGCTTCAAGGCCGGAAAAGAGGCTCGGGAGGGTCCTACAGCCGTCCAGCCAGCGCTTCCAACCACTCCCTAAGGGAGCGGAGAAGCGCGGCCCCATCTTCGGGACTGAGGCGCCCGATCCGCCGAAGCACGAGACGCCGATCCACGGCAGCCAATTTGGTCAGTCTGACCGTCGACGGCTTGGGCAAACCCGCCCCGCTCCAATCGGCGAGAGCAACGTCGCCCTCCCCGAGTGCCGGGCGGGTCGTGATACGCGCCAGCAACAGATCCTCATCGTCGCCCGACAGAACCAACCCGGGCCGACGTTTGCGCCCCTGCAAGTTCGAATACGGAAACTCCACGGAGACGATATCGCCCGTCTCAAAGCTTGTCATAGACGGCATCGTCGGGCGAGTCGTCGGCAAAAAACGTCTCGAGTCCGGCCCGCTGCCAATCGAGGTCCTCGGGCTTGCGTCCGATCAAGTCAGGCAAATCGCGATAAACCTTCAGGCGCTCGGGCCAAGGCAACTGCTCGATCGCCTTTTCGATTTCTTGGACCGTGCTCACACCGTCAAACTAGCACAGCGTCTCGCCCGGACAACACTGGATCCGGCTGGAAAACACCGAAACTTGCGCGAAGGTGGACCGAAGATGTCGTGGCCGCGTGCCCACCGCCGAAAGCCACCCTACATCTCCACGAACTCCTGAAGCCTCCGAATCGCCACCGCCCGCCCCGTAGACTCGTCCACATCAACAACAGCCCCGCACAACAGCACCTCGCCCCCGGCCACCGGCAGGGTCGTCGGCATCCCGGTGACAAACCGCCGCAGGATCGATTCCTTCGTCCGGCCGAGGATGGAATCCGCCGCCCCGCACATCCCGGCATCGCAGAGAAACGCCGTCCCGTGCGGAAAAATCTGCTCGTCCGCCGTCTGCACATGGGTGTGCGTCCCCACCACGGCGGAAACTTTTCCGTCGAGGTAACGCCCGAGGGCGATCTTCTCGCTCGTCGTCTCCGCGTGGAAATCGACGAAGATGACCGGGGTCAAGGCGCGCATCTTCTCCACCTCCTCCATCGCGCGATGAAACGGATTGTCCAAAGGCGGGTTGAGAAAAGTCAGCCCGCGCACATTGAGCACCCCGACCGGACCCTTCGGGGTTTCCAGCACGACCGAGCCCGACCCGGGTGTCCCCGCCGGATAGTTGCACGGCCGCAACAAACGCGGCTCGGTCTCGATGTAGGCCGGCAAATCCTTCTGGTCCCAGACGTGGTCGCCCGTCGTGATGACCGTCGCCCCCGACTTGAGCAACTCGATGCACTGCTTCCCGCTGATCCCCCGCCCGCCCGCCGCGTTCTCGCCGTTGACGATGGTAAAATCCACCGCCAACTCCTCCTGCAACCCCTTCAGCCTCTGGGCCAACGCCTTGCGCCCCGGCTCCCCGACCACGTCGCCCAAAAAAAGTATCCGGATCATTGATTTCGAACCCGAAGAGATAGAGATTCCCCGCTTCCGCCGCCATGCAATTCGTCCGCACCGCCCTCGCCTTCCTGCTGCTGGCAAATTTCGCCGGTGCGCAGAAACTCACCCCGCTGGCCACGCCGCCCGATTGGTCCTCGCTCAACCGTTTCCAGCACAGCATCACCAAGGACGAATTCACCCGCCTGCTTACCGAAGTCTACGCCCCGCGCGATGCGTGGCGGGAATATTTCACCATCGCCGATGACCACGCCACCGTCGTGACAGCCCCCGGCCAGCCGCCCTTCCGCCTCGACTTCGCGCCCGACCAAGCCAGCACCAAACCCATCCCGCGCTATTGGAGCCCCACGCGCAGCCTGCGCGGACTCCGCATCGCCCTCGACCCCGGCCATCTCGGCGGACAATGGGCCCGCATGGAAGAACGCTGGATGCAGGTCGGCGGCAACAAACCGATCATCGAAGGTGACATGGTCCTTTACGTCGCCCGTCTGCTCAAAAAGGAACTCGAGCGCCGCGGGGCCAAAGTCAGCCTCATCCGCGACAGCGACCGCCCGGCAACCAACCGCCGCCCCGCGAACCTCAGAAATGATGCGGTCAAATCCCTGCGCGAACGAGGCCGCCCGGTCAATCCGGCCAGCATCAAATCCGAAAGCGAACGCCTCTTTTACCGCACGGCCGAAATCCGCGCACGGGCCAGGAAAGTGAACAACCAACTCAAGCCCGACCTCGTCCTCGCCCTCCACTTCAACGCCGAATCCTGGGGCAATCCCGTCCGCCCCACCCTGACCAATCTCAACCACCTCCACCTCTTGGTCAGCGGCTGCTACTCCGCCCGCGAGCTTTCCTACGACGACCAGCGCTACGAACTCATGCTCAAGCTGCTCAACCGTTCCTATGACAAAGAACTCTCCGTCTCCCGCAGCGTCGCCCAATCCATGGCCCGCGCCACCGGACTCCCTCCCTACACCTACACCTCGGACACCGCGATCAACGTCGGCGGATCCCCCTACATCTGGGCCCGCAACCTCCTGGCCAACCGCCTCTTCGAATGCCCCGTCGTCTACCTCGAGCCCTACGTCATGAACAACCAGGAGGTCGTCGACCGCATCCAACTCGGCGACTATTCCGGCCGCCGCAACATCAACGGCACCCCGCGTGAGAGCATCTACCGCGAATACGTCCGTGGCGTGGTCGACGGCCTCGTCGCGTATTACGGCCGATGAAAGACGTCTTTCTCCGTGTCCTCCGCGCCCTCCGCGGTTAAATAAGTCCCGATGAAAATCCTCGCGGTGGCCAACCAGAAAGGCGGCGTCGGCAAAACCACGACCT
>CAZJGQ010000197.1:0-2845 GCA_964545425.1 uncultured Chthoniobacter sp. | reverse complement strand
TTCAGCAGGTGCAGGTTGATGCCGAGGTCGGCGAAATCGCGCACTGCCTCGTTCCTGTTGATCTCGATCGGCGGAAAGGTGTCATAGTGCACGCCGACCACTTCCTTGACCTCGAGAAAGCCGGCAGCGCGGGCGGCGTCCTCGGGACCCATGGTGAAGTTGTCGCCGATGCAAAGGACGGCAAATTTGAGCGAGGCGCTGTCGCCGATCAGTTTCATGTTCCGCGTCAGCGCGGTGTCGCCGGAATAATAAAAGTGCCCCTGCTTGGTCTCGACGAGGAAGCCGCCGGGATTTCCGCCGTAGCTCCCGTCCGGCATGCTGCTCGAATGCGTGGCCGCGGTCATTTTAACCCGGCCGAAGGGGAATGCCTTGGCTCCGCCGAGATTCATGGCATGCAGCTTTTCCAAACCCTGCTTGCCGAACCACTCGGCAATTTCCCAGTTCGCGATGACTGTCGCCCCGGTGCGCTTGGCGATGGCCACCACATCGGCCACGTGATCGAAGTGTCCGTGCGAGATGAGGATGTAGTCGGCGGGGATTTTCGCGATGTCGATGTCCGCGGCGAGGGGGTTGGGGGTGACAAACGGGTCGAAGAGCAGATGAGTTCCGTCCACTTCGACACCGAAACAGGCGTGTCCGTAGTAGGTCAGTTTCATAACCGATGACTGACGAAGTAAACCGTGCCGTTTTTCATTGTCAAACCAGCACGGAAAACGTCGAAGTGGCCGCCGCATGAGCCGACTCCTGCTTGCCGCCGCCAACTGGTTCCCCGCATGGGTCCTCGGCGCCGCCCTTCTCGCCCTTTGGCATCCTCCGCTTTTCACTTGGTTCGCCGGACCGTGGATCGTCTGGGGCTTGGCCGTGGTCATGCTCGGCATGGGCCTCACCCTGAGCATCGGGGACTTCGCCGCCGTGCTGCGCATGCCCCGCGCCGTTGCCCTCGGCTTCGCCGCGCAATACACGGTCATGCCCCTCCTCGGTTGGGCCGTGGCCAAAATGCTCGCCCTGCCTCCGGCCTTTGCCGTGGGCCTGATCCTCGTCGCCTGCTGTCCGGGCGGCACGGCGTCCAATGTCGTCGCCTACCTCGCGCGAGCCAACGTGGCTCTGTCCGTCATCATGACCATGTGCTCAACCTTGGCAGCGGTGGTCATGACTCCACTACTCACGCAATGGCTGGCTGGTGCTTACGTGCCGGTCGATGCTTGGGGGATTTTCCTCACCACCGCGCAGGTCGTGCTCGTGCCGGTGCTGCTCGGTCTGTTCCTCCACCACAAAGCACCACGACTTTCCGCCGTCCTACTGCCGGGCGGACCGATTCTTTCCGTGCTCGTGATCAGTCTCATCGTGGCCAGCATCATCGGGCAAAGCGCCTCGGCCATTTTCGCGCATGGTTCGCAACTACTCTTTGCCGTCACCCTGCTCCACGGGGGCGGCTTTGCCATCGGCTACGCGTTGGCGCGGGCCTTCGGCTACGACCGCACGGTGGCGCGCACCGTTTCGATTGAGGTCGGTATGCAAAATTCGGGACTAGGCGCCGTGCTGGCCAAGACGCGCTTCGCGGCGGAGCCGCTCACCGCTGTTCCCTCCGCCCTCTCCAGCGTGTGCCACTCGCTGCTCGGCAGCTTGCTCGCCGGAATCTGGCGACTGCGCGGCTAACCGCTTGCCGCCCGCACGCTTTTTGTTTACCGCTTCCGTTTTCCCCCATGCAAAAGCCCCACCTTTCTTTCTGGCAGATCTGGAACATGTCGTTCGGGTTCCTCGGAATCCAATTCGGCTGGGGTCTGCAAATGGCCAACATGTCGGCCATCTACCAGATGCTCGGCGCCAATGAGTCCGAGTTGCCCATCCTCTGGCTGGCTGCGCCCGTCACCGGTTTGGTCGTGCAGCCGATCATCGGCTACATGAGCGATCGCACGTGGAACCGCCTCGGCCGGCGGCGTCCCTACTTCCTCATCGGCGCCATCCTCGCCTCCATCGCGCTCGTTTTCATGCCGAACTCCAGCACGTTGTGGATGGCGGCCGGCCTCCTCTGGATCCTCGACGCCTCGGTCAACATCAGCATGGAGCCCTTCCGCGCCTTCGTGGCGGACAAACTTCCCGAGGAGCAACGCAAACAAGGCTTCGCCGTGCAGAGCCTCTTCATCGGTCTCGGCGCCGTCCTCTCCTCCGCCTTGCCGTTCATCCTAACCAACTGGTTCGGCGTGGCCGGCACCGCGCCGGAAGGGAAAATCCCGCCCGCCGTGCACATCGCGTTCTACACCGGCGCGGCGGCCTTCATCCTCGCCGTGCTCTACACCATCGTGACCACCGGAGAATATCCGCCGGAAGACATGGCGGCGTTCGAGCGGATGAAAGCCGAACACCAAGGCGTGGGTGGATTCCTGCGCGAATTCATCCACGGGCTCAAGACCATGCCCTCCACCATGCGCCAGCTCGCTTGGGTGCAGTTTTTCACCTGGATGGGACTCTTCTGCATGTGGATCTATTTCTCCCCGGCCATCGCCCACCACATTTTCGGCGCGGTGAAAGACACGCCGGAATACAAGGACCTCGTGGCGCAGGCCGGACAATGGACCGGCGTCAGCTTCTCGGTCTACAACGGCGTTTGCTTCGTCTTTTCCTTTATCCTTATCGCCCTGACCCGGAAATTCTCGGCCAAGGCCATCCACATCGCTTGCCTCATTCTCGGCGGACTGGGGCTCGTTTCCGTCGCCGCCATCACGCAGAAAGAGATGCTGCTCCTTTCCATGGTCGGCGTGGGCATCGCCTGGGCCTCCATTCTCTCCATGCCCTACGCCATGCTCTCCAACTGCCTGCCGGCGGACAAAATGGGCTTCTACATGGG
>CAZJGQ010000196.1:0-2882 GCA_964545425.1 uncultured Chthoniobacter sp. | reverse complement strand
TCCTGCTTGGCGTTGTCGTCGGGGCGGATGATGACGGGGTCTTTGTCGCCGAAGCGGTCGATGTTGTCTTTGAGTTGGGCGCGCAGTTCGGGCATTTCCTTGCTGGCCGGCGTGTCGAAGATGCGGTTGTTCATGCTGACCACGCCGTCGGCGCTGATGTCGATGATCACCGGGGTGGGCGGGGGACCGGCGGCGGCGCCGCCGCGGCCGCTGGGCAGGCTGATGTTGAGCTCGCGCTCGACGATCTGGGATCCGGCTGAGGCCATGAAAAAGAGAAGGAGGACGAAGACCACGTCCACCATCGGCGCGATCTGGAATCCTACGTCGCCGTCTTCTGAGCCTACGGAACCACCCATAACGAAATAAGTTTACCGACTTTCGCCGCCGCGCAAGCGGCTACGAGGGTGTCGGCGCCGCCTCCTTGTCGACGACGGAAAAAGTCACATTGGCGATGCCTGCCTTGCCCACCGCTTCGAGCAGGCTCTTCATGGTGGCATAGCGCACGTCTTTGTCGGCGCGGATGAGCACGCGGACCATGGGATTTTTCTGGATGTGGTTTTGCAGCACGGGGATGAGGTCGCCGGGCGAGGGATAATCTTTCTCGTTCACGCTGATGCCGACCGAATTGCTGATCGGATTGACCGCCAGGTTGACGATGATTTGTCCGGGGTTTTCTTTGGCGTCTTTGGCGTCCTTGGCCACGGGCAGGCGGATGTCTTTGTTCGACTGCAGCACCTCGGTCGAGCTGATCGACATGAAGAAAACGAGGAGAACGAGCAAGATGTCGATCATCGGCGCGATCTGGAATTCCGGATCGGCCTCCGGTTCCGGCTGACGGCGCTTTTTTTTGCCTCGCTTGGGGGCGGCGTCGGACATGGATCAAGCTTGCCAGTCGAGCGTCGTTCCGCAACCCGGGCACGGATTTTGTCCGGGCACGATGGCCGTCTGGCAGACCGGACAATTCGTGGTGAGTTGCATGGACACCTTGTGGGAAACCTTGGATTGGGCCGAACCGCCCAGTCCGTCGCCGGCGCTGAAGTTCTCGCCGATGCGCATGCCTTTGACTTCGTCGAACGGGATGTCTTCGACAAGGTGGTTGAGTTCGCTGTCCGCGTAGACGGTGGCGTCGTTGATGCGGTTGCGGAAGTAGTAGTAGAAAATGAAGGCCGGGATGGCGATGAAGAGGCCGCTGGCCGTGGCGAGGAGCACTTCGCCGATGCTCATGGCCAGCTTGCGCGGGTCGGAGACGCCGGACTGACCGAGAACGGCGAAGGCGCCCATCATGCCGATGACCGTGCCAAGCAGTCCGATCATGGGGGCGATAACCCCGATAACGGAAAGGTAGCTGTTGCGGGTCTTGAAAACTTGCGATTCGCGGATACCGAGCTCGATCAGGGCGGCGTCGGCGGCATCCTTGCCGCGGCCGATGCGCTCGAGGGTGCCGCCGAGCACGGCGGCGATGTAGGTCTTGGCATTGGCTTGGCAGGTTTCCCACGCTTCTTGGAAATTGCCGGCGCGGAGGGATTCGTCGAGGGCTCCGACCAGAGCTTTGGGCGCGAGGCTCTGACGGCGGACCTGCAGGAAAAGCTGAATGATGAAGGTCACCATGACGATCGAGGTCGCCACGATGGCCAGCCAGATCATGATGATGAGCGGACCGCCGTGCAGGATCATCTCGATGATCGAGGTGCTGCCTCCTTCGGCGTCGGCGGCGCGGGCCGGGGCGGCGGCGAGGAGGGCGCCGATCAGGAGTGCGGGGAAGAGAAGTTTGCGGTGAGGAATCATGGTGGGTGGTTTTGCGGGAAAATCAGGGGGCAATCAAGCCGGCGTGCTCGGCACGGAGGGCGTCAGCGCGTTTTTGCGCGTCGGCCGCGGCATTTCTGTCGAAGGGGAATAGAGCGGCGGCTTTGAGGTAACTGGCCAAAGCGGCTTGGTGGTCGCCGGCGGCCTCTTGCACGCGGCCCATGAGGTAGTTGGCCTGGCACAGCGGCGGGCCGTCGGCCGGGGCGGGGAAGGCGGTTTTGTCCGCATCGGCGAGCAGTGGTTTGAGCAGGGGCGAGGCCTCGTCGAATTGGCCGGCATCAACGGCCAAGCGCGCGCGGCCGAGGTTGGCCAGCGCGGTGGCCTGCGGGTAGGTTTTGGTCAGATTGTCATAGGCGGCGGCCGCGCCTTCTTTGTCGCCCGCGGCCAGCTTGGCGTCGCCGAGCAGGGCGGCGGCGCGTTCGGCCCACGCGGCGGGCAGACCGGCGAAGGTTTCGTTGATTTTGGTCAGAGCCGCCACCGCACCCCGGGCATCGCCCGAAGCGAGCTGCGAGGCCGCGGCGTCGAATTCGGGAGGCGCGGACATGCGGATCTCGCGGACTTCGGCCAGCGGGGTGCCCACCGTTCCATTGGGCGTCTGGATGCGGACATTGCCGCCGCTGACGCCGGTGATCTTGCCCTCGCGGGTCACGCCGCTTTTCAGGATCACGGTGTCCTGCGCGGCCACGGGAGTGGCCGTGGCGAGAAGGAGCGGCAAGAGGAGAGCGGGGAGGGAGCTTGCTTTCATCAGCGAGGAGTTGAGATACTCCACGGCTCGGCCTTTTTCAACCTTTACATCCCATGTTCACGACGATCCGCAAGCACCAGCGCTGGCTCATGGTGCTCATCGCCTTCCTCACCATCATCGCGTTCGCATTTTTGTATAACACCACGGAGATGGACCGGGTGGGCTCGAACATCGTGGCGCGGATCTACGGGCGCGATGTGATGACCGTCGACATCGAGAGGGCTGTCCGGGTCTACCAGTTGGCCCTGGCCCTCGGGCAATTCGACTTGGTGCGCGACCTTTCCGGGCAGGCGCAGACCGAGGACGAGGCGGCCAACAATTTCATCTGGAACCT
>CAZJGQ010000195.1:0-2913 GCA_964545425.1 uncultured Chthoniobacter sp. | reverse complement strand
TCGATCGTGGTGACCCACGACATGAAAAGCGCCTTCGCCATCGCCGACCACGTCGCCCTCCTGCACGAGGGTCGTTGCTATTTTTACGGGACCTGTGACCAACTGCGCGCCTCGACGGATCCGGTAATTCGTGATTTCGTAGAGGGCCGCTCGCACGAGGAACCCTGAGCCATGTACAACCGCGACTCCCGCACCGAAACCAAAGTCGGCTTTTTCGTCATTGCCGGCCTCGCCGTGGTCGCCTTCCTCGTCGTCTATTTCGGCCGCCTCGGCCAAGGCTTGCAGGAGTTTTACGATTTGCAGATCGACTTCCCCAATGCCAGCGGACTGCTGGCCGGGGCCGACGTCCTCCTCGGTGGGGCCCGCATCGGTTATGTCGCCCGCGACCCGCGCGTTCTTCCCGCCATGCAGGGTGTGGCGGTCGAATTGAAGATCCGTGAAGACGTGGCCCTGCCTTCCGCCTCGAAGTTCATCATCGGCAGCTCCGGGCTTCTCGGAAACCGCTTCGTCGACGTCCTCGTTGCTCCGGATGCCAACCTGGAAGAGCGCCTGGCGCCGGGCTCCGTCGTGGAGGGACAACGCGAAACCGGCATCGAAGACCTCACCCGCCAGAGCAGCGAATTGATGGCCGACGTGCGCAAAGCCGTCACGACGATCAACACTGCGCTGGAGCGATTGGACAATACCGCTCTGAGCGAGGATTCCCTGCAGGATCTGCGCGCCACCTTGGCCAACTTGAAAAAAGGCAGCGAGGGGTTTGCCAACATCGATCAAACAACCAAAGACCTTCAGGCCGCAGCGGCTGATGCGCGCAAACTCATGTCATCCGCCCGCACCGGCCAAGGCCCCCTGCCCATGATGCTCAACGACCGCCAGACCGCCAACGACTTGAAGGCGCTCATTTCCAATTTACGGCGCCACGGCGTCCTTTGGTACAAGGACTCGCAAAAAGCAGCGCCTTGACGCCTCACGGGGGCGCTTCCAAACGCGTCCGCGGCAACTCGCGCACCTCGTCATTCACGTAGTGCAGGATGCGCAACTCCGGCGTCTCGCGCAGCAATGCGGAAAAGCGGAACAATTCCTCGAACATCGGCATCTTCCGGTCGCCCTCCACCTCGCGGAGAACCTCGGTAAGATAAAGGTCGCGACAGTAAGGCAGCGCCGCACGGTAGATCTCGGCGCCGCCGACGACGAAGATTTCCCCTTGGGTCTTTGCCGAGCGCAAGCCGCTGAGGTCGCGGATCACTTGCACTCCGGGGATTTCCAACCCCTCGCGTCGGCTCATCACGATGGTCTCGCGTCCCGGAAGCGGCTTGCCGATCGAGTCGTAAGTGACCCGTCCCATGAGCAAGGTGCCACCCATGGTGAGTTCCTTGAACCAGCGCAGGTCCTCCGGAAGATGCCATGGGATCTGGCCAGCGGCGCCGATGACCCGGTTCGCCGCCATGGCGGCCACCGCGATCATACCGCGACCGGCGCCTTGATCGCCGGATGCGGGTCATAACCTTCGAGCGTGAAATCCTCGTAAACGAAATCACCGAGTTCCCGGCGAGCCGGGTTGAGGATCATGCGCGGAAGCGGACGCGGCTCGCGGCGCAATTGCTCCTGCGCTTGCTCGAGGTGATTGCTGTAAAGATGCAGGTCACCAAAGGTGTGCACGAATTCAGCCGGGCGCAGACCGCACACCTGCGCCACCATCATGGTAAGCAGGGCGTAGGACGCGATATTGAAGGGCACCCCGAGGAAAATATCCGCACTGCGCTGATAGAGTTGGCAGCTGAGCTCTCCGTCCTGAACATAAAATTGGAAGAGCGCGTGGCACGGAGGCAACGCCATGTCCCCGATTTCCGCCGGATTCCAAGCAGAGACAATAATCCGCCGGCTGTCGGGGCTCGTCCGGATCAATCGAACGGCCTCCGCGATTTGGTCCACCGTGGAACCATCCGGCCCCCGCCAGGATCGCCACTGCGCGCCGTAGACGCGCCCGAGGTCCCCGTTTTCGTCGGCCCACTCGTCCCAGATAGTGACGCCGTTGTCGCGCAGGTAAGCGATATTTGTCTCCCCGCGAAGAAACCAGAGCAATTCGTGAATAATGGAACGCAAGTGGACCTTCTTCGTGGTGACCAGGGGAAAGCCTTCGCGCAAATCGAAGCGGGCCTGCGCACCGAAAATTCCGGTCGTTCCGGTGCCCGTGCGGTCGGTGCGCGGACGTCCCTTGGCGAGCACTTCCTTGAGCAAGCGGTGGTATTCCAGCACACACCGTTTTTAGCGCAACCGACGCCGTTTTGACCATGATCGAAACACCAAAGCGGATTTGCGGCCGGCTCCCCTCGCCGCTACCCTCCGCTGCGTGGAACTCATCGTCTTGGGCAGCGGCAGCAGCGGAAACACCGCGGTCCTGAGGGCCGGCGGACGCTGTATTCTCATCGACGCCGGACTGAGCGCCCGCAAAACGCTGCAGCGCTTGGCCCTGGCCGGCATCGAACCGGACCAAATCTCGGCCGTCCTGCTCACCCACGAGCACGGGGACCATGCCGGGGGCCTCCCGGTTTTGCTCCGCTCATTGCGCTGTCCGGTCTACGCCACACGGCTGACGGCGGACGAGGTCCGGGGACAGGACGAGCGCAACGCGTCCGCCGACTGGCGCCTCTTTTCTTCCGGTGGAAAATTCACCGTCGAGTGCTTCGAGGTAACCGCCTTTTCCGTCCCCCACGATGCCTCCGATCCGGTCGGGTTCACCATCCGCATGGACTCGCTTTCCATCGGAATCCTAACCGACCTAGGCCACGTCAATCATTCGGTGGTGCACCACGTGACCGGCGTCGACGCGCTTTTTGTCGAAGCCAACCACGACGAAGAAATGCTCCGCGCGGATACGAAGCGCCCGTTCTCCATCAAACAGCGCATCATGTC
>CAZJGQ010000194.1:0-2917 GCA_964545425.1 uncultured Chthoniobacter sp. | reverse complement strand
TTTCCGGGCAGGCGCAGACCGAGGACGAGGCGGCCAACAATTTCATCTGGAACCTTATGGTGTTGCAGCACGAGGCGCGGACGCTCGGGGTGGAGCCGGGCAACCAAGCAGTGGTGGATCGCATCAAGACGCTGCCTGTTTTCCAGACGGAGGGGCAATTCGATCCGGTCAAATACGCTAACTTCATGCAGGAGCAGCTTGCACCGCGCGGTTTCACCGAGCGTCAGCTCGAGGATGTGATCAAGGACTCGCTGCGGTTGGAGGAGATCAAGGCGCTTGTGCAATCGCCCGCGGTGTTGCTGCCGGGGGAAATCGAGCCGGCCCTGCAGCGCGTGGCGCCGGTCGATGTCGAGGTGTTGCGTTTCGACGCGGCGCGGGCGGGCCGCGATATCGAAGTGACCGATGAAGAGCTGCAAAAAGCCTTCGAGGAGAAAAAGTCGACGCTGCAGTCTCCGGAGAAACGCTCCGTGCGCTATGTGGCGCTGGTTCTGACCCCGGCCGAAAAGGAGCTGGCGGACAAAGAACGCGTTGCCGCTTTGCAAAAGTTAGCCACCGCCACGGGTGACCTCAGCCAGGCCTTGGGCGAGGGTGGTTCTTTGGGCGATGTTGCCGCGGCCCGCGGATTGGAAGTTCGCACCAGCCCGCTCTTCGGTCCGGGTGGAGAGTCGAGCGGAGCTTTGGCCGATCTGGATGGCGAAGTGGTGCCGGCAGCCGCAGCAGTGGCTTTCCGCCTGCCTCCTGCCCCGGGCAATTTCGAAATCGTCGAACTGGGCCGCGATGGCTACGCGGTGATCGAAGTGGCTGAAGTCCAGCCCGCTCGTCCGCTCACTTTGGAAGAAGCGAGCGCGGATCTCCGTGCGGGATTGATCGAACAAAAACGCGCCGTGGCCGTGCAGGAATCGGCGGCGGCCACTATCGCTGCGGTGCGCGAGGCGATGGGCGGCGGAGCTTCCTTTGCCGACGCAGTGACAAAAGCCAAAGCAACCAGCGAGCCCATGAAGGGCCTCTCGCCGTTCGCCGAAGATCTCACGCCCGCCCAGCGCCAAGTGGCCATGGCGGTGATGGAGCAGGAGGTGGGAACGCTGGGTGAATTCGTGCCCGGACCCGACGGTGGATTTGCCGCCTACCTCGTCGCGCGCAACCAACCCGACGCCGCAACCTTGGCCGAGCGCCGCCCGAAAATCGAACAAGGCATGCTGCAGGGCAAAGAGATGCTCCTATTCGCGCAGTGGCTGGTCACGGCACGCGAGGCTTCGGGCCTTGAGGTGCTGCGTCCCATGATGTGACCGCGGTCCTGGCCGCGTCATTTTGGCGTTGGGTCCGGGGCGCGGGGTGGCTTTGATGGAAGATCTCATGTCGGCCAAACCATTTTTCATCACCACGGCGATCGATTACACGAACGCGCCGCCGCACATCGGGCACGCCTACGAGAAAGTGCTGGCCGATGTGGTCGCCCGCTGGCATCGCGAGCGCGGACGCCCGGTCTTTTTTCTAACTGGCGTCGACCAGCACGGGCAAAAAGTGCAGCAGTCGGCGGAAAAAGCCGGGGTGGCTCCGGCGGAATTCGCCCGGGACATCACCGCGAAATTCAAGGCGCTGTGGGTGAAGCTCGGTATCGCCTATGACGGCTGGGCTGAGACAACCGATCCTCGCCACATCGCGGCGGTGCAGGACGTGTTGCAGCAGCTGCACGATCAAGGCGATCTCTACAAAGCGCGACACAGCGGACATTACAGCGTGCGGCAGGAACAGTTTCTGACCGACAAGGAACGCAACGAGCAGGGCGAATTCGGTCCGGAGTGGGGCGAGGTGGTCTTCATTGAGGAAGAGAACTGGTATTTCCGCCTGTCCAAATACCGTCCGTGGCTCGCCGAACACATCGCGGCGCACCCGGACTTTGTTTTTCCGGCCTTCCGTGGCAACGAACTGGCCAATGCGGTGGCCAAGGAGGCGGGCGACCTTTGCATTTCGCGTCCGAAATCGCGCCTCGCTTGGGGCATCGAGCTGCCCTTCGACCGTGACTATGTCACCTACGTCTGGTTCGACGCCTTGATGAATTACGCGACCTTCGCCGGCTACCGCGCGAAGGACGGCGCAGGATTGCCGGCCTTTGCCGACCTCTGGCCCTGCGACGCGCATGTTATCGGCAAAGACATCCTCGTGCCTGCGCACGGCATCTATTGGCCGATCATGCTCAAGGCCTCGGGCGTCGAACCGATGCCGAAGCTCCTCGTCCACGGCTGGTGGAACCTCGGCGGTGCCAAGGTGAGCAAGAGCGCGGGGAATGTGGTCGATCCCGATGCGCTGGCCGACCGCTACGGGGCCGAAGCCTTGCGCTACTACCTCATGCGCGACATCGCGACCGGACAGGATGCCGATTTCAACGAGGAACGGTTGCGTGCCCGCTACAACGCCGACTTGGCCAATGACCTCGGCAATCTGGTCAATCGCACGGTCAGCATGGGGCGCCGTTACCGCGGCGGAACGCTGGCTGCCGCACCGGCCGACAAATCCGAGGATGCCGTGGCGCTCGAAGCACTCGGCACCGAGGCGGCACGGCGTTTTGACACCGCGATGGAAAACTACCAGGTCCACACCGCGCTGGAGGCTGTCTGGGAACTGATCGCCGCGGCGAACGGATTCGTGGAGAGCTCGGCGCCGTGGAAGTTGGCCAAAGATCCCGCGCAGGCTGCGCGCCTTGATGAAGTCTTGGCCGTCTTGGTCGAGGCCTCGCGCCTCGCCGCCGCGCTGGCTCATCCGGTCATCCCGAAATCCTCGGATCTGCTTCTCGGACAACTCGGGTTCCCGGGGGATTTGTCCACCTCATGGGGCGCACTGCGCGCCGGACATCAGCTCGGGGAACCTTCACCGGTCTTCCCGCGTTTGGAGACCGAAGCGGCGGGCTGATCCGTGGCCA
>CAZJGQ010000193.1:0-2971 GCA_964545425.1 uncultured Chthoniobacter sp. | reverse complement strand
GCCCTCGAGCACGGGCGCCTCGGAATACTCCGCCAACGCGACGCGTGAACGGTCGGCTGTTTCGGCGGGAATGCACGCCCGGACATGTTCGTCGATGCCCTCGAGCGAGCCGTGACCTTCCCAATACTTGGCGAGGTTGTCGCGGCGCGCGAGGTAGGTTTTGCCCGGCGTCTGCAACCCGGCCACCCACCGCCAACCCAATGTGTTGCTTGCCGCGTCGGCATCGAGCAGATGGTCGTAAAAGAACTTCGCACCGGCCGCCCACGGCAACCCGTGCTGGTGGCACCACCACGCCGCCCACCACATGCGCGCGTGGTTGTGCATGTAGCCAGTCGATCGAAGTTCCTCGGTGAAAGCACCCATGGTGACATCGACCGGGATCTCGGGCGCCGGGCTCGCCGCAAGGCGGAGGTAATCTGTCCACACTCCGGGATGCAGCTCGAGCCAACCCTTCCAGTAGGTCCGCCAGACGACTTCTTGGACAAATTTTTCCACGGCGGGGAATCGATGGACGGCCAGCACGGCATCGACCACTTCCTCCTCGGAGATCAGCCGGTGCCGCACCGCGGCGGAGAGGCGGGAGACATTGTCGTGTCCGGCCTTCACGAAGTTGCGCGTGCGAGCGTAGCCGGCCACGCCGCTCTGCACGAACTCCTCGAGCCGCTCCAAGGCCGCTGGCCGGCTGGAAGGAAAACAGTCACTCGTTTGCATGATACCGAATACGAAGTCGTGTTTGCTTCCTAAGGTAGGGACGAGCGGACCTCCGGCTCGTAGAGCCTACGGCTCGGAGAGCTCGCTCGTCCGCTCTCTTTCCCGCGGACACGCGAGCCGCGTGTCCCTACCCCCAGAGCCTTATGGTCCGCACGGCCTGCGGCCGATGTTGCCACAAGGTCCTCCAACCCCGGCAAAACCGGATGCCGAGTCTTGCGCACGCGCTGCCTCGCCGACTTTTTGCGGCTGCCGTGACGGACAAACACCGCCTGCGCCTCGTTCCGCGTGGCCGTCCGACGTCGGACCGCGGAGATCCGTTCGCGGGCTTCTCTCACCGCCGTGGCATGTTCGACGATCGGTGCGGGGTAGTCCCGTCCGACCACGCACCCGCAGCGTCCCTGCAACTCCGGCGGCATCTGCTCCGGGCGCGGCAGCCAGGAAACCGGCACATCGCGCAATTCCGGCACCCAGTGGCGGATGAACTCGCCGTCCGGATCCTGCTCGGCAGCCTGTTTGGCGGGGGAGTAAATGCGCACCGTATTGATCCCGCTCGTCCCGCTTTGCATTTGAAACTGGCTGAAATGAATCCCCGCTTCGAAGTCCAGGAAGTGCGAGCCCAGCCAAACCGCCGGTTCGCGCCAATGCAGCCACAGATGGTAGGCCGAGAAACTCGCCAGCATGGCCCGCATGCGGAAGTTGAGCCAACCGGTGGCCTTCACGCAGCGGATGCATGCGTCGACCATCGGATAGCCGGTCATCCCCTCCTTCCACGCCTCCAACCGCCGCCGTCCCTCGGGGCTGGCCGTGAATTCCTCCCGCAGTCCATCGTAAGCCCGCACGAAATTCCCGAACTCGATGCGGGGTTCGTCCTCCAGCTTTTGCATGAAGTGGCAATGCCAGCGCAGGCGTGACCCGAAACTTTGCAGTGATCCAAACCAACGACGATCTACCGGCGCCCCGGCCGCTTCCTCCGCCCGCAAGGCGGCACGCCGCGCCGAAAGCTCACGGACCACCATGCGCAGGGAAATGCAGCCGAACGAAAGATAAGGGCTGATCCGCGAGCAAGCGGTCCATCCGCTGACCGGACTCGACATGGCCGCACGGTAATTGACCCCGCGGTTCTCCAAAAAAGAGGCCAAGGTGCGATGGGCTTCCTCCGATCCGCCCTTCTGCGCGTCGGGTTTGTCGGAAGGAGGCAGAGCCAAATCCGCCGGCGACAGGATACCGTCGCTCCGCACCCCGCGCACGCCACGCAAAAAGGGACGGGCACTGGCCGGCTCGCCCATGAATATTTCCCAATGCCGCGACCAGCCATGGCGCGAGCGCAACCGGCGCACCACACCGTCCTGACGGAACTCGTGCCAAGGAATACCCTGCTCGCGGCACCAGGCCGCCACCTCGCGGTCGCGTCGGTAAGTTCGGTCGCTGCCCGTTTCCTCATGGGACCACAACGCAGCAAACGAAGTCTCCCTATGCAAAGCCTGCAAAACCCCGACCGCGCTTCCCCGCCGCAAGACCAACTCCCCGCCCAAGTCTCGGAGCGAGCTTTGCAAGGAACGCAACGACTCGTTGAGAAAAACCAAATGCGCAGGCGTGAATTCCTCGCTGCCGTGCAAGTCCGGTTCGTACACGTAGAGTCCGACCACCGGCCCGCAGCGGGCGGCCTCAGCGAGCGGCCTGTGATCGTCCACACGCAGATCGCGCTTGAACCAGACCAACTGCAGCGGCTCTTTCATCGGGCCGCGGGCCGCGTGCGTCGGCACCTTTCGCTGCAATAACGCACTTCCGACCAAACCTTTTCCCACTTCTTGCGCCAGACAAAGGGCCGACCACAGACCACGCATGTCTTGGAGGGCAAGTCCTGCTTCTTCACACCGCGCATGGCTTATCCTTTACGCGCAGTCTTCTTTTGTCGATGCAGGGGCCCGCGTGTTAAAAAACATCCCATGGAAGCTTACGACCCCGATGCCGTCCTCGCCGAACGCCGCAAAGCGGTCCTCCAGACCCTGCGCCGCGTCGATGCCGCCGAAGTTCGCGCCTTTCTCGGCGACCTGTTCACCGACCGCAACTCGCATCCTTGGTTCAAGCCCTTCCACGACTTCGTCGACGAGCACGCCACCGACACCTTTCTCCGCGCCGAACCCGAGCCCGGCATCACCGTCATTTATCACCCCGGCACCCGCGCCGGCATGTGGTGCCGCCAAGGCAAGACGCTGGAAGGCGTCGGCCGCCTCCACGGCCGCGGCCTCCAGGCCATGAA
>CAZJGQ010000192.1:0-2988 GCA_964545425.1 uncultured Chthoniobacter sp. | reverse complement strand
TCGGGCAGCTGTTGGCGATGCGTTTGATTTTTTCGGTGTGCAGCGGGTAGAGCTGTTCGACGCGGAGGATGGTCGTGTCGGTCGCGCCGCGTTTCTCCTGCTCGGCCTTGAGGTCGTAGTAGACCTTGCCGGAGCAGAGAATGACGCGCGTGATGTGCGCGTGGTCCTCGGGCAGCGGGTCGGCGAGGATGGCGTAGAAGCGTCCGTCGGTGAAATCCTTCTGCTTGGAAACGACGAGCGGATGCCGCAGGAGGCTTTTCGGAGTCATGATGACCAGCGGCTTGCGGTAATCGCGGTGGATCTGGCGGCGCAGGGCGTGGAAATACTGGGCGGGGGTGGTCAGGTTGCAGACCTGCATGTTGTTGTCCGCACAGAGTTGCAGGAAGCGCTCGAGCCGCGCGCTGGAATGCTCGGGGCCCTGTCCTTCGTAGCCGTGCGGCAAAAGCATGACGAGCGAACTGGGGCGCTGCCATTTGGATTCGGCCGAGGCGATGAACTGGTCGATGATGACCTGCGCGCCATTGGCAAAGTCGCCGAACTGCGCTTCCCACATGCAGAGCATCTCCGGGTAATCGAGCGAGTAACCGTAGTCGAAACCGAGCACGGCGGCTTCGCTGAGGAGGCTGTTGTAGACGCAGAATTTCGCCTGTCCTTCTTTGAGGTGATTGAGCGGCACGTAGTCGACGCGCTGCTCGATGTCATAAAATGTGGAATGCCTCTGACTGAAGGTGCCGCGGCGGCTGTCCTGCCCGGAGAGGCGGACGGGTGTGCCTTCGATGAGGAGCGAACCGAATGCCAGCGCTTCGCTGAAAGCCCAGTCGTAGGGTCCTCCGTCGCGCAGGATTTCGAGACGGCGGTCGATGAGCATGCGGCGGACTTTGGGCAGCATGTGGAAGCCCTCGGGAATGCGGCAAAGTCCTTCGACCACTTCGCGCAAAGTGTCCGGACTGATCGCGGTGTGGACCGGATCGTAAGAATAAGGCGGCTGGAAAACGGCAGTGGAACCGGCGAAGCGTCCGCCTTCCTGGCGCTCGCTCTCGGATTTTTTGACGATGTCGAAGGCTTCTTCGAGATCGGCGGCGGCTTCTTTTTTAATCGCGGCGGCCTCGGCCGGCGTGACCGTGCCGAGAGCGGCAAGTTCGCTGACGAAAATTTCGCTGGGGAGCGAATGCTTGTTGATCGCGTTGTAAAGTTGCGGCTGGGTGAAGGTCGGTTCGTCGCCTTCGTTGTGTCCGTGCCGGCGGTAGCAGTAGAGGTCGATGACCACGTCGCGTCCGAATTCCTGGCGGAAGTCGAGGGCGATCTGCGTGACGGTCGCCACCGCGAGCGGGTCTTCGGCGTTGACGTGGAAAATGGGTGCTTCGATCATTTTCGCCACGTCGGTCGCGTAGAGGCTGGAGCGGGCGTCAGCCGGGAGCGTGGTGAAACCGATCTGGTTGTTGACGATGATGTGGACCGTGCCGCCGGTTTTGTAGCCGGGGAGCTGCGACATGTTGAAGACCTCGGCAACGATCCCCTGCCCGGCGAAAGCGGCGTCGCCGTGGATGAGGAGCGGGAGGACTTTTTTGCGCTTTTCGGTGTCGCCGAGGATGCGCTGGCGGGCGCGGGCCATGCCTTCGACCACGGGATCGACGGCTTCGAGGTGGCTCGGGTTGGGCGCGAGGCGCACGGTCACTTTGTAACCGGTGGAGGTCTGGCGTTCGGCGAGGTAGCCAAGGTGGTATTTCACGTCGCCATTGCCGCCGACCACGTCGGGGATGAAGTTCTCCGAGAATTCGTTGAAGATGAGGGTGAGCGGTTTGCTCAGGAAGTTGGCCAAAACATTAAGGCGGCCGCGGTGGGCCATGCCCATGACGATCTCCTCGACTTTGCACGGCTCGCAGCGCTGCAGGATGGTGTCGAGGATGACGAGAAGCGACTCGGCGCCCTCGAGCGAGAAGCGTTTTTGTCCGACATAGCGCGTGTGGAGGAAGTGCTCGAAGGTCTCGGCCTCGTAGAGTTGGCGGAGGATGGCGCGGTGCAGGTCGGCGTCGGCGCGGTTGCCGTTGCCGCGGTTTTCCACGCGTTCGCGGATCCAGTTGCGCATGCCCGGATCCTGGATGTGCATGAATTCGGCGCCGATCGTGTCGCTGTAGATGTCGCGCAGCTCGGAAATCATCTCGCGCAGGAGCATCGGTTTGCCGTCGCGGAAATATTTCGAGGCGACGGTGCGCTCGAGGTCGCTCTCGGTGAAGCCGATGGCTTTGAGAGAGAGCAGCGGATTTTCCGGCGGCTCGGGGGTCAGCGGATCAAGACGCGCGATGGTGTGACCGAGCGTGCGGTAGGCGTAGGCCAGCGAGTCGGCGCGGCGTTCCAGCGCGGCGTCTTCGGGCACGGCGGCGCGGGCGCCCTCGGCGAGTTCCTCGGATTGGGTCAGGCCGAGTTCGAATCCCTCGAAGAAGGCATTCCACTCGGGAGTGACCGACTCGGTGTCTTTTTTCCAGCGCTCGTAATTCTCTTCGAGCAGTTCGGAGTTCCAGTTTCCCGACAAGGATTGGCTCATGGAGTGACGAGCGACCAAGATCACCCAGCGGCGCCTTCCTTGCAACACAGAGACGCGCGGGCGGACGCATTTTTTCTGTGTCGCCGGGGGTGCCGAGCCCGCTTGCCAGCGCCACCGAACCGCGGCATAAATGCCCTTTCGGCCCGGCCCCGGAGGCGGGAGCGGGCCCCGCGTCATGATCAAGGTTGAAGGACTGACCAAAAAATACGCCGGCATCACAGCCATCCAGGATCTCGATTTCACTGTCGAGAAGGGTGAAATCGTCGGTTTTCTCGGACCCAATGGCGCGGGCAAGAGCACGACGATGCGGATTTTGTCCTGTTATCTACCGGCGACGAGCGGCCGGGCCAGCGTGGCGGGGTTCGACGTGGCCAGCCAGTCCCGCGAGGTCCGTTCGCGGGTCGGCTACATGCCGGAAAACGTCGCGCTCTATCCCGAAATGCGCG
>CAZJGQ010000191.1:0-3012 GCA_964545425.1 uncultured Chthoniobacter sp. | reverse complement strand
GTCGAGAGCGAGAGGGGGTTGCGGAAGCTGAAATACCACAAGAAGCGGCTGGTGCTGCTGCTTTCGGCGCAGCGGCACTTTGCGGAGGAAATGCGCAAGGCGGGGTGGACGGTGGATTATTACGCTTTCGGCAAGGGCATCAGTTGGGAGTCGGCGCTGGTCGCGCATGTGAAGAAGCACAAGCCGGAGCGGATCCTACTCGCGCAGCCGAACAATTACGACGAGCAGGCCGCGGCGGAGAAGTTGGCTAGGAAGTTTCCTCTCGAGATCGTGCCGACGCGGCAGTTTTTGGTGCCGCGCGAGGACTTCATCGCTTGGGCCAAGGGGAAGAAATCGCTCATCATGGAGACGCATTACCGGCGGGTGCGGGCGGAGTTCGGGTTTTTGATGCAACCCGATGGACAACCGGTCGGCGGGCGTTGGAATTTCGACGAGGAGAACCGGAAGACTTTCCGCGACTGGACCAAGGCGGGGAAGCCGGAGGTCGCGGTGGAGGCGGTCAAGCCGGACAAGATCACGCGGGAGGTGATGGCGTTGGTCGAGAAGGAGTTTGCCGGTAATCCGGGCACGACGGAGGGGTTTTGGTTGCCGGTAGACCGGGCGGGGGCTTTGCGATGGCTGGATACTTTTATCGCCACGCGGTTGGCGGGATTTGGTCCGTGGGAAGATCTCATGGTCGAAGGCGAGGAGTTGCTTTTTCACTCGGTCATCTCGCCGCTGATCAATCTCGGTTTGCTCACGCCGCGCGAGTGCATCGAACGCGCCATTGCCGCTTACGAAAAAGGGAAGGCGCCGCTGGCCAGTGTGGAGGGTTTTGTCCGTCAAATCGCCGGGTGGCGGGAGTTTGTCAACGGGGTCTATTGGCTGAAGATGCCGGACTATGCGGAGGTCAACGGGCTGGATGCGCAGCGGGCTTTGCCGGAATTTTTTTATACGGGGGAGACGGAGATGCATTGTCTGCGCCAATGCCTGCGGCAGGTGGTGGACACCGGGTTCAATCATCACATCCAGCGGTTGATGGTGCTGGGGAATTTTTTGCTCCTCGCGGGAGTGAGGCCGCAGGAGGCCTTGCGCTGGTATCTGGAAATGTATGTCGATGCGCATGATTGGGTCATGGCCGCCAATGTCCTCGGCATGGTGCTGCACGCGGATGGCGGGTTTATGGCGACGAAGCCGTATGCGGCGGGGTCCGGCTACATTTCGCGGATGAGCAATTATTGCGCGGGGTGCCGCTACAAGCCGGAGATCAAAACCGGGGCGGAGGCTTGTCCGTTCAACTATCTGTATTGGGACTTCTACGCACGGCATGAGAAGCGGTTTGCACGGAATCCGCGGGTGGGGATGGCGTTGAAGACGCTGGCCAAGAAGACGCCGGCGGAGCGGAAAGCGATTGCCGGGTCGGCGAAGAAGTTTTTGGAGGAGTTGATGGTTGAGAGTTGAGGCTTGAGGGAAAAGGGTGATCTCACGGAGGCTCGGAGTGCACGGAGGGGACAAGATTTCGAATTCGGGATGTTTGTTGACTGAACACGGGACACGGAAAACTGAAAACTCCCGAGCCGCAGGCTCGGGCCCTTTTCTCCGTGCCCTCGGCGCGACCTGCGGTTTATTTTTGCAGATGGAATGAATGCTGTTTGGTCCGACGCCAAGATTTGGGAGGTTTTCCTGTTTGCCCTTCTCGTCGTGCTTGCTTGGGGTGGGAGTTGGGGGCTCGCCCGTTTGCTGGGTGGCCGGATGGAGCGCGCCGTGCGGTCCAAGGCGCCGGTCGTGGGGCTCGAAGTGCTGCGCACCTTGGTGCCGCTCTTCCGCTGGGGCGTGCTGCTGGTGGCCGTGGCGGTCGGTCTGCAGATGCTCAAGCTTCCTCCTGTTCTCGAAGACTGGCTGGGTCATGCGGTTCGGGCCGCTTTGGCCGTGCTCACCGCTTTTGTCGCCGGGCGCGCTGCAGCGACGGCATTTGCGGGGTGGGCGCGGGCTTCTGGCGATGCCGCGGAGGCGCGCACACGCGACACCTTGGCGCCGGTCTTGGCCCGGTCGTGTCAGGTTTTCTTTTATCTCATCGCTGTTTTGCTGGTCCTGCAGAACCTCGGTTACAACGTGGTTGGTCTGCTGGCCGGTTTGGGGATCGGCGGACTCGCGGTGGCCCTGGCGGCCAAGGAAACGCTTGCCAATTTGTTCGGTTCGCTCGCTCTGTTGATTGACCGCACGTTTCAAGTCGGTGACACGATCAAACAAGGGGACATCGAAGGCGTGGTGGTCAATATCGGGCTGCGCAGCACGAGGGTGCGGACCGCGGAGGGTTACATCGTCTCCATTCCCAACCAGCTGATGACCAACGCGGCGGTGACCAACATGACGCCGGGGAAGTAAGCGGACTTGACCGGGGCACTTGACCTGTCCATGATACTGTCCATATGAACGCCATCACTTACACGGCGGCCCGGGAGAATCTGGCCACCACCATGGACCGGGTTTGCAGCGACCATGATCCCGTGATCATCACGCGCAACCGCGACCAGGCGGTGGTTATGCTCTCGCTCGATGACTATGAGTCCCTGCAGGAGACGGCCTACCTTCTTCGTTCACCGGCCAATACCAAACGTCTGCTCGCTTCCATCGACAGTCTGAACCGTGGCAAGGGTGTCAAGAAGCGCGTCAAAGACTTGGCTCCGGCGTGAATCTGGTTTTCTCGCCGCAGGCATGGGAGGACTACCAGCACTGGGTGCAGACCGACCGGAAGCAGGTGAAAAGGATCAATGACTTGATCAAGGACGCCGTGCGCCATCCCTATTCCGGCATCGGCAAGCCCGAGCCGCTCAGACATGCCCTCGCCGGATTCTGGTCGCGCCGCATCTCGGATGAGCACCGCATGGTTTACCGCGTGGCCGGCGGCAATCTCGAGATTGCGCAGCTGCGGTTTCATTACGCGAAGTAGCGGCGCGTCGGGGAAGCCGCGCCCTACTTTACAGGTCGAGGAAGTTCTTCAGGAGGCGTTTGCCTTCGGTGGTGAGGATGGAT
>CAZJGQ010000190.1:0-3049 GCA_964545425.1 uncultured Chthoniobacter sp. | reverse complement strand
AGGCGGGTGACACGCTCGCGCGCTTTGCGGACGGCGCGGTTGTTCGGATCGCCCTCGATGGCGCGATCCCAGATCTGGGCCATCTCATCCCAGCGCTTCTGGGCACGCAGGATGTCGCTGACCGCGACGAGTGACTCCATGTTGTTCGGGTGGAGCTGCAGCGCTTGGCGGTAGGCGCGTTCGGCTTCGGGCCACATCCGCCTTGCGCGATAGAGATTGCCCGTCGAGTTGCGCAGCTTGGAAAACGAACGCTTGGCGTCGAAGTCCTCGTGGAAATTTTTATCCCCGAGCAGGCGTTCGACGTAGTCGTTCCAATAGCGGAAGTCCTCCGCCACCACCTCGGGCGGGAGCGTCTCGAGCGGCTCCTTGTTCAGGCGGTAGCTCAGACCGTTGGGCACGGCGTAAGCGTAGGTCCACTCCATGGGGAAACTCTCCTCGATGAAGAACTCCCGCTTGTCTTTGTTCTTCTCGAAAATCCACTGCGCGATCGCCGCGTGGTAGAGGATGCCGACATTGGGATCCTGCGGATTGGCCCCCGGCGGGAGATTCATGGAGACATTGCGCACAATCTCCATCAGCTCCTGCTCGCTCGGCATGATGGTGTCGTCGGGCGGATATTGTTTGTCGCGTCCGAGCCACTTCTCGAACCAACCCTTCGCCTTGGGACGCCCGGGCGCGTAGTGGTCGTGGATGTATTTCTGGTAAAAAGCGTCGGCCAAAGCGTTCTGCGTGACGATGACGAGATCGCGCCGGTCAAAATTCGGGTCCCGGCGATGGTCCGGATCGACGAAGCTTTCGCCGAGAATCATGTAGGTCGGCACGAAGCGCCCCGGATCGGTGCCGCCGAAGACAAAGGCGTCCTTCGGCAGGTCCTTCAGCATGTCATGACCGTAATGCCACCCGAACCAATGGTCGCGCTGGCTGGCCAGCGGCGCATTGTGCAGTCCGGTCCAAAGCGGAAGCAGCGGAAGCACATAAGCCGCGTAGCGCAGCGCGGGGCGGGCGGACATCACCCGCGCCAGCACGTATCCGGTGCCCGCCGCGCACAGCAGGGCGAAAAGCAGGTAAGCGTAGCCGTGGTAAGGAAATTGCAGGGACCACGAGTCGATGGTGGTCTCGGTGCGCTCCATGATGGGCTGGAGGAAAGCGGCGAGCAGAAACCCGAAGAGCAGGAGGTAGAGGAAGGTGCGTTGTCGCAGGGGCAGACGGAAGACGGCCAGCACCGCGGCAAAAAAGGCGACCACACTCCACGGCGTGAAATTTTCGATCAACTTGCGCCAGTAGAAGTTGGTGAACTCGCGCCCCAGTTCGAGTGTGGAAATACGCTCGGGATCCTCCGGCTCGGGCGGCTTCTCGGGCGCGGTGCCCATGCCTTTGCCCAGGGTGCGGACGATGAGGTCGGACAGACTTCCCGCGTATTGCGTGCGGTTGATCGAATAGAAAAATCCTTCCGGCGTGCTGGTGTAACCCCAATTCATCGGCGGGTTGGTCGACGAGGCGAAGGGCATGTAGGCGTAGGGCAACAGGCCGAGAATGACGGCCACGGGAACGAGCAGGACGATTTTGAGGTCCGTGCGGCGCCACTTGAGCACGAGGAGGATGATCAGCCCGAGCATGGCGAAGTAGAAAAACCGCATGGCCGTCGACCAAGTGGTCGCGTCATTCGAGAGCCAAGCGAACCCGAGATAGACCAGCGCCGCGCTGACCACCGAGGCCACGAGCACCTCCCAGAAAACCGAGCGCCGCACCAGCAGCGGCACGAGCAGGGGCAAAGGCGCCAGCGCCAGCGTGAGGTGGTGGTTGCTCATGCAGAGCGAGAAGGTGAAGAAAGTGGCAAGGATCGGACGGTCGGCATCCGGACGCCGCACCCACCAGTAGAGCGAGAGGAGAAAGAGCGCCACGAGCAGTCCGTGCAGCGTGTAAACCTCGGCAATGACCGCTTGGGTCCAGAAAGAAAAACTGAAGGCAAAGAGCAAACCGAAGCTCACCGCGATGAGGCCGGTGACCAGAGGCGTGACTTTGGCCGTTCCCTCACCCCCACCCCACCACGGCATCATCCAACGCAGCATCGACGAAGCCAGCAAGGTGGTCGCCCCCACGGCCAACGCGCCGCAAAGCCCGCTGAAGAGATTGATCTCCCACGCGGCATTGCCCAGCGGCAGAAGTTGGAACAGCCACGCGAGGATGGTCCACAACGGGTAGCCGGTCGGATGCGGCACACCGAAGTGCTGGGCCGCCACGATGAATTCGCCGGAATCGAGGAGTCCGACGTTCGGTTGCGCGGTGTAAAAGTAGACCGCGCCACTGATCAGCGTTGCGACCAGCGCGGCCCGCCAATCGGGACGGGTGAAAAGAGGTTGCCGGAGGTCAGCCTCGTCGGAATCGGTCACTTGGGGCATAGCGGATTTGACCCGCCAGCAAACACGTTTCGGCGCCCGGAGACAAGCGCGCCGCGGGCCACACTGCAGGAATACGGGGGCACGAAAGTTCCCAGGCTGGGATTGGCGGGTGGATCGCGATGTCCCTATCGCGATTTCCTGGGTAAAAATCGCGCCGGGACGGCGCGATGCACCTCTCTATGCGGTCGTTGCCGCAAGGTGCCAGTTACTGCGGCTTCAGAAATGCTCCGGCCCTCTCAGCCGACCATGCCGCCGGCCAATTGGTGCAACTCGTCGGCCACCCGCTTGCGCTCGGCCGGTTCCAGACGGTCGATGAAGAGAATGCCGTTGAGATGGTCGATTTCGTGCTGCAGGGCGCGGGAAAGGAGACCTTCGGCCTCGAACTCGACCTCTTGACCCTCGAGATCGAGAGCCCGGGCCCGCACCACGACCGGACGCTCCACCTCACCATGAATGCCGGGGATACTGAGACACGCCTCGCTGCCGGATTCTTGAGGCCCCGAAAGCTCGATCTCGGGATTGATCAGGACCATCGGCATATGCTTGTGCACCGGGCGCGATTTCCCGCCGATGCGCAGCACGCTCGGACGCTTCCTCGCCTCGCGCGTGTCGATGACCACGATGCGGCGGGCCACGCCGACTTGGTTGGC
>CAZJGQ010000189.1:0-3064 GCA_964545425.1 uncultured Chthoniobacter sp. | reverse complement strand
AGGCGGAGGAAGTTGACCGTTTCCGTGCCGAAGCCCGGGATGGGAATGTCATAAGGCACGCCGATGATCTTGCGGAAGTCGACCCAGACGGAGCGCGTTTTGCCGCGGCCGTCGTCCACTGTTTCGACGTGACCGTAAACCGGAATCTCCTGCTGGTGCTGCGGGCGGATGATTTCCCACGGGGAACCGTATTGGATCCACGCGTCGGGCAACTCGACTTGGTAGCCGTTGCGGAACTCCTGTTTGAAGAGCCCGTATTGGTAGTGGATGCCGTAACCGACGGCAGGGAGGTCGAGCGTGGCGAGGGAATCGAGGAAGCAGGCGGCGAGGCGTCCGAGGCCGCCGTTGCCCAGCGCCATGTCGTATTCCTCGTCGCGGGTCTCCTCGAGGGGATGGCCGAGGTTTTCCAGGGCCTCGCTGACCTCGTTGTAGACGCCGGCGGCGATCATGTTGTTGGCGAAGAGGCGGCCCATGAGGAATTCCATGGAGAGGTAGTAGACGCGGCGGACGTTCTTCTCGTTGTGCACGGCGAGCGTCTTCATCATGCGGTCGATGAGGCGGCGCTGGATGGCCATGGAGGTGGCGATCCACCACTCGCGGCGCGACGCGGTGACTTGGTCGCGGGCCATGGTGAATTTCAACTCGTCGATGATTTCTTTCTCGAACGTCAGTGGTGCGATCTGGTGCATGATGAAGGTGTGAAGGTAGATGGGAGCATTAATGGTGCCAGAAAAATTTGTTCAACGCGTGGCGCGGAAGTATTGACAAGAGGATGACCATTGTTGTTGGCGCAGGATTGGCGGGTCTCACTTGTGCCAAGGTGTTGGCCGAGGCGGGGCGGCCCTTTCTTTTGCTCGAGGCGGCGGGGCGTCCCGGCGGGCGGGTTGTTTCGGACCGGACGCCGGAGGGATTTGTGCTCGATCGAGGATTCCAAGTGCTCCTCGACTCGTATCCGGCGGCCCGGCGACATCTCGATTTGGCGGCTTTGGGCGGAGGGCGATTCCGGGCGGGTGCGATGTTTGTCGGGTGCGGCCGGCCGCGGACTTTGGAGAATCCGTTGCGACGGCCTGCGGCTGTGCTCGCTGCGTTGCGCGGCGATGTGCTCGGCTTCGGAGATAAATTGCGCCTCTCGGCTCTCGCGCTGCGTGCGCTGGGTGGAATGGGCAACGGTGATGACATTTCCACCGACGCGCTGCTTCGCCGGAATGGATTCAGCGAAGAGTTTTTTGTCCGCTTCGCGCGCCCTTTTTTCGGAGGCGTCTTGCTGGATCCCGGGTTGGGCACGAGCGCGAAGCTGTTCATGAACTACCTGCATCGTTTCATCACCGGGCGTGCTTTGTTGCCCGGAGATGGAATCGGCGGGATCGCGGAGCAGCTGGCGGCGCGGCTGCCGAAGGACTCCGTTCGATGCGGAACGCGAGTCGAGGAGTTGGTATGTGAGAAAGGGCGAGTGAGCGGAGTTCGTTTGAGCGGCGGGGAGAAGGTGGAAGGAGAAGCGGTTGTCTTGGCGGTCGACGAACCCGCGGTGTGCCGCCTCGTCGCTACAGGCAGGCCGCGTCCGGCCCGGGGAACGGCGGTCCATTATTTCGCGGCGGAGCGGGCGTTTTATGAGGGCGAATGGTTATGTCTGCCTCCGCGACGTGCCGAGAGCCCGGTGCTTCATGCAGCCCTCCTGACCAATGTGGTGCCCGGCTTGGCGCCGCAGGGTGCGCACCTTTGGAGCGTGACGGTGATTCCGGACCACGCCCGGGCCGCGGACGCCGAGTTTGTTGCAGCCGAAGTTGCCTCTTGGTTCGGCGCCGCCGCGAACGAACTGCGCCCGTTGTCTTTTGTGAGGGTCCCCTATGCCGTTCCGGAGCAGTCGCCGGGATTCGAGCAGCGTCCTGCGCCGTGGGGTGCGCTACCCACTGGCCTGCTCGTTACGGGCGATGCCGCCTGCGGGGCGAGTATCGATGCCGTGATGGCCAGCGGGGAGGCGGCGGCCAAAAAAGTGATTTCGTCCGGAACAGTTAACTGATTGATTGGCGGCGTTTTCGGCGCATGAAAAAAACATTGCTCACGCTGCTGCAGGTGGCAGTCACGGTCGGCCTCCTTTGGTGGGTTTTCCACGATCCGGAGAAGCGCGCCCAGATGGGCGAGGCCCTGCGTCAGGCCAACTGGAGTTGGCTCTGGATTGGGGTGGGTGTCTTTTTCGGCTGCACGATCCTGGCCACGGTGCGATGGAAAGTCCTCCTCAACGTGCAAGGTATCAACATGGGTTGGCTGCGCACTTGGCAGCTTTTCATGATCGGGATGTTCTTCAATTTGTTCATGCTCGGATCGACCGGCGGCGACGTGGTGAAGATGTTCCTGACCATGCGCGAGGCGCGCAACAACAAGGCTGCGGCGTTGCTCAGCGTGTTCATGGACCGGGTCATCGGTATGATGGCGCTCATCCTCATCAGCCTGGGTTTTCTCTACTTCCGCTACGACTTGCTCAGCCACTCACCGGCCAGTTCGGCCTTGCTGACCACGCTGCTTTGGCTGCTCGCGGCCGCGGTGGTGGTGACCGTCGGCATGTTTGTCGGCTCGGCTTTCGGTTGGGTACACTACCTGCCGCAATGGACGCCGCTGCGCGGACGCATCGTCGAGGTCTCCGCCGCCTGCCACATGTATGCCAAAGGATGGCGTCAAACGATCTGGGCCTTTCTCGTGTCTTTCCCGCTCTTCGCCATGTTCTTCATCACGTTTTACTGCGCCGCGCGGGCCTTCACCGATCAGCTCGGCTTGGTCGATGTCTTTTCCGTCCTGCCTATCGTCGCCGTGATCACCGCCATCCCGATCAGCGTTTCGGGCATCGGCTTGCGCGAAAGCTTGTTTGTCTCGCTCCTTGCCCCCTTCGGCGTTGGTGCCGCGGTGGCCACTTTGATTTCGGTCACCGGCTTCCTCATCAACACGGTCGGCAGTCTGGCCGGCGGACTGATCTTTCTTTTCTACCGCTCCTCGACCCACGAGACGATCAACCTGCGCGACATGCAAAAAGAGGTCGGCCAACTCGAGGACCAGATCGAGCACAGCGAATGAA
>CAZJGQ010000188.1:0-3066 GCA_964545425.1 uncultured Chthoniobacter sp. | reverse complement strand
TGGGCTTGGGCGCTGCTTGTGGCCATGGGCACGGCGCTCGTTTTCCTGCCGGCGCTGCGGTTTCCGTTCTTCCCCTTCTGGGATGACGACATCCACGTGCATGCCAATCCGCACATCGCGGAGTTGTCGTGGGGTAGTGTCGGCGCGCTGTGGGCGGGGCCTTGGCAGCAACTTTACATCCCGCTGACTTACACGGTCTGGGCCGGGCTGGCCGCGCTGTCGCGGTGGGCCGATGGATTGCCGGTCGCTGCGGGACCGCTCAATGCGGCGTGGTTCCACGGGGCCAATGTGCTGGTGCATGCGGTGTCGGCTGCGTTGGCTTTTGTTCTGCTGCGGCGTGTCGTCGGGAAATTTTCCACCGGCACTTCCGATGGACGGATGAATCTGGCGGCGGCGCTTGGTGCGCTTTTCTTCGCGCTGCATCCGCTGCAAGTGGAACCCGTGGCTTGGATCTCGGGCTTGCGCGATGTGCTCGGCGGATGCCTCGGGTTGGCCTCGCTCGTTGTGCTTTTCGGGAACGAGCAAACGCGACCGGCGCGCTGGATTTGCGCGACCTTGCTTTTTGTTGCCTCGCTCGCAGCCAAACCCGCAGGCGTGGCGCTGCCGCTCATGGCTGCTGTGCTCGCGATGATGCCGTTCCGATGGACGTGGAAGCAGATCGCTTGGTCGCTCGGACCGTGGCTCGTCATCGGTGCGGCGTGGGTCGTGCTGACCAGCAGCGCGCAGTGGGCGGCGGAACTGGCCGTCGGGTTGGTGCCGGTGTGGATGCGTCCGCTCGTGGCCGGAGATGCGCTCGCCTTCTACCTGCTCAAGACTTTGTGGCCCGCCGGGCTTGCCGCCGATTACGGGCGGGCGCCGGATGTCGCGCTTTCGGCCGGGTGGTTGTGGTGGATGTGGATCGGACCCGCGGCGCTGTTCGCCGTGCTGATCGCGGTGAAAAGGCTGCGCATCTATCTGGTGCCGTTCCTCATCTTTGCTTTGGCCTTGCTCCCGACGCTCGGGTTGGTGCCGTTCAACTTCCAAGTGGTCAGCACGGTGGCCGACCGCTACGCGTATCTTGCTCTGATCGGACCCGCGCTGGCCTTGGCCATAATCGTGGCGCGCAACAACAAACTCTGGGTCACCGCGTTGGCGGCAGTTGCGGTCGGACTGCTTGCCCTCGGCTCGGCGTGGCGTCTGCCGCTGTGGTCGGAGGACCTGAAACTTTTCGCCGCCACGCTCGAGGTGAATCCGCGCAGTTGGAAAGCGATGCACAATTACGCTTCGGCGCTCGACGACCGCGGACGCACCGCGGAGGGAGAACAACTGATGCGCGAAGTGATCGCGCGCCGTCCGGACAGCTCGGAGGCATTCAACGATCTGGCCGTCATGGTGTGGAAACTCGGACGCCGCCCCGAGGCAACGGAACTCATGCGGCGCTCGGTCATGATCCGCGCCACGCCGGGCTCGGCGCGCAATCTGGCGGTCATGCAACAGGAACTGGGCAACACGGCCGGACGCGATGAAGCGCTGCAAATCTTGCAGGGCCTCGAAAGCAACGGCGGCAACTGACCGCGCACAGGCTTTACTCCGCGCTCCGCGGGGAATAGCCAAGGGACATCATGGCACTGGTGGAGCGTTCGATGTCCGACCGGATCGGGATTCTGCAGATGAACCGTCCGGAGAAGCACAATTGCCTCAACGGCGAATTGATGCGCGAGCTGATGGACGGCCTCGACACGCTGGTGCGGGACGAGGCGCGCGTCATCGTTATCCGCGCCGCGGCCGGAGCCAAAGTGTGGTCGGCCGGCCACGACATCAACGAGATCCCCGAGCCGCGGCGCGATCCGCTGGGGTATTTCGACGCTTTGGAAACGCTCCTGCGCAAAGTCCAGGACTGCCCGGTGCCGGTCATTGCCATGGTCGAAGGTTCGGTCTGGGGTGGCGCGTGCGACCTCTGCGCGGCGTGCGACATCATCACTGCCGCGCACGGATCCGCCTTCGCCATGACGCCGGCCAAGATCGGCATCCCTTACAACGCAAGCGGACTGATCCATTTCACCAACCTGCTCGGGGTGAACAAGGCCAAGGAAATGTTCTTCACCGCGCAACCGGTCAGCGTGGACGACGCTTGGAACAACGGGTTCGTCAATCACGTGGTCGCCGCGGAGGAACTCGAGCCGTTCACGCTCAAGCTGGCCGGGACTATCGCAGCCAACGCGCCGCTGGCCGTGCGTTCGATCAAAGCCGAGTTCCGGCTCCTCTCGCGCGGACACCACATCGACGCGGAGACGGCCGAACAGATCCAGGCGATCCGTCGCCAGGTCTATGACAGCGAGGACTACGCCGAGGGCATCCGTGCGTTCAAAGAAAAGCGGGCTCCGCGGTTCCAGGGCAAATGAGCCGCGATGCCCTGCGCGCGCACGTTGCGGAGTTGCATGCCTGCCGCAAATGCCCGCGCATGGCCTCAGCACCGGTCTCGGGTCCGCCCGTGCGCAGCGAAGTGATGCTCGTCGGCCAAGCGCCCGGTGTGCGTGAACCGCAGCTCGGACGACCCTTTGCTTGGACCGCGGGCAAGACGCTCTTCCGATGGTTTGAGGAAGCCTGTGGGTTTGGGGAAGATCTTTTCCGTTCGCGCATCTACATGGCCGCCGTCTGCCGCTGCTTCCCCGGCAAACATCCCAAAGGCAGCGGGGACCGTGTGCCGGATGACGAGGAAATCGGCAACTGCGCGCCGTGGATGAGCCGCGAGATTGAATTGCTAAGGCCGAAATTGGTCATTCCCGTCGGCAAGTTGGCCATCGGGCAATTCGTCGCCGCGGAGAAATTGAGCGAGGTGATCGGACGACGCATTGCGCTGGAACGGGGCGGAGTGAAATTCGATGTCATCGCCCTTCCCCATCCCTCCGGTGCCTCCACATGGCACCGGACCGAGCCGGGAAAGAGTTTGCTGCGGAAGGCACTCAAGTTGCTGGGCGAAGATCCGGCGCTGCGGGCCATTGCGCGCCAGTGATGTCCTGTAGCCGCGGCACTCTGTGCCGCGCAAAGCCATGCGGATTCGCGGCACAGAGTGCCGCGGCTACAGAA
>CAZJGQ010000187.1:0-3082 GCA_964545425.1 uncultured Chthoniobacter sp. | reverse complement strand
AGACGGCGATGGCCACGGCAATGGCCAGTTCGAAATTGTTGCCCGCCGCGGTGAAAGCCAGGGTCGTGCTGCGCGAGTAATCGGCCCCGACCCGGCGTCCGAGGAAAAAGCTGATCCCGAACATGAGGACGAAATAAATGGTCAGCGGCACCGCGATGCGCAGCACGTCGAGCGGCAACCGGACGATGGTGTCGCCTTTGAAGGTGAACATGACGACAATGGTGAAAAGCAGGGCGATGAGGGTGATCGGCGAAATCACCGGGACAAATTTGCGGTCATACCATTCGATGCCTTTGAGCGGGATGAGGATCACGCGGCTCAGCACGCCCGCCGCAAACGGGATCCCGAGGTAGATCATCACGCTGGCGAAGATTTGTCCGATGGTCACATCGGCCAGCGACTTGCCGCCCAGTCCCTGCACGCCCGAGAGGTCGATGCCGAGTAGACCGGGCAGCCACGTGATGAAAACCCACGCATAGAGACCGAAGGTCACAATCTGGAAAACGCTGTTGAGCGCGACGAGCCCGGCGCAGTATTCGCTGCTGCCCTTGGCCAGCTGGTTCCAAACCAGCACCATGGCGATGCAGCGGGCAATGCCGACCAGGATGAGCCCGACCATGTAGTCCGGATGATCGCGGAGAAACAGCACGGCGAGGACGAACATGAGGACCGGACCGATGACCCAATTCTGCAGCAGCGAGAGCCCAAGCACCTTGGGGTTGGAGAAAACCTTGGGCATTTCCTCGTAGCGCACCTTGGCCAGGGGCGGATACATCATGAGGATCAGTCCGGCGGCAATGAGCAGGTTGGTCGTGCCGACCGTGACCGGAGGGAAGAAGGCTTCCGGATCGGGAATGAGAAAACTCCCGGCGAGAACCCCCGCCGCCATGGCGACGAAAATCCACAGCGTGAGGTAACGGTCCAAAAAGGACATCCGGCGGGCGATGGAATCGGTCATGAGCGAGCGAGGGCGCGACGGCGCCCGTTTTTGCCATGGATCTTGGCCAAGCGCTGCAAGTCGCGGCGGAAAATGATCTCTTCCGCGGAACAATCCTGCAGGCAGGCGAGGTTGGTTTCCAGCAGAGGCGATTGCCGCGCGGGCAGGCGGTAGATGATCCATTTCCCGTCCCGCTCGGAGTCAACCATTCCGTTCTGGCGAAGATAAGCAAGATGACGGGAAACTTTGGCCTGCGGTTCGCCGAGAATGTCCTGCAGGTGGCAAACGCAGAGCGGTCCGTGCAAAAGCAGATGCACGATGCGCAGGCGCGTGCGGTCGCATAGGCATTCGTGGATGCGGACCAAGTTCACGGTGCGAAACATATTCGTTGATGCGAATACGTGTCCAGCCTGCAACTGCAAGAGCGTTCCGCTGTCCGCCGTGTGTCAACGATGTGACGGAAAATTCACCACTAAGAACTTTTTTCGCGTGCCTGCGGCGCTACCACGGGAAGAAACGCACCGAGGACGTGAGAGCTGACCCATTCCGACCGCAGTTGGCCGAGCGGCCACGCATGACAGTGGCTCCGCTCGAGGAGGTTCGTCGCCGTCGACGCGCTCTCGGCCCAGCCGTCCGGGAGAAGAAAGTGCCCGCCCTGAAGGTGAGTCTCGCCGGAAGTGCAGATTCCATGATCCCGGCCCGGGGTGGCCTTGTTCTGCCATGGTCGCTCGCGGCGCTTTTTTTCTGCCTCACCCTCGCCGTGGCCGCAACTTGGTGGTGCCTCAGTGCAGCAGGCGGGTCTGCGCCCGGCGCTGTTTCCGCAGTCCAAGCCGCATCCGTCGCAGCAGATCGACCGGTCATCACGCGACCCCATCAGCAGGCCATCGAGCGGGCCCTCTCGGATCTGCGGTCCGGACTTGCTATCCATGCCTTGTCCGCATTGCGCAAGGTGCGTGCGGAGGACCCGAACGTCCCGTCGCTCGACTACCTCATTGCCCTGGCTGCTTTCCAAGCAGGGGATATCGGATCGGCGGCGGAGGCGCTGGCGTCGACTTTGGGCAAAGGGGAGAGAGTTTCGGATGCGCTTGCGCTTCGTGGTGCCATCGAGGCGCAGACTGAAGGTGGTGGAGGCTGGACGCCGCTGGGCAATGTCGAGCCCGCCGCGGACAGATTCTTGCGGGAAGCCATGGCCGCCGATCCGGCCAATCCGTTTCCCTACTTCGAAATGGCAATGCGGATGCGCTCGCGCGGCGATCACGCCGGTGCCAGAGGAATGCTCGAGTCGGCGCGCTTGCGTCTGCAGCCCGTCGATGCGCACACCGCCATTGACGTCAGCTTGCGTCTTCTCGAGCTGCAGGAAAAAGCCGATGCGGCATTGCCGCAAATGCCTTTCGAGGCCGCCGCACCAGCGGATCTTTTCGGGGCCGCGTACCTCGGCTTCCGCCTCGGTCAGCCCGAGGAAGCGACCGGTTTCTTGCGCAAAGCCGGTGGCATCTTGCCCCCGGACCTTTTTGCCTACCTCGTTGCCGATCCCGTTTTCGCACCCTACCAGGAGCATCTGGGGCATGGTTGGGCCAATCTTGTTCCTTAGCAGATCTCCTTCCCCACGACCCGGCGGGGCTTTTTCGTAGGTGCGTCTGGCGCAGCCGGAGTTTACCCTGTCTCCAAGGTTGTATGGGTAAGCAGTCCGAAATCGAGAGTCCGACCGGCGAGCCGCAGTTTCCGCCGTTGCCCTCCTCTCGGTCTCGCGCAAAGCCGGCTAACGAAGAGTCGGGCGAAGTCCGGGTGAGGCCGATCCAATGGAGTGCTCCCGAATTGCCGAAGCCAACGGCCGCCTCGGTTGCGCTTTCTCTTCCTCCCCGTCCGGATGCGGTGCCTGACACCTCGCAAGACGAGCCCGGTGAAGGCGCGTCTTCCGGCTCCGGTGCGGCGGCGGAAAATCGCCCTCGGCGATCGCGTCGCTTATCATCCAGCCCCAAGGCCAACACGCGACCGGCGTCGGCGCTGGAGAGCCGGCTGTTTTCCTGGCTGGCCGGCATCCTTCTTTGCGGTGCCTTTTTCTTCGCGCTCGGACTGGCTGCCGGTCTTTTCCACGCCCGTCCCGGCGAAGCGGTCGAGCCACCCGCTGCGGAGAGTTTCGCCGTG
>CAZJGQ010000186.1:0-3086 GCA_964545425.1 uncultured Chthoniobacter sp. | reverse complement strand
GATAAAAGGCAGGATAAGAAGCTTGGCCGGCTGACACCGGCCAAGCTTAATGCCTTCATGGCGAGCGGGCTTCCTTATGGTGATGTTACTGAGGCGGTGATTGGGGCTGCTTTCGAAGTTCATGGGGCCCTTGGCTACGGGTTTCTTGAAGCAGTCTACCGGAATGCCATGGCGGTGGAGTTGCAGAGGCGCGGATTGAGCGCGGTGGTGGAGAGCAGGATGGAGGTGCGATATAAAGGGGAGGTTGTTGGGACCTATGTGGCTGACCTGGTGGTCGAGGGCACCGTGATTGTGGAATTCAAGGTGGCCGAAGAATACCGCAAGGCGGATGAGGCGCAGCTGATCAATGAACTGGTTGCGACCGGAAAGCCGATTGGATTGCTGATCAACTTTGGGCGTCGCAAGGTGGAGTTTAAGCGATTGGTTTGGAATTTAAGCGGGGAGAAAACACAGGCCACAGCCGAGCGTAGCGAGACGGCCGAGGCCGTAAGGCCGCAGGCAAATTGACGCGGGCAAAAGGCAAGCCACGGATGAGCGCGGATAACATAGCATATTTTTGCGCCGGCTGATTGCCTAAGGGCCATCTCGCCAAGCCTCGGTTCCGGCGCAAAAGTCTGGTCTGCCGGAAGCAATGATCGCGTATGTCGCGTGGAGTAGCTGTCGGGCGCCGTCTGTCGGTCATCGCTCACCCGGAAGAAATAGGCCCGGCTGGTGTCAGCCAGCCGGGCCTAATCTTGCCTTTTATCCGCGCTTATCCGCGTTAATCCGTGGCTAAAAATCCTAGGCTCTTGCCATGGGGGAGTGGGCGGGGGTTTCGATCATGCCGGCGGCGATGGCGTGGCGGGTCAATCCGGCGGTGTCGTGGATGTGGAGCTTGTTCATCACGGCTTGGCGGTGCTTCTCGACCGTTTTGATGCTGATGCCGAGTTTGTCGGCGGTCTGTTTGTTGGCATTGCCTTCGGCGATGAGTTGGAGGACTTCGACTTCGCGCTCGGTCAGGGTGTCGCTCTTGCGCCGGAGGAGTTTGTGCCCGCCTTCGACCTTCTCGTATTGCGGGATGCGCTTTTTCACGTTGGGCGAGTAGACCTTGTCGCCTTTGGCCACTTCGCGGATGGCTTTGGCCAGAGTTTCGGCGGCGGAATGTTTGGTCACATAGCCGTCCACGCCGGCCTCGAGGGCGTGCTGGATGTAGAGGTCGTTGTCGTAGGAGGTGATGATGATGATGCGGGTTGAGGCGGATTGGCGGCGGATGTGGCGCGCGGCGTCGAGGCCGTTCAAGTTCGGCATGGCCACGTCGAGGGTGACGACATCGGGTTTGAGCTTGGCCGCTTTTTCGGCGCCTTCGCGTCCGTCGGATGCTTGGCCGACGACTTTGATGTCTTTTTCGCGTTCGAGGATCATGACGAGCGCTTCGCGCATCATGCGGTGATCGTCAACAATGAGGACTGAGGTTTGTTTCATGAGTGTTATTCAGTGGCCCTTGCGGGGCGGGTTTTGCGGGGGGGGGGATTGTGATGTTGATCACCGTGCCTTGTCCGGGAACGGCCTCGAGGACGAATCCGCCGCCGAGTAATTCGGTGCGCTCGCGCATGCCGAGGAGGCCGAGGTGTCCGTCCTTCTGCGCTTCGACGACGCGCTCGGGAGTGAAGGCACAGCCATCGTCGCCAATCTCCAAGAGCATGGTGCCGTCGCGTGCATGGAGATTGATCCACGCGTTTTTCGCCCCGGAATGTTCTTCGATATTTTGCAGGGCCTCCTGGGTGAGGCGGAAAAGATGGGTCAGCTCGCCGTTAGCGAGGAAACTGACGGCCTCCGGCACGACGCGGACTTCAAGCACCATGCGAGTGCGTCCGCGGAAAGCCTCGGCGTGTTTTTCCAGCGCAGCGGCGAAGCCAAGATGATCGAGAACGGACGGACGCAGGTCGCGGGCGAGGTGGCGCACCTCGTCGAGGGCGGTGCGCAGCTGTTCGGTCAGGTCGACAAGTTCCTGCCGCAACCAAGCGGGAATTTTTTCCTGGCGGGCGAGATTGATGCGGGTGGTGGCGGCGGAGAGGACTTGGGCAATGTTGTCGTGCAGCTCGCGACTGATCTCCTGGTGCTCCTTCTCGCGCAATTCAAGAAGGCTTTGGGAGAGAGCCTGAAGTTCGCGGACGTGGTGTTCCGCGTCGCCAGTGAGCTCCGGCTGTTTGCGGCGCTCGAGGACGAGCGGGCGCGTCTCATTCCCGTCAACCGGTGCTTGTTTCCCGGACTCATCGCTGCCCTTGCGGCGCTGGAGTGGCGCAACTTGCCCGTTTTTCTTTTTGCCTTTGTGGGGTTTCAAGAAATGGGGAATACCGCAGGAGGATTTGCGATAATCATCATGGTCGCCGTTGCCACCGTTTCTGTCGATAAGTTCTTTATACGCGCGTGAAGCGCGCGCGACCGGGGAGAAGTCGAGGGGAAGTTTCATGACGCTCAAGTGTTTGTAGCGGAAGGTGCTCCGTTGAAAGGGACGACCCGGTTGCGTCCGGTTTGTTTGGCGCGATACATGGCGGCATCGGCCCGGGCGACGAGGGTGTCGGTCGATTCGTCGGGGTGTTTGAGGGTGACGCCGATGCTGAGCGTGGTGCTGACCGGCCCCGACGGCGTGGTCACGGGTTGGGTTGCCGCGGCGCGCAGTTTTTCGGCGATGGCCACCGCGTCATCCATGTCGCGTATACCGTGGAGGACAACGAGGAGTTCATCGCCCCCGATGCGGGCGGCGAGGTCGTCGCTGGTGCGCAGCACCTCGCGCAGCCGCATGGCGGTGGCGCGGAGGACTTCGTCGCCGGCGGCGTGTCCGTGGACGTCGTTGATCTCCTTGAAGCGGTCGAGATCGCAGAAGAGAACGGCCAGCTCGCGGCCGGTGCGCCGCGATTGTTCGCCGAGGGTCTCGATGCGGCTGAGGACTTCCTTGCGGTTGAGGAGTTCGGTGAGTTCGTCGGTGCGGGCCCGGTGCTCGAGCTGCTGTTCCGCGGCAACCTGCGCGTCGACGATGCGGCTGGTGGCAACAAAGCCGTCCATGCGTCCGTTGGCATCGAGATACGGGCTGGCGTGGGTTTCGATCC
>CAZJGQ010000185.1:0-3099 GCA_964545425.1 uncultured Chthoniobacter sp. | reverse complement strand
GAAAAGTCGCCCTACGCCGACTGGTTCACGGTCAACTCATGGCGGGACGAGGAGAAGGGGACCAAGTTCGATTACGAGGGTTGGTTCGGACACAAGACGCTCCCTGAGTTCCGCGAGGACGAAGAGGGGATCGTGGCCGGTCCGCGCGACTATATTTTCGCCGCGACCCGGCGCTGGATGGATCCGGATGGCGACGGCGACCCGTCCGACGGCATCGACGGGTGGCGACTCGACGTGGCCTTTTGTGTGGCCCATCCGTTTTGGAAAAAGTGGCGCAAGGTGGTGAAGGGTGTGAATCCCGAAGCTTATATCACCGCGGAACTGATCGACCCCGTGCCCAAGCTGAAGCCCTACCTGCAGGGCGACGAGTTCGACGCGGTGATGAATTACAATTTCGCTTTTGCCTCATCCGATTATTTCGCCGACGAGAAGACGCGGATCACCACCACGGAAGTCGACCGGCGCCTGCGCGAGTTGCGCGAGGCGTTCCCTCCCGGGGTGGCCGAGGTGCAGCAGAATCTTTTCGGCAGTCACGACACCGACCGCATCGGATCGCACATCGTCAACCGCGACCGCGAGCACGCCAGCAATTGGCAGGCTTACTTCAATTTTTCCAAGGTCGAAAACGGCCAATACGATCCGCGGAAGCCCACGCCGGAGGAATTGGAATCGCAGAAACTCTTTGCCGTCATGCAGATGACTTATGTCGGCGCGCCGATGATCTACTACGGCGACGAAGTCGGAATGTGGGGCGCCAACGATCCCGACTGCCGCAAGCCGATGGTCTGGGAAGATTTGGCCTACGAGGACGAAGTCACGTTGCCGGACGGCAGCAAAAAGGACAAAGCGGACAAGGTTGAGGTCAATCGCGACCTGCTCGAGCACTACCGAAAACTCATCGCGCTGCGCCGCGCGTTGCCCGCCCTGCGTCGCGGTTCCTTCGAGACAGTTCTCATCGACGACGAGCGACAGCTCTACGGCTTCCGCCGGCAGTTAGGGGATGAAGCCGTGATTGTCGTGTTGAATAATTCGAACGAGAAACAGGCAGCGTCTATCGAAACCGGTGGTTCTTGGACAGATCGCTGGAATGGCAGAGAGGTGAGCTCCGAAGACGGCGCCTTATCGGTGCATCTGGCACCGCGCGGGGCTGCCGTTCTGGTCAAGACCGACTAAAAGACGAACGGAATGCCCTGCGCTTCGAACGCGGCTTTTTCGTCCGCCAGGTAACGTTCCGCGAGTTTGTCGAAGCCGCCTTCCTCCCGATATTTGGCGAGGAAGGCATTGACCTGCCCGCGCAACTCCGTGTCGTCCGGTCTCATCGCGACGGCCCACGACTCCTTTTGCAACGGAGCGAGCAGCGCGCGGACTTTCCCGGGGTGCCGCCGGGCGTTTTGGAAGACCGACATCTGGTCATAGATGAAAGCATCCGCTTTGCCTTGCACCACCTCGAGAACGCAGGCGTTCTCTTTTTCCAAGGTCAGGATGCGGGCATTTTGCACATTGGCCCGGGCGAAGACCTCACCCGTTGTGCCCTGACGCACCACGATGGTCCGGTTCGGTTGGTCCAACGCGGCAAGGTCGGGCGCGTCGCTGGCGGCTGGCACCAAGGCGCCCAAGCCAGTGGTCAAGTAAGGATCCGAGAAAGCCACCGTCTTGGCTCGCTCCGGTGTAGCCGTCATGGAGGAGATGATCAGGTCGATCTTTCCGGATTTCAGCGCGGGAATGAGGCCGGTGAATGGCATATTCTCGATCTCCACCGGCCTACCCAGGTCGGCTCCCAGGGCCCTCGCAAGGTCCACGCTGATGCCCGTGGGTTGCCCATCCGGCCCGATGGTTTCAAAGGGCGGATAGGAGAGGTCCATACCGACCCGCAGCGGCGCAGGAGACGCGGCGTAAACTGCACTGCAGAAAAGCAAGAGGAGGATAACAACGGATTTCATCGGTCAATTTCGGCTGGCACCAAGCGTTGCGGTGCAGACAGACTGAGCGGCTATGCTGCAAGAATTCAAAACATTTATCGCCAAAGGCAATGCCATCGACCTTGCGGTTGGTGTCGTCATTGGTGCGGCCTTCGGGAAAATTGTCAGCTCGCTGGTCGACGACCTCATTATGCCGCCGGTCGGTTTGATCCTGGGCCGCGTCGACTTCAGCCAGTTGTTCGTCAGTCTCGACGGCAAACCTTACGAAACCCTCGCGCTGGCCCAAGCCGCGGGAGCGCCGACGCTCAACTACGGGAACTTCATCACGGTTTTCATCCAATTTTTCATCATCGCCTGGGCCATCTTTCTCGTGGTCAAAGCGATCAACACGTTGAAGAAAAAGGAAGAGGCCAAACCCGCGGCGCCCGCCGAACCGAGCGCCGAGGAGAAGGTGCTGGTGGAAATTCGCGACCTGCTGAAGAAGCAAGCGAACTGACCGCGGGGCTTGCCCCTGCCGCCATGGCGTGTTTCATGGCGGCATGACGGAGCAAGGCAAAAGACCGGTCGTCGCCGTGGCCGGAGCCTCGGGGTTTGTCGGCTCCGCCTTGCTCCCGGTGCTGGTCGACGACTTCGATGTCGTCGCGCTGCGCCGCACGCCGGCCACCGAGTTGCCCGGCGTTCGCTGGGAGCGCTGCGATCTTTTCTCCCTCTTGCAGACCGAGCGGGCCCTCGAAGGGGTCGACTACGCGGTCTATCTCGTCCATTCCATGCTCCCGGCGCGTCTCACGCAGGCGCGTTTCGAGGACATGGATTTCATTCTGGCCGACAACTTTGCCCGGTCGGCGGCGCGGGCGGGAGTTAAGCAGATCCTTTACCTCGGGGGGATCATCCCGGATGACGCGCAGTTGTCCCGTCACTTGGCCAGCCGCCTCGAGGTCGAGCGCGTGCTGGCGGCGCGGGGCACACCGGTGACGAGTTTGCGCGCCGGACTGATCGTCGGCCCGCAGGGTTCTTCCTTCCGCATGGTTGTGCGCCTGGTTAATCGCTCGCCGGTTTTGCTTTGTCCGCATTGGACGCGCTCCATGACCCAACCGGTCGGCCTGCGGGACGTTGTGCGGCTGTTGCGCTTTTGCGTCGGACGCGAGGAAATGTATGGCCGCGCTTTCGACTTGGGCGGACC
>CAZJGQ010000184.1:0-3099 GCA_964545425.1 uncultured Chthoniobacter sp. | reverse complement strand
TCCCACTCGGTGAAGATGAGGTGCCATTGACGCCCGCTGCCGTCGAGCCAGCTGCGCTGGAAGCCGCGGTCGTAGCGCAGCATTTCCTCGACGCGCTCGCCGAGTTCTTCGTCGACCTCGCCGCGATCCGCATCGGCCGAGGCGACGGTCCAAGCCGGGGCACGCACGGCGTTTTTGTTTTTCCACCAATACCAACCTTCCGATCCGCCGGCCATCAGCGCCATGACAACAACCGCCGCGACGCAGGCGAAGGCGGGCGATTTGGCGATGTGTCCGAGGCCGGACTGCATTTTCGCGGTGGCCAGCGGCTGAAGGGATCCGGGGATCTGTTGGAAGACCCAGCAGATGAGCCAGAGCACGCCGATCGTGGCGATGAGGATGGCGAAGCCGGCGGGATCGTGGAGTTTGTCGAGGGCGTCGGTGCCGCCATTGGCCACGGCGATGGACAAAATAAGCATGCGCAAAATGTTGAAGGCGTAGGCGGCGATCAGCCCGATGACGACGAGGGAAATACGGTAGCCCCAGCGCAAGGCATACAATTCGCCGAGGAAGAGCGCGGCCATGATGCTCGATTGGAAGGAGCGGATACCGCTGCAGGCGTCGTCGACGCCGAGCACCTCGCTGCCGACATCGATGGTCGTGCCATGGCACATCGCGGCGATGCCCAAAAGCGGGAGGACCCACGCGGCGATTTGTGCAGCGAGCAGACTCAGTTCCTGGGTGAGCCAGCGCTCGGGGCCGGTCGGCCACGGGATGGCGACGAGAGCAAAGACGTAGGCGAAGGACAAATGCCGCACCCACGGCCATCCGCCGGCGATGGCGGTGAGCGCCACGCTCGCGGCGAAAGCGGCGGCACCGAGGCCCCAGAGGACAACGCGCCAGTCGGGATACGCCCCCGCGATGAGAATGCCGAGCGCAGCGGGGCCAAGAAGTGCGAGCAGAACCAGCCAGCTGGCGACAAGCAGCAGGCCCCGCGCGGGATCCGCGGCAGGACGCGTGGTCCAGCGCTGCCAAAGAATCCATCCGGCGAGCAGCGGGATGAACCAACCGTGCGAGTATTGTTCGTTGGCTTCCCACTCCCCGGTGAGGATGAAGAAAAGCCAACCCCACACCGCCGCCAGCGCGAGGAAGAAAGCGAGCGCGGATACGCCGGATGAAGCCGGGGTGGCAGGCGAGGATTCGGAGGTGGCAGTCATGGTTCGGCGGTTCGGGAAAGTAGAAGCGGCGTCCCCGCCGCTTGTCGATCAGGGTTAAGCGGCGGGGACGCCGCTTCTACTTTCGTTCTCCGGACTGACATTTTCAAGGCACCGCGGTGAAGACGCGGTTGGCGTAGGCTTCGATCTCCGCGAGGCCGGGACGCGCGCCCTCGGGATACGGCATGATGCAGGCGGCCACTTCGTAGCTGTAATCGCGGGTGCCGGTGCGGATGAATTGCGCGAGGTTGGAGGTGTTCACGTAAACGTCGCTGGTGAACTCGATCTCCACCGGTTCGCCATTGAGGTAGGAACCCCAGAGCATGAGGGCGGGGCCGGCGGGGCCACGGAAAGGGAAGACATTGAAGGTCACCTCGCGATCGCCGAGGCGGAATGTTTCGCGGGTCACTTCGCCCTCGATGCGCCAGCCCGCACCGGGCATGCATCGATCCGGGCGGTGGTAGAGCTGGTTGGCATTGCCGCGGCGCGGCTCCCAGTAGAAGTGATATCCGATGGCCCGCGTCGGCGTGCCGTCCATCGCCTCGCGGATGTAGGTGTATTGATCCGGTTGGAGCACACCGAGGATGGCGGGCGGAACATTTTCGTCTATGACAAACCCGGCGTCACCGACCGGCGCGAGCAACGGCGGCGACGGCGGAGCGGCCAGACCGGCGCGCCACCAATACCAAGCATTGGCTCCGAGCAGGGCGGCGGCGCCGAGAGCGAGGACGACAAAACCGGCAGCAAAGGAAGGCGTCCGCCCGGCAGACCCCGCTACCGCGACGGAAGCGGACGGCACAGGTGCCGCAGCTGGAGCCACATCGCGGATCACTCTCTCGAGGCGTTTGCCGATGGTTGCCGCCAATCCAACGCCACCGAGCAGGATAGCCAGCACCACGTAGCCCGCGGTGTCGTGCAGATCGGCCACCGCTTGGTTGCCCCCGTTGATGCCGGCCAGTGCCAACATGAGGACGCGGACCTGGTTGCCGATCACGGCCATGACGAAGGCCACAACAAGTAGGACGATGCGTCCGCGGGCGCCGAGCCGGGTGAGTTCGCCCGCGGCCACGCCGACCATCAACGCGGTCTGCAAGGAACGCAGTCCGCTGCACGCTTCCTCCACACCGACCGTGCAATTGGGCAGCGTGATGGTCGTGCCGGCCGCCGTGGCGGGGTAGCCGAGAAAATGCAGCAGCCCGACGGCCCAACGGGTGACCACCGGCATGAGCGGATAGGCCACGGCATGCTCGAGGAATGTCGGCCAAGGAATGCCAACGAGCATGAAGAGCGTGGGAATGAGAAAAATTTTGAAGCGCGCGCGGCCACCGGTGAGCCAAGCGACAGCGAGCGTGTTGGCCACGGCGAGGAATCCGATCGCCCAGAGGTTCGGACGCCAGTGGATCGGCGTCTGACGAACCACTTCCAAAGGCAGGATAACGAGGAGTGAAAGAGCGATGGCACCCCACGCTAGGAATCGGGCGTTTCCGTGGCCCGGCACTGATGCCGACAAAGGCGCGCCCTCGAGACGTTTCCACAAGAAATAGAGAGCGAGCGGCGGAACGAACCATCCGTAGTTGTAGTCCTCCGAGTTGGTCCACTCGCCCGCGCAGGCCCAGATCAGCCACAGCCAATAACCGGCGACGAGGAGCCAGAGAGGATGGAGGCGGGTAAGCATGGAGCCGGGAGCGAGGAGCAGGGAGGCAGAGAAAGACCAAGAGACTAAAAGACGAAGAGACCAGAGGTGAGAAGGTGCGAAAGTGGCTTCGCCAAGGTAGGAAGGTTTACTTTCGCGCGAAGCGCGACATTTGCACTTTAGCGGAGCTACTTTTTACCAGGCTCGGGTTGGTCAGAATTTTCCGGCGAGGGTCTGGATGAAGGGGAGGAGGTCGCCGAGGAAGCGGTGCCA
>CAZJGQ010000183.1:0-3122 GCA_964545425.1 uncultured Chthoniobacter sp. | reverse complement strand
GGGGGTGGTGGCGTCGGCGAGGTCGCGGCTGATGCCGCGGCGGAGTTTGATGAAGCAGTTGTTGTCGCCGTGGAGGGACCATGGGCCGAGCGGAACTTCGGCGAATTCGACGAAGCGCCAGTCGACGTAGTCGTTGGTCTTCATGCCGAGGTAGTCGCGGACGGCGGGTGAGATGTCGAGGCCGGCCGCGCCGTTGCGATTGGGTGCGGGACGCTCGTCGCCGAAGACGTATTCCCAATGGTCGGTGCGGAAGGGGCCGACGTCCTCCCATTGGGCGAAGGCAACGCGTCCGCGGTAGTGGATGGCAATCCAACGACCCTTGAGCACGCTCTGGCCGGAGCGGACGAAGGTGTCGTGGAACCAGGGAATGACCTTGGCTGCTTCGGTCTTGGTGCCGCCGCGGGTGATGTCGTTGTAAGGCAGGGCGATGTAGAACGGATTCTGCCGGGGAACGAACGAGGCGGGCAGGTATCCGCGCCGGGCGCGCGGGTCGGGATTGTCATAGCCTCCGTAGTTGTGGACCCAACGGGTGTCCCAGGAACTTTTGTCATTGGGCACGGGGTTGTTGCGCGCGGCGGATTCGCCGATCCAGAAGACGGTGGTCATGATGCGGCGTTTCCACGGGTAGTCGGAGCGGACTTCGGCGCGGCGCACGGGGCGGAGTTCCTTGCGGCGTTCCTCGAGGAGGCGGGCGGCGTCCTCGCGCCAGACGTATTCCTTGGAGGTGCCGACTGCGGCGTGCAAAAGAGAGCCGCCGGGCAGGCAGACCGCCAGAGCCGTGAGAAGCAAACGGGACATGGGCGCAGGGTTGACGGGCGCAACCTCGCACTGCTCCGCCCGCGGCGCAAATGGCCGGGGCGATTTTTTTTGCCGGGGTCAGCCCCGACGGAGGGCGTCGAGGAGTTCCCCGAGGGGGACGGAGGCGAAGCGCGTCGCCGTGTCGGACACGGCGTAGGGGAGAATGAGCACGCCGTGATGGACGAGGGCGCCGCAGGAATAGACGACGTTGGGCACGTAGCCTTCGCGTTCGTCGGGAGCGGGGCGGAGGAGCGGCTCTTTGAGGCGTCCGATGACGCGCGAAGGATCGTCGCGGTCGAGCAGGGCCGCGCCGATGCAGTATTTGCGCATGGGGCCGACGCCGTGGGTGAGGACAAGCCATCCGGCTTCGGTCTCGATGGGCGAACCGCAGTTGCCGAGCTGGGTGAATTCCCACGGCTGCGCGGGGCGGATGATCACGCGGGATTCATACCAAAAATACGGGTTTTCCGAGAACATGAGGTGGATGTTCTCGCCGTCCTGGCGTCCGAGCATGGCGTAGAGTCCGTTGACGCGACGGGGGAAGAGGGCGAGGCCTTTGTTGGCCACGGCGGGGCCGTTGAGGGTGCTGACGCGGAACTGCGAGAAGTCGCGGGTTTCGACAATCTGCGGGAAAACGGTGCTGCCGTTGTAGGCGGTGTAAGTGGCGTAGTAGACGGCGTCGCCGTGGTCATCGACAAAGCGCACGAAGCGGGCGTCCTCGATGCCGTTGCTCTCCAGCGGCGAGTAGGGGAAGAGCACTTTTTCCGCCATGCGCAGGCCGTCTTTGAATCGCACGGTGTAGTTGGCCTCGGCGAGACGGAGAGCCTGCTCGCCGGCGCGGACTACTTCGGACGGGACGTCCTCGCGGCGCAGGCGGGCGACGCGGGCGACGAGTTCCTGCATCTGGAAACTTTCGGGGAGCTCGGAGGTGGAGCGCTTGGCCGCCTCGTGCTCGATGCCCATTTCGTGGAGTTTGCGGCGGAAGAGGGCGAGGTCGTAGCGCGCGGCGGGTTCGGGGCGCGGGGAGTGGACGAAGCGTGTGACCGGATCGAGGCGCACGGTGCCGTCCGCCGCGGCCACTCCGGAGCGGAAGGTGATCGACGAGATGTGTCCTTCGCCCGTGGCGCGCAGGCTGAGGTTGAAACGCAGTTCGCCGGGGGCGAGGCCGGATTGGTCGGGGGCGGCGACGATGCTCGGATTGAAGAGTGCGCTGGATTCGAGGGAATACTCGTTGGTGAAGTAGGAACCGATGAGGAACTTGCGCGACTCGCTGACTTTGCCGTCGACGGGAAGAAGCGGCGCCATTTTGTTGAAGCGGTCGAGGAAGATGGCGCGGATGTCCTCGTGACGTTCGTGGAATTCGTGGAGGACGTTTTCCAAGGTGGCTTCGACCGTCTCGTCGTCGAGCATGAGGACGCGCGCAAGGATATCGAGCAGGCGGCGGCTGGGTTCGGCATGGCCGGTTGGCTTGACCACAACCGAGGCCATGAATGGACGAAGGAGAACGCGCTTCGGGTCGGGGCGGAGTTCGAGGGATTGGCGGCGGATGTTCATGCGGAGGCGGCGCGCTGTGCGGCGCGGAAGGAGGCACTGGCGTTGTCCAAGGCTTTCATTTCGGCGAGGGCGAGGAGGAAGGAGAGGGTGGATTCGGCGCCTTCGTTCTGGTTGGCGCGGTTGGGATGGAGTCCGTCGCGGCATCCGCCGGTGGCCGGATCGTAGAGAAGTTCGCCGAGGTCATTGGTGCCGAGGAACCAATCGAATGCACGGGTGGCCTCGCGGCGCCAGTGCTCGTCGCCGGTGGTGTTGAAGGCCTCGATGCAGGCACTGACCGCGGCGGCGGCCTCGATGGGTTGCTGGTCGAACTCGGCGGCCTCGCCGCCTTTGTGCCAGAAGCCGTTCGAACCGACCGGGCGGAAGCACCCGCCTTCGCCGCGTTGGTGATCCATGAGCCAGCGGAGGGATTGCAGACCGGCATCGAGCATATCGTCGCGTCCGGTCCAGCGTCCGGAAAGGATGAGCGCATGACTGAGGCGAGGATTGTCATAAGCGACGATGTCCTCGAACCACGGCCAGTCGGGCGACGCGACGCGCTTCCAGAGGTCGAAAAGACGCGCGGCCATTTCCTCGCGCATGCGCGCGGCGAGGAGATCGCCGTCCAAGGTGCGCAAGTATTCATGGAGTCCGAGAACGGCGAAGGCCCAGGCGCGCGGGGAAGTGAACGAGTCGACGGCGGGCAGGGCTTCGTCGAAGAGCGGCGCGGCCCATGCGCGGAGGCTTTCGCTGCGGGTGCGGCCGACCACGGCGCCGAGGGCCCAGAGGGCGCG
>CAZJGQ010000182.1:0-3128 GCA_964545425.1 uncultured Chthoniobacter sp. | reverse complement strand
CGACAAACTGGCCGGTGGCATCGAAATGCTCTTCAAAAAGAACAAGGTCGACTACATCCGCGGCACCGCTGCCGTCCCCAAAGCCGGCGTGGTCGAAGTGACCGATGCCGACGGCAAAAAGACCACCCACACCGCATCGAAAATCCTCGTCACCACCGGCGTCGTCTCCCGCGAAATGCCCGGCTTCCCCTTCAACGGCAAAAGCGTCATCGGCAGCAAACAAGCCATGGTCCTGCCCGAACAGCCGAAGGAAATCATCATTATCGGCGCCGGCGCCATCGGCATCGAGTTCGCCTACTTCTTCAACGCTTTCGGCACGAAAGTCACCGTGGTCGAAATGATGCCCAACATTCTTCCGGTCGAGGACACCGATGTCTCCGTTGCCTTGGAAAAATCCCTGACCAAACAAGGCATCCGCCTCCTCACCGGCACCAAAGTCGAAAAGGCCGAATCCACCCACAAAGGCGTCAAACTCACCGTCAGCGGCCAAGCCAACGAAACCCTCGAGGCCCCCATCGCCCTCGTCGCCATCGGCGTCGCCCCGCTCATGCCCGAAGGACTCAAGGTGAATCTCGACCCCAAAGGCTGGATCAAAACCAACGACCGCTACGAGACGTCGGTCAAAGGTGTCTACGCCGCCGGCGACATCATCGGACCCCCGTGGCTCGCCCACGTGGCCAGCTTCGAAGCCATCCAGGCAGTCGAAGGCATGTTTGCCGGCAAATCGCCGCGCAAAGTGGAAGTCTTCCCGGGCTGCACCTACTGCGAACCGCAGGTGGCCAGCGTCGGACTGACCGAGCGCGCCGCGAAGGAAAAAGGCCTCAAATACAAAGTCGGCAAATTCCCCTTCATGGCCAGCGGCAAAGCCCTCGCCGTCGGCGAAAGCGAAGGCTTCGTCAAAATCATCTTCGGCGAACCCCACGGCGAAATCCTCGGCGCGCACATCATCGGCGCCCACGCCACGGAAATGATCGCCGAACTCGGACTCGCCATCGAAATGGAAGCGACCCACGAGGAACTCATCGCCACCATCCACGCGCACCCCACGCTCAGCGAATCCGTCCACGAAGCCGCCGAACAATCCCGCGGCCACGCCATCCATATCTAAGCGGCGTCGGGGACCTCGTGTCCCCGAACCGCAACAGGTCACCCGCCACCCGTAACAGAATTATCCCGCCATCGCGGGATAATCCGTATAACCCTTCGGCCCCGGCGTGTAGAACGTTGCCGGATCGGGCGCGTTGAGCGGCGCGCCCGCTTGCACCCGCGCCGGCAAATCCGGATTCGCCAGAAACGGCGTGCCGAATGCCACGGCATCGAGCTTCTTCGCCGCAATAGCCTCAGCTGCTTCCTGCGGTGAATACCCCATATTCCCGACCAGCACGCCGCGATAAGCGGCGCGTGCCGCACTGATCACATCGCCGCTCTGCTCACCGAGAAAATCCGCGCGCATGACATGCCAGTAAGCCAGCCCGTAGCCGCTCAACTTCTCGCCCAGCCACGCCACCAAACCGATCGGATCACTGTCACTCATGCTGTTGTAACTGTTCAACGGCGAGTTGCGCACGCCCACGCGGTCCGCACCCCAGACGCCCGCAGCCGCCTCAATCGCTTCGAGCAGCATGCGTGCGCGGTTCGGCAGCGAACCGCCATACGGCCCCGTCCGCTTGTTAGCCCCGTCGCGCAAGAACTCGTCGAGCAGGTAACCGTTGGCACCATGTATCTCGACCCCATCGAAACCAGCCGCCTTAGCATTGGTCGCCGCCTTCTTGAATCCCGACACGATCCCCGGAATCTCTGCATCACTCAGCTCCCGCGGCACGACATGCGGCTTTTTGCCCTCCGGCGTGCTCACCTCGTCGTTGGTGATCGCAATCGCACTCGGCGCCACCGGCTGCGCTCCATTGTTGAACATCGGATGACACGCCCGTCCGCCATGCCAGATCTGCAAAAAGATCCTTCCACCCGCACCGTGCACCGCATCCGTCACCAGTTTCCATCCCGCCACCTGCGCGTCATTGTAAATCCCCGGCTCCGCATAAAACGCCGAGTTGCCCTCCATGGCCATCGTGGCCTCGGCAATGATCAACCCGGCGGTGGCCCGCTGCGCGTAGTATTCCGCCATCAGCTCGCCCGGCACATGCCCCGCCTCCGCCCGGCAGCGGGTGAGGGGAGCCATGAACAAACGATTGGGCACCTCCATCACGCCCACGCGCAGTGGTTCGAACAACGGAAACAGCGAATTCATCCGCTCGATCCTATCTCGCTTATCTCACCCGTCACGCTTTACACGATACTCGTTACGCCCGCGCAGCGGTCTTGTTCACACCGTCTGATGTTTGGGAATTTATAAAGCCCAAGAAAACAATCAGTCTTAAGCTTGTGAACAACCCGGCCAACCCGCGCTCCACGCCGCATCCATGCAGGTTCCACGGTGATCAATCGATGTGAAGAGTTGTCGGCACCCAGCGCACCGCTCCCGAGGAACATCGTGGAACAACCACTTGTCCACATCACACACACCCTATTCACAACGCACCGACAAAGTTGGCAGGCGGGAAAGCATGACATGCCAACCTGCCTTGTCCTACCCGAGTAAGATGCAAAAAAGCCGGCCCCGCGAGGAACCGGCTCTTTGTGAGTATTTTGTGAACTAGCAGCCGTCGTTCTTGCAGCCGCCGGAGGCTTTGCAGGCTTCGGAACCGCAGATCTGACCGCAATCACTGCACTTGCAGGTTTCGCCCTTGACGCAGCCGTCTTTGTGCGCGCCGCCGACACCGCAAGTGCCGCAATGCGCGTAGATCTGGCCGGCCGCGAGCACTGTCGCCGCCACGATGGTGAGGATGATTTTCATTACGGAATCAGTTTCTCCGCAAAAGCCACCCCGTCAAGTCATCAGCGCCGGGGAGCAAAGAGGCGCCCGATCAGCGGGCTTTGGCCCACGACTTGATCAAGGCCTTCGCCTTGGCCTCGTTGGCCTTCATGATCAGGTCACGACGCTTGCGCGCCTCGCGCACATTGTTCGTCTTGAGCGAAAACCGCAACCGCTTGGCCGGTCCGGTCCGGCGGGCAATGCTCAGGTGGCACCACCAGGTTCCGTTGTTGTCCCAAATGTGATGGTTCGCGCC
>CAZJGQ010000181.1:0-3129 GCA_964545425.1 uncultured Chthoniobacter sp. | reverse complement strand
AGGCAGGTCCCTTAGTCCTCGCCTTTTTCGCTATTGGCCAGCCGGAGCAAGTTGGGTGGCGTTTTGGCAGGATCGAGCGCCCACTGCTTGGCTTTGTCGATCTGGTCCCAGTTGACCCACAGCTCCATGTCCACCTGATCTCCAAGCTCGTCGAGCAGTCGCTTGCAGATCTCGCGTTGCTCGGCCATTCCGGCGAAAAGCGCGTAGGCGCTCTTGATGCGGGTGGAACGCGGGTATTTCTGGAGAAGGAATTCGAAGCCTTCCTGCACCTGGCTCCACGGGATGTCCGCATCGAGGAAGATGTTGTCGTAATACCAGTCCGCATGCCACGGGAGACGGGCGGACAATTCCTTACCCAGATCGCCGCTGAAGGAGCGCGAAAATTCCTGCCACTCGCCGGGCTTTCCTTGCCAGCGCGGCAGGAGGCGGGTGACCTCGTCTTCGTAGATCGACCAATAGTCTGGAAAAGCGCCGGCCGCGGCGGTGAATTGCAGCTTGGCGAGCGGCTCCGGCCATTGCTGCCCGAGCGCCACTTTCTGCAGGTAGTTGCTCCATAGCGGGCAATCCGTCCAACGGTGCATCGCGGACACGAAGAGCGTGAGAGATTTGCCCAGCCGTTCCGACATGAGTTGCCAACCTTCCTCGGTGACGGTGGAGGCCCGACCGCCGCCCCGCGCATGCCACGCATAGGCGGTCTCGAGGCGGGCGAGCAGGATCACGGGCTCGATGGCCCGGGGGCGGGCGGCGCGCCACGCTTCAAGTGTGCCGCGACGGCGCTCGAAGGTTTCCTCGTCGGCGGAGGAACTCGGGTAGAGGGCCGATCCGTAAAGCGCGAGCAACCATGTGCCGTCAGTCATGCGGGCCTCGGGTCGACGCCAGGCTGCGGCAATCGCCTCAAGCTCTTCATATTTTCCTTCGCGGATGAGGGTTCGCAATTGGTGGCCGACACGGACACGGAAAGCGCGGCCCTCGAGCCGAACTTCAGGCGAGCCCGGTTTCCCGCACAGGCGGTTCTTGGTCATTTTGCACCACTCCCAGGCTTTGCCCAAGGGTGTGGTGGCGACGTAGGGCAGATCGAAGCTGACGTCCCACACGTCCTGCAGCTGGTCCGGCTCTTTGACGAAGATCGTCGGGCCGTATTTGTTTTCTTCGACGGTGCCCGTGACGCGTACGATCCAGCCGAGCGACCGCTTGAACTCGCGGTAGATGTCCTCGAACTCGGGTTCCACTCGAACGGTGAGGGTCTGCCGCGGGTAGGCGTCGCCGAAGTTGAGGAACATGGTGCCGTTGCCCCCGCGGAAGGAAACGCTTTTGATCTCGGCCACGAAGCTGACCCGCTCGCCAATGTGCTTGCCAACATCCTCCAGCGGAATGTCCTTCACGCCGGGATCCTTCGGTGGAGGTGCCGGTTCCTCGGTGCCAAGGGGCAGGCGCTCGGGTCCGAATTTCTGCCACGCACACGAACCGGCCAGCCAGACCGCCAGCGCAAAAGCGCCGGCGACCAGCAGCAGGAAGATTCTGAGGGCGGTGCGTTTCAAGGTGGCGCGAGCGAGGTCAGCTTTTGTCGTCGTCCTTGGGTGGATGGTCGGTCAATTTGCACCCTGCGAGAACCACTCAAGGGCCTTGGTGAAACTTTCCTCGTTCATGCCGTGACCACCTTCATAGGAATCGCGCCGGATTTTCTTGATGCCCTGCTTTTTCACGACTTCAGCCGTGTAGTCGGCGCGGGCCGCGTCGATCATGTGGTCGCTCTTGCCGTGGGCGAGATACACTGCGAGGTTACGCACTTTGGCGCGCTCCGGTCGGAATATGCCTAGCCCCGCGGAAAATCTCTCATCGCCCGAACTGCCCATGAATACGCCCTCGACCGGGTAGCCCTTTTTGAGGAGAGCGCAGGACATCATGGCGCTGCGCAAACCTCCGCCCGAATTCCCGCCGGTGAAAAAGCGCCACGATTTTGCCTTGGGGTATTTCTCCTCCAGCGCCCGCAGTCCGGCGTAGATCATAGCCGCGTGCCACTCGGGACTGAGGTCGTTCTCGAGAACGGGTCCGGTGGCGGCGATGGCGACCCAGCCGTTGCGCGAAGCGATACCGCCGAAGCGTGGCATGGCTTTGAGGTGGTCGCCGCCATTGTCATCGGTGGAGAAAACAACAAGGACCTTCTGCGGTTGCGAGGGATCGAATCCCTCCGGGAGCATGATGCCCACGTTGGCCTCTTCCGGTTTCACTCCGGCGGGTGAACGGCCGGCCATCTTTTTCTCCTCGTCGTTGAGTTGAACTTTGAATTCCTCCAACTCACCTGCACGGGGGGAGGCAGATTCGTCGTCGAGCGTTGGCGGAATGGCGGGCGCGGGCGTCGGCTCGGGAGAAGTTTGGGCGACGGATTCGGGCGGGTCATCCAGCGGCGGTGGGGTAGCAGCGGCTTCGGTGACAGCGGACGCCTCGCCCGCAGGACGGATCGTATCCGGGGAGTTGAGGACGATCTGGGGACGCCCCTTGTGCAGAGTGATCGTGCCCTCGGCTTCCGCTTCTTTGCCTTCGAGCAAAGTCAAATCGCCGTAACTGCTCGGATCGCCCTTGATCACGGCGGTGAACTCGCTGTTTGGGTGGGGACGACCGAAGTTGAGGAACGTCAGTTCGCCGACTTTTGAGACCTGTGCCACGGTTCCGCGGACTACCGTGGTCTCACCCACGTGTGCGGCTGCATCACCACTGGAAATGGCTGCCCCTGCGATTTGACTCGCCGCCAGCAGGGCCACCAATGCCAGCACCGCTTTCACGCTCCCTGCATGGCACCTGGACCTCCGGACGGCAAGGTCGATGTTTGGCCGACGCAGACAATCCGGCCTATTCATGGCCCACCTCGTCACGCTCGATCCGCCAGACAAGGTCGCGCCGCCCACCGCTCGCGCGCGGCACTCCGCCATCATCCTCGCGGTCGAACCCCACGCTGTAGACCAGCACGTTGTCCCTTTCCGTGCGATAGATGAACGGCTGGCCGGTGAAAGGGTCCGTGATGGCTTTCTCCGGCAAACCAAGTTCAGGCAAAGTGGCCGGATATTTCCCCTCGCGGGAACGAAAATCCTCCAACGCCAGTCCAAGCCGGCCGAGTTGGAGGTTCACTTCGTA
>CAZJGQ010000180.1:0-3161 GCA_964545425.1 uncultured Chthoniobacter sp. | reverse complement strand
GCCAGCATGGCGCGGAAATTTTCCGGTCCGACGGCCACCATGGTGGAGAGGCCGATGGCCGAATCCATCGAGTACCTTCCGCCCACCCAGTCCCAAAATCCGAACATGTTGGCCGTATCGATGCCGAACTCGCGGACCTTTTCCGCATTGGTCGAAACGGCCACGAAATGCTTGGCGATGGCCGACTCGTCGCCGCCCAATCCGGCGAGGACCCAATCGCGCGCGGTGTGCGCGTTGGTCATCGTCTCCAGCGTGGTGAAGGTCTTCGAGGAAATGATGAAAAGCGTTTCGGCCGGATCGAGGCCGCGCACCGCCTCGGCGAAGTCGTCGCTGTCCACATTGCTGACAAATTGGCAGTGGATCGCGCGGTCGGTGTAAAACTTCAGCGCCTCGTAAGCCATGACCGGTCCGAGGTCGGATCCGCCGATGCCGATATTGATCACATTGCGGATGCGTTTGCCGGTGTGGCCGAGCCATGCGCCGGAGCGGACGCGGTCGGCGAAGGACGCCATTTTGTCCAGCACCTCGTGCACCCCGGGCACGACGTCTTCCCCGTCGACGAGGATCTTTTCGCCGCGCGGAGCCCGCAGGGCAACATGCAGCACGGCGCGGTCCTCCGTGATGTTGATCTTGTCGCCGCGAAACATGGCATCGATGCGATCGCGCAGTCCGCGTTCACCGGCCAGGGCGAGGAGAAGTTCGAGCGTCTTTTCCGTGACACGGTTCTTGGAATAATCGAGATACAGGCCGCAGCCTTCGGCCGTGAATTTCGTCCCGCGCTTCGGGTCGGCGGCAAAGAGTTCGCGAAGATGAAGGCCGGCCACTTCGCCGTGGTGGGCTTGGAGGGCTTTCCAAGCGGGAGTTTGCGTCAGGGATTGGTTGCTCATGTCGCACCAAGGAACCAAAGATCCGGCGGGAGGTGAAATCCTAAATCCGTCTCTTTGGGCTTGCGCGAGGCGGCAAGGCGGACAAATTGGGGGCGATGAAAACACTCCTTCCCCTTGCTTTGGCCGCCGCTCTGCTGACCGGCTGCGCCGCGATCCAACGGGCCGAAAACAATTCGACCGAGCAACTTCTCACCGCCGCCGGCTTCCGCGTGCTTCCCGCCGACACGCCGCAGCGCCAAGCCAAGCTCGCGGAACTCAAACCCTACACCATTGCCCGCCAGATCAAGGGCAACCAAGTGTATTACATCTATCCGGACGACCAGAACAACTTCGTCATGGTTGGCGATCAGGCTGCTTACTCGAAATACCAAAGCCTCGTCGTGCAGCAGCAAATCTCCGACCAAAACCTCATGGCCGCGCAGATGGAAACCATGCCTGGCATGTGGGGTGGCTGGGGTTACTGGGGCTACTAAAACCCGCCCCCGCGCAAGTCTTGAAGCGGCGGTCTCCGACCGCCGCTTCCTTTTTCCCGCACTCGCATGACATCCGCCGTTCCGCACGAATTCGACCGCCGCGCCGCGCAATACGAACGTCACGCGCCGGTGCAACGCGAGGCCGCAGCGTGGCTCGCCGAATGGCTGCCGGAAACGATCGAAGGGCCGGCACTCGAACTCGGTGCGGGCACGGGGCTTTTCACGCGCCATCTTGTTGCACGGACCAACAAACTTGTGGCTTCCGACATCGCACCGCGCATGGTCCGCGCCGGGATTGATGCGCTGCCGGAAGCGGAATGGATTGTTGGCGACGCGACCACTCCCCCTAGTAACCCGGGCTTTAACTGGATCTTCAGCTGCAGCCTAGTGCAGTGGTTGCCCGACCCCGCTTCCGCGTTCCGCGCGTGGCACGGCGCGACACTTGCGGAGGGACGGCTGATCGCCGGTTGGTTTGTCCGCGGCACCTTGGAAGAACTCTTCGCGACCTGCCCGGAGGCATCTCCTTTTGTCTGGCGCAGCCCAGACGAGTGGACCGACCTGCTGGGCAAAGCGGGCTGGCGAATACAGCGTCACGAAATCAAACATTTCGTGCGGCATCACACCGACTCGGCGTCCATGCTTCGCGAGATTCACAACGCGGGCGCTATCGTTCCCCGCCGCCTTGCCACGGGGAAGTTGCGCCAAGCTCTGCGCGGATACGACCGTGACCATCGGCACGAAGACGGAGTCCGCTCCACCTTCCGATTCCTCCGCGTGGAGGCCGTCCGTTCATGAGCCTGCCCGTCGAAGCTGGTATTCTTGCGGAGCCGACTGGCCTGATTCTGGCAAGTTACCGCCGCCATTTCGGGCGAGACTTGGTCACGATCGATGATCCGAGTCGCGCCGTCGAAGCACTCTTCGAGGCCCCTCGTGTTGTCCTCAGCGCCCTCGGCCCCTTCGGCTCGGACCACATTTTCAACTACGCCAACCGTGCCGCCCTGCAGCTTTTCGAATACGACTGGGGCGAGTTGATCGGCAAACCCTCCAGCGCCAGCGCCGAACCGGTGCACCGCGACGAACGTCGGCGGTTGCTCGACGAGGTCGGCAAGCACGGCTTCATCGAGAACTATTCCGGGGTCCGCATCAGCAAGAATGGCCGCCGCTTCCGCATCAAGCAGGCCACCGTCTTCAATCTGCTCGACAAAAACGACCGCTACGTCGGCCAAGCAGCAACGTTCTCCGACTGGGAGCCCCTGGTTTAAGCCAGCTGCTTTTTCTTCAGCTGCACGTTCAGCCAGATCGTGGAGATCCCGGCGGAGATGAACGAAACGGACAGCGCCGCGCCGAGCAGCCACGCGGCGGCCGAACCTTCCTTGTGGATCCACGCGATCCACGCGGTGACCAGCAGGAGGAACCCGGTGAAAAAGGTGCCGATCCACGCGCTGAACGGCCGACTTCGCACCGCCACCCCGATGCGGGCAAGGCCGACGACGGCCAGCGCGATGGCCATCACGCCGTTGCTGTTGCTGAGAAGAAAGTGGTCGTTGATCCAGACCGCCACGCCGCCGGCCATGGAGAGCAGTCCGAAGAAAACGGTGGAGACAAACGTCCCCCAAGCCCTCGAGGAGAAAGCATAAATCAAATCCGAAACGCCGATGGCAAAAAGCAAAAGCGCGACAAGCTTGAGGTAATGAAACCCCGTGACGAGCGGCGCGCCGAGGCCGAGGACGCCGACGATCACCGCGATCATCCCGAAATACCAAGCCGCCGGCACGGTCGGCGCGACCTCGTGGTAAAGCGC
>CAZJGQ010000179.1:0-3189 GCA_964545425.1 uncultured Chthoniobacter sp. | reverse complement strand
CGGCATTGCCATGATGTTCTGGTATGTGCTGCGGCTCTTCATGGCGCGGCGCTAGGTTCATCTCACTGCGGCGCTGTGTCCTTGTGCCGCTGGAGGAGCTCGAAGTCTATCATGGTGTACACGATCTTGCCGTGGCGCTGGAGCAGGGTGCCGTCGGGGCGGGGGCGGACGATGAGGTGGCGCGGTTTGTTGTCGAGCACGCGGTAGCCGAGGCGGGCTAGAGCGTGGTTGCTCGAGCGGGTGAGGAGGACGAGCATCTCGTCGTCGATCATGCCGCGTTGCGAGGCTTCCTCCGCGTCGATGCCGTCGATCCAAGCGAAAATTTCAAGATAGTCGCGCTCGGGATCGAGCATGATGGTGGCAAGACCGTTTTCGAACTGGTCTTCGGCCATCGCTTCCTGATGGGTGCGGAAAACATCCAGATGACGTCCGGTCTGCCACAATGGATAACGCTGCGGCGGCGAATAAACGGCCAGCGGCATCTTGGTGCGCAGCCGGTGCGGGCCGTGGTTCAGGATGTTGCTGCGCAGCTGGTGGAGCAGGCCGAATTCGGCAAAGGGCGAGAGAAAGCGCGCATCGGCCACCGCTGCGCGGGGCAGGGAATCGAGAAATTCGTCCGGGATGAAAAGTGGCACGTCCTGCGCGAGGCGCGAAAACTTCACCACCAAATCGCGCGGCGGCAGATGCTCCGGCGTGCTGCGCGCGCGGTAGACCGTGCCGGTGCTGCCGCTGAGGCGTTCGCCGCGCACGGCCACGTTTTCGCTGTCCCACCAGCGGGCGGGTTGCAGGTAGGGCGACCAATGCCACGCGGGCTGGCTGACCCAGAGTTCGCCGCCGTCGGGCTGCGGACAGACGGCGTAATCCACGCCGAAAACGCGCGCACGGCGCTCCGGCGGCAAGGTCTGGAAAGGCGGAAGCTCCCTCACCGGCGCGGTGACCGGCAACGGAATGTCGTTACCGTCCACCGATCATGCCGGGAGGCGCGTCGGTGAATCCGTAAGGACCGACGGGCATGCCGACGTAGTAGAGCCGGTTGCTCGCGACTTTGCCCGAGGCGGTGTCGAAAATCATGACAGGGCGCCCGCCGCCGGTCGGGTTGGCCGAAATGGTGTCGACGAGGATGTAGCGCGGGATGTTTTGCGCGCCGCGTTGGCGGGCCTGCTCGACGAGCATTTGTCCGCGCTGCTCGGCGAGGAGTCGCTGGTCGCGTCCGACTTGCATGTTGGTCGCGGCCACGGCGAGGGCGCCCGCACCCGCGGCGGCGCCGAGCGAGATGGGGACGGCGGAACTGGCCGGAACGCCGGTGGTGCCGAGGGCGATGCCGGTGGCGGCTCCGGCGAGGCCCGCGGCGAGGAGGCCCGCCTCGGTGGCGCTGAAATTTTCGCATCCCGAAGTGCCGAGGGAACCGGCTGCGGCGAGGGCGGTGCAGAGGCGGAGAGTGCGTTGCATGGCTTTTCCATAATACATGCCGGGCAATGTGCAAGTCGCGGATGCCTCGCCGACCGCGGCGGGGGCTTTGCAGACACGCGGCGGTGGATTAGATTGCCTGCCATGAATTTGTCGGAGGATCAGAAAAAACTCGTGTCCGTCTGGGTGGCGGAAGGGGCCTCGCTGGCCGAAGTGCAGAAGAGACTGAAAGAGGAATGCGGGCTCTCTGTTACCTACATGGACGTTCGTTTTCTCGTCGATGATTTGCAGCTGCAACTCAAGGAGCAGCCAAAGCAAAGCGAAGCGGTCGAGCGTTTGGCCGCCGCCAAGCAGGAAGGCGAAAGTTCGCGTTCGGCACCGCCGGCCGGCGGGGTGAATGTGACCATGGACACCATCACCAAGCCGCACGCGCTGGCCAGCGGGAAGGTGACTTTCTCCGACGGCGAAACGGCAGAGTGGATGCTCGATCAGAGCGGACGGCTGGGCCTGAATCCGTCCAAGCCCGGATACCGTCCGAGCGAAACGGATATTATGTCATTCCAACGCGAGCTTCAGCGCGTGGCGCAGGGGTTCTGACGCGCGCTACTCCATCACCGCGTTGAACCACGAATCGTAACGCTGGTCACGCGCCTGATTGCGCAAGTAGACATCGTTCATGGCCCGATCCCATTTCTGGTTGCGGTGGTAGAGATCGCGCTGCAGCACATAGGTCGGATCCTGGTAGGGATCTTGGTTGGCACAACCGAGCGAACCGACGGCGAGAACCAAGAGGAGGAACGCTTTCATTGCTCTCAGCGTAGGCGGTTCAGCCGGCTTTTGTGAAGTCCAGCGAGGCGAGGCGTTTGGCGGCCTCTTGTGCGCGCTCGCGGCTGTTGAAGGCTGAAATGCGGAAGTAGCCTTCGCCGGCCGCGCCGAAGCCGCTGCCGGGAGTGGTCACGATGTTGGCTTCGCGCAGGAGGAAGTCGAACATGGTCCAACTGGGCACGCCCTGTGGTCCGCGCACCCAAATATAGGGGGCATCGATGCCGCCGTAGACTTTGAGTCCGGCTCCGCTGACCGCTTCGCGCAGGATGCGGGCGTTTTCCATGTAGAAGTCGACCAAGGCGTCGACCTCGCGGCGTCCTTGCGGCGAGTAGATCGCTTCGGCCGCGCGCTGCACGGGGTAGGAAACGCCATTGAACTTCGTGGTGTGGTTGCGCAGCCAGAGCGGGTAGAGCGGTTTGCTCTCGCCGCCGCGGGTTTGGGCGTGGAGCGTCTTCGGCACGACGGTGAAGGCGCAGCGCAGTCCGGTGAAGCCGCCGTTTTTGGAGAAGCTGCGGAACTCGATGGCGCATTCACGTGCTCCTTCGATCTCGTAGATGGAATGGGGGATGCCGGGGGTGCGCACGTAGGCTTCGTAGGCGGCGTCGAAGAGGATGATGGCTTTGTGCTTGCGCGCGTAGTCGACCCACGCGGCGAGTTGCTCGCGGGTGGCCACCGCGCCGGTCGGGTTGTTGGGATAGCAGAGATAGATGAGGTCGACGGGTTCCTTGGGCAGAGCCGGAACGAAGCCGTTCTCCGCGGTGCAGGGCAGGTAAATCACGCCGGCGTAGGCGCCGGTCTCGTCGGCATCGCCGGTGTTGCCGACCATGACGTTGGTGTCGACATAGACCGGATAAACCGGATCGGTGATGGCCACGCGGTTGCCGGGACCGAAGATGTCGAGAATGTTGCCGCAATCGCATTTCGAACCGTCGGAGACGAAGATTTCGTCGTCGGCGA
>CAZJGQ010000178.1:0-3190 GCA_964545425.1 uncultured Chthoniobacter sp. | reverse complement strand
ATCCGCCAAGTGCGGCAACTGATCAAAGATCTGGGCAAGCGGCACACCATCCTGCTCTCCACGCACATTCTCACCGAAGTGGAAATGACCTGCAGCCGCGTGCTCATCATCAATAAAGGCCGTATCGCGGCATCGGACACACCGGAAGCTTTGGCCGGACGGGTGCGCACAGCGGGCGGCATCCGCGCGGAAATCCGGGCCGGTGCGGAGGATCTGGAAAAATCACTCGCGGCCATCGAAGGCGTGCGCAAGGCGGAGGTCGAAGCGATGTCCGACGGCTGGCACAGCTGCGTGCTGCGCACCGATGCAGAACATGATCCGCGGGAGGAAGTGGCGCGCTTGGCGGCGGCGCGGCAGTGGCCGATGCGCGAACTGGGCCGCGAGCAGGTGAACCTCGAACGCGTGTTCGCCGAAATCACGCAGTCGGAGGAACTTTGATGAACTTCTTCACTCTGCTCAACCGCGAGATCCGCGCCTTCTTCCTCTCTCCCGTGGCGTGGGTCGTGCTCTTTTTCTTTTTGCTCCTGACCGGCTTCAATTTCTACGCCGGGGTGGCCGCGCTGAACCGCGGGCCGAGTGAAGTGACGGTGGTCGAGGCGTTTTTCAACACGGTGTTTTTCTGGTTCGGTTTCGTTCTCATTTTTCCGCTCATCACCATGCGGCTGTTCGCCGAGGAATACAAAATGGGGACGATCGAGCCGCTGATGACCGCGCCGGTGCGCGACAGCCAGGTGGTGTTGGCCAAGTATTTCGGCGCGCTTTTCTTCTACGTCGTGCTCTGGCTGCCCAGCCTGCTGTATTTTGTCATATTCACCCGCGTGACGCGCCTCGAGGCAGCGGGAGCGGCGGGTCCGTTCTTCGGCGCCTACGCGATGCTCCTGCTCATCGGCATGTTTTACCTGGCGATCGGCTGTCTGGCCTCCGCACTGACCCGCAACCAGATCGTGGCAGCGATCATGTCATTCACCGTGATCACGCTGTTTTTCTTCACCGGGCTGCTGAGTTTCTTCCTGCTCAATGTCACTCCCGCGCTGCGCGAGCTGACGGCCTACTTTTCCGCGCTCGAGCACATGAGCGAGGCCTCGCGCGGGTTTTTCGATTCACGGCCGGTCGTCTTTTATCTCTCCCTGACCGTCTTCGTGCTTTTCCTCACCTTCCACGTCTTCCAATCCCGCCGCTGGCGCAACTGATATGTCCCGACCGCAGGAATCATCGCGACGACGTGCCGGCATCCGCTTCGGGGTGGCGGTGCAAGTCGTTTTGGCCTGCGTGTTGCTGGGCGCGGTGAACTACGCGGGGTTCCACTACTACGTGCGAGGCGATTGGTCTCCCGCGCAAAAATACCGCCTCGGCGACCAGACGCGCGGAGTCCTCGGTCAGTTGTCCGATCCGGCGACGATCTACGTCTTCTTTTCCCCGACAACGGCAGCTCCCGGTTACGAGATCTACGGCGATGTGCTCAACCTGCTGAAGGAATACCAGTTCGCCGCGGGGGACAAATTGACCGTCGAATACATCGACCCGATGCGGAACCTCGCGCGGGCGCGGGAATTGCAGGCGCAATTCGAATTCGGTCCGGAGGAAAACATCATCGTGGTGGAGAGCGGCGGACGCTCCAAGCAGATCAATGCGGTCGACATGGCGGACTATGACATGCTGCCGCAACTGAGCGGCGAACCGCCGCGGGTTGTCGCGTTCAAAGGCGAGCAGGCCCTGACCAGCGCCTTGATCGAGCTGGGTCAGAAGGAACAGCGCACGGTTTACTTTTTGCAGGGCCAGGGCGAGCCGTCGGCGGGCGCCGATTCACCGCTCTCCCTCCTCAAGGACTACATCGGACGGCAGGGCGTGCGCGTCGCGCCGCTCAACCTCGGCGTGACCGGCGGTGTGCCGGCCGATGCCGGGGCCATCGTGGTGGTGGGAGCACGCTATGATTTGCCCCCGGCCAGTGCGGCCGCGCTGCGGGAGTATTGGGCCAAGGACGGACGCCTCATGGTGCTGCTGGACCCGGCGGCGGAGACGCCGCTCTTGCGTGAGTTCCTCGCCGCAGCAGGAATCAGTCCGCGCAACGACCGCGTGCTCCGCACGGTCGAACTCGGTTTTGCCACCGGCATCGTGCGCGATGTGGCGGGAGTTTTTTCGCCGGTCAACCGCGTGACACGCCGCCTGCAGGGAGCGGAGGCCATGTTGCCCGGGGCGACCTGCTCGCTCGCGCTGGACGAGAAAATGGAAGGCACATTGATCGAATCGCTGATCACGGCCGAGGAACCGTTCTGGGCCGAGGTCGACCACGTCACCGACGAGAGCAAGGGCGTGGTTTTCGACGCGGGCACCGACGAGGCCGCGCCGGTGGTGGTCGCCGCCATGGCCGAGCGCGGCGGCGTGGCCGACGAGAAGGTCGACGTGAGTTCCGCGCGCATGGTGGTGGTGGGCAACAGCGAATTCGTGGCCGACGGCATCATCACCGAACCGAATCTGGATTTCGTCCTCAACGCCCTCAACTGGATGCTCGACCGCGGTCACCTCGCGGGCATCGCACCAAAGACCGTGCGCGCCTTCAACCTGAACCTGACCGATCTCGAAACCGGACGCATCGCGCTCTACACGCTGGTGGTCATTCCGGCGGTCGCCGCGTTGGCCGGCGTGGTCGTCTGGTGGCGCCGCCGCCGTTGAGCCGTGAACCCGCGCGCGACCATCGCCCTGTTTCTCGTCACGCTGCTGGTGCTCGGCGGGCTGTATTATCTGCGCAAAGTCGCGCCCTTCACGCGCGATGCCGAGGAACTGCGCCGCTATGCCGCCGTCTTCGATCCTGCGGAAATCGACGAGATCGACATCGTGCGGGGCACGGAAACTGTCAGTCTGCGCCGCGACGGAGCATCATGGCGCATGACCACTCCGGTCGAGGACCGGGCCGCGGCGGAGAATGTCGACCGCCTGCTCACCGCCGTCCGCTTTCTCGACGTGCGCGACCGGCGTCCGTCGCCCGACGATGCGGCCGTGGCGGAGGCGGGACTGGCCTCTCCAAGGTTGCGTCTCGATCTGCGCGGGGAACGTCCGATCCGGGTGGAGCTGGGCGGCAACACGGCGTTGCCGGGCGAAATTTTCGCCCGGGTCGGAGGCAATCCGGAAATCCTGCGGGTGCCGGACACCATCGTCGAGTTGGCCACGGCCACGGCGGAAAGTTTCCGCGATC
>CAZJGQ010000177.1:0-3200 GCA_964545425.1 uncultured Chthoniobacter sp. | reverse complement strand
GTGCCCTCGCAGCCAAAGGCCGCACCATCGCGGTGATCGGCTCCGGCCTCGGCGAGCTGTATCCGCCGGAGAATGCCGCGCTGGCCGACCGCATTGCCGAGTCGGGCGCCGTCATCTCCGAATTCCCGATCGACACCAAACCCGACCGCCAGACTTTTCCGATCCGCAACCGTATCGTCACCGGCATGTCCCTCGGCGTGCTCGTGGTCGAAGCCGGCGCCAACAGCGGCGCGCTGATCAGCGCCAACATGGCCGCGGAGCAAGGGCGCACGCTTTACGCCGTGCCCGGACGCATCGACCAGCCATCCTCGCTCGGATCGAACCGCCTCATCCAGCAGGGCGCCAAGCTGGTCATCAGCGTTGACGACATCCTTGATGACCTCCCGCTGGTCTTCAGCAAAAAGCCCGATTTGCCCGCGGCTCCGCCGGTGGCCGACCTCACGCCGGACCAGCAAAAAGTGTTCGATGCGCTCGGCACGGACGAGACCGCGCTTGATTCTGTTATTGCGACAAGCGGGTTGACAGCCGCCGCGGTGTCTTCCACGTTGCTCGCCCTCGAAATCAGAAGGCTGGTCAAACAGCTCCCCGGAAAACGTTTCGTCAAACTCGTTTGAAGATGTCCAAAATCCTCGTCATCGCGGAAAAACCCAGTGTGGCCGGCGACCTCGCCAAGGCCCTCGGCAAGTTCAAAAAGGAAAAAGGCTACTACGAAGGCGACGAGATGGTCATCTCGCACACCGTCGGCCATCTCCTCGAAATCCAGGAGCCCGACAGCTTCAAAGTGGTCCGCGGCAAGTGGTCGCTGGAAAACCTGCCCGTCCTTCCCGACCACTTCGACCTCGTCCCGCGCGAAAAAGCCCAAGAGCAGTTGCGCATCCTGAGAAAACTCCTCGCCCGCGCCGATGTCGGCGAAGTGATCAATGCCTGCGATGCCGGACGCGAGGGCGAGCTCATCTTCCGCTACGTCGTCCAGCACTTCAAAAACAAGAAGCCGATCAAGCGACTCTGGTTGCAGTCCATGACGGCCGACGCCATCCGCGAGGGCTTTGCCCACTTGCGCAGCGATGCGGAAATGATCCCGCTGAGCGAAGCGGCGACCTGCCGTTCGGAAAGCGACTGGCTGGTCGGCATCAATGGCTCGCGCGCCATGACCGCGTTCTACAAGGAATTGCTCGGCGGCTTCCAAGTCACCCCGGTCGGACGCGTCCAGACCCCGACCCTCGCCATTCTCGTCGAGCGCGAGGAGAAGATCCGCAACTTCAAACCGCGCGGCTACTTCGAGTTGCACGGACAATTCGGCGTCGCCGCCGGGAGCTATCCGGGCAAATGGTTCGACGACAAATTCAAGAAGTCGGGGGACGAGGACGCCAAAGCCGAGCGCATTTGGGACCGCGCCAAGGCGGAAGAGATCAAGGCCAAGTGCGAAGGCAAGACCGGCACGGTCGAAGAGACCAAAACGCCGAAGAGCGAATCCTCGCCGTTGCTCTACGACCTGACCACCCTGCAGCGCGAGGCCAACGGACGATTCGGTTTCAGCGCCAAGCGCACGCTGCAATTGGCGCAGGCTCTTTACGAGCGCCACAAAGTTCTCACCTACCCCCGCACCGATTCGCGTTGCCTGCCGGAGGACAACCTCCCGGTGGTGAAGAAAGTGCTCGGCGGCATGGACGACTCCTCGCTCGCCCCGCACGCCCGCAAGGCTCTCGACAAAGGCTGGGTAACCAAAACGCCGCGCGTTTTCAACAACGCCAAAGTCAGCGACCACCACGCCATCATTCCGACCGGCGCGAGCCCGGACAAACTCGATGAATACGAAATGAAGCTCTACGACCTCGTGGCGCGCCGTTTCATCGCAGTCTTTTTCCCGCCGGCCAAATACGAGGTGACCAAACGCATCACCACCGTCGAGGGCGAGAAATTCAAAACCGACGGTAAAGTTCTCATCGAACCCGGCTGGCGCGAGGTCTACGGCAAAACCGCCGCGGGCGAGGACGAGGAATCACTCGTTCCGGTCAAGGAAGGCGAACCGGCCGAGACCCAGTCGATCGAACTGAAGGAACTCCAGACCAAACCGCCCGCCCGCTACACCGAAGCGACACTTCTTTCCGCCATGGAAGGCGCCGGCAAGCTGGTCGACGACGAGGAATTGCGCGACGCCATGAGCGAGCGCGGACTCGGCACGCCCGCCACCCGCGCGGCCATCATCGAAGGACTTCTCCTCCAGGAATACATCCGCCGCGAGGGACGCGAGCTGGCCGCCTCGGCCAAGGGTATCAAACTCATCACCGCCCTGCGCGAGCTCGACATCGGCGCGCTCGGTTCGCCCGAGATGACCGGCGAATGGGAATACAAGCTCAAGCAAATCGAAGCCGGCAAATTCAAACGCGACGAGTTCATGGAGGAGATCCGCAAGCTCGTGGCCAATGTGATCAAAAAGATCAAAGACGCCTCGGGTCACGTGAACAGCGAGACGATGCGCGGCAACTTCAAGGATCTCGAGGCGAAGTGCCCCAAATGCGGGAGCACCGCGGGATTCAAAGAATCTTTCAAGGCCTACGATTGCAAAAACGAGGCCTGCAAGCTCGTGGTCTGGAAAACGGTCAGCAGCCGCGAACTCGAACCCGAAGAAGTGCGCTCGTTGCTCGAAACCGGCAGCGTCGGACCGCTCAAGGGCTTCAAGAGCAAGATGGGCCGCCCCTTCGAAGCCAAGCTCGCGCTGAGCGAGGCCACCGAGTGGAAGACCACCTTCGATTTCGGCGACGGCGGCGTGCGCAACAACGAGCCCTTCAACAAGGAAACCGCCACGCTCATCGTCGAGCAGTGCCCGGTCTGCGAAAAGGGCGCCATCTACGACCCGGGCAACGCCTACGCCTGCGAACACACCCTCGCGCCGGAAAAGAAATGCTCTTTCCGCATGGGCAAAATGATCCTCCAGCGCGAAATCAGCGCGGACGACGTGCGCAAAATCTGCGCGGACGGCAAAACCAACCTCCTGACCAAGTTCATCTCGAAGAAGGGCCGTCCCTTCAACGCCTTCCTCGTCCTCGACAAGAAGTCGGGCAAAGTCGGCTTCGAATTCGAAGAGCGCAAACCCAAGGCCCCCAAGAAAAAGGCCGAACCTGCCCCCGCTTAGCCTGGTGGCGGTAGCGCCCTGCCGCGGATTCATTTATGGCTTATTCTCCCAAGCACCGGACGCAACG
>CAZJGQ010000176.1:0-3216 GCA_964545425.1 uncultured Chthoniobacter sp. | reverse complement strand
GTGGTCATCGACGTGGGCATCAACCGCGTCGAGGATCCGTCCGCGCCCAAAGGCTCGCGCTTGGTTGGCGACGTCGATTTCGAGGCGGTGGCGCCGAAATGCCGGGCCATCACCCCGGTGCCCGGCGGTGTCGGACCGATGACCATCGCCATGCTCATGCGCAACACGGTGCGCGCCTGCCGCGCGCTGAGCGGGGAAAAATAAGGAATTTTGTGCTGGCCAGCATCCTTCGCCGCACGCATTGAAGAAGTGTGGCGATGACGGACGCACTTTCCCCGGTGCCCCCCGCGCGGCGCTGGTGGCTGCCGCAGGGCCCCGCCGTGCAGCGCGCTTTTTTCGGCGGGTGGACCATCGCGGTCTTCGCGTTTCTCTACGTCCCCATCCTGTTGCTCGTCGTCTACTCGTTCAACGACTCGAAGCTCAATCTCCACTGGGTCGGCTTCACCACCAAGTGGTATGGACTGCTGTTTCAGAACGAGGTCCTGCTCCGCGCTTTCAAAAACAGCCTCATCGTGGCCGGAGCGACCACCGTGCTTTCGGTCTTCATCGGCACCTCCGCCGCGTGGCTGCTTTACCGCTACCGCTTTCCCGCCCAGCAACTCATCGGCCTGCTCATTTTCATTCCGATGGTCATGCCCGAGGTCCTCATGGGCGTGAGCCTGCTCGTTCTCTTTGTCACTCTCGGGATTCCGCTCGGCTACGGGACACTGATCATTGCGCACACCACATTCTGTTTTCCTTTTGTCCTCGTCGGCGTGCAGGCGCGGCTGCAGGGACTCGATCCCGCGCTGGAAGAAGCGGCCCAGGATCTCGGCGCGCCGCCGCTCAAGGCCTTCTGGCTGGTCATCGTCCCTTACCTCATGCCCGCCATCGTGGCCGGAGCACTCATGGCCTTCACCCTTTCCTTCGACGAATACATCGTGACCATCTTCACCAGCGGCGCCGAGTCCCAGACGCTGCCGCTCAAAGTCTACGGCATGGTCCGCGTCGGCTTGAACCCGCAACTCAACGCCCTGAGCGCCCTCTTCATCGGCATCACCGCGGTGCTCGTCATCGGCAGCCAGTTTTTCACCCGTAAAAAAACCACATGAAAAAACACAAAACCAAACTGCTGGCCGCGGCCTGCGTCGGAGCCATGCTCCTCGCCGGTTGCGGGAAAAAAGACGAAACACTCAACCTGTTCTGCTGGACCGAATACGTTCCTCAGGCGGTCATCGACAAATTCACCGAGGAGACCGGGATCAAGGTCGCGGTGGAGAATTATTCCTCCAACGAAGAGATGCTGGCCAAGTTGCTCGCCGGCGGCGGGGCCTACGATCTCATCCAGCCGAGCGAATACACCATCGAGGCCCTCATCAAGGACGGACAGCTGCAGGAACTCGACCAGGCCAAGATTCCCAACCTCAAGAATCTGGCGCCGGAATTCCGTAACTTGCCCTTCGATCCGGGCAACAAATACTCCGTGCCGTATCTCTCGGGATTCGTCGGCATCGTCTACAACGCCGAAGTCGTGCCCGGCCCCATCGTCGGCTACCGCGATGTGTTCACCGACGCCCACAAGGGCCGCATCGTCGTCCTCGACGACGCGCGCGAAATCGTCAGCTGGGGCCTGGCCACCGCCGGAATCCCGGTCAACGACGTGAGCGACCAGAACCTCGCCACCATCACCCCGATGCTGCAGGACTGGTTGTCCAAGGTGAAAGTCTACGACTCCGACAGCCCGAAGACCTCGCTGAGCAACGGCGACGTCGACCTCGGCGTGGTCTGGAGCGGCGAAGCGGCCATCCTCTTCAACGAGAATCCCAAGTTCCAGTGGGTCCTGCCCGCCGAGGGCTTCCACATGTTCATCGACAATCTGGCCATTCCGAAAACCGCGCGTAACAAAGAATCGGCCGAGAAGTTCATCGACTTCATCCTGCGTCCCGACATCAGCCGCATGATTTCGGCCGACTTCCCCTACTACAACCCGAACGCCGCAGCGCGCGAGTTGCTCAGCGAAGCCGAGCGCAACAATCCGGCCAGCTACCCGCCCGGGTTCGACATCACCAAGGCCCAGCTCTTCTCCGACATCGGCGAGCAGGGTTCCAAGGTGGACGAACTCATCACGACCCTCAAAGTCCAGTAAGCATGGCCGTCACGGCGGCAACTGCAGCCTTGGCCTCCGGCCCGTCGCACCAGCGGCGGGCCGGACTCGGGCCGTGGTTTGCCGTCACCCCGATGATGGGGTGGCTGCTGCTCTTCGTCATCGTCCCCACCCTCATGCTGGTGGTGGTCAGCTTCTGCGAGCGCGACAGTCTCGGCCGCGTCATCTACACCTTCAGCTTCGAGAACTACGTCCGCGCGTTCGATTGGAAGTGGCTGAAAATCCTCGGCATTTCCGTCTGGTATGCCTTCCTCACCACCGTCATCTGCCTGATCCTCGGCTACCCGGTGGCCTATTTCATCGGACGCTCCAACGAACGCGTCCGCGGCCTCCTCATCATGCTCGTCATGATCCCGTTTTGGACGAGCTTCCTCATCCGCACCTACGCGTGGATTTCCATTTTGTCGCAGGAAGGACTGCTCAACGCCGCGCTGCAGGGCATCGGCCTCATCTCGGCGCCCATCGGGTTCATGTATACGCCGTTCGCCGTGGTCCTCGGTCTCGTTTACAACTTTCTCCCCTTCATGATCCTGCCGATCTACACCAGCGTGGAAAAACTCGACGGCTCGCTCATCGAGGCGGCCTATGACCTCGGGGCGCGGCCGGCCCGCGTCTTCGCGCAGGTTGTCCTTCCGCTGACCCAACCCGGCATCGCCGCCGGCATTCTCCTCGTCTTTGTTCCGGCCATCGCCATGTTCGCTATCACCACGCTGATGGGCGGCGGCACCAATCCGACGATTGGCGAGGTCATCCAGAACCAATTCACAAAAGCCCGCAACCAGCCCTTCGGCGCAGCCCTCGGCGTCCTCCTCCTCGCCATCTTCATTTTCAGCCTCTGGCTCAGCACTAAGCTGCGGCGGGTCGAGGAACAATAAGGGGCAACAGAGGTTTCAGACGTTGATCGTCAGGTGGATCGCGATGTCCCCATCGCGATTGGCCGTGTGGAAAATCGCGCCAGGACGGCGCGATCCACCTTGCAAGAGGCCGACAGCCTTCCGGTGATCGGTTAGAAGTAAAGTGGAGCCGAAGAGGGGATTGCCTTCGCTTTGCTCAGGCTTTCCAAAGCACCATGC
>CAZJGQ010000175.1:0-3256 GCA_964545425.1 uncultured Chthoniobacter sp. | reverse complement strand
TCCGTGCTCACAATCTTAATTTAGCAGAAAAGACCGAGGGAGCAATACGGGCAAAGCAGCCGGAGGCTGCGTGGCGAGTCGCTGGTAAAAGGTGGGAATACCGGAGCGCAAGGGCGCTCGGGATAGATGGCCGAAGGCCACCCGCAGGGCGACATGAGCGGGGCGAAGGAGTCAACATTCGGTGTTTCAGTGCGTGGGGCGGCATACGGCAGGAGGCTTACGGCTAAAGGCATGAGGACGGAGGTCGGAGGACGGAGGACGGAGATCGGATATCGGAGATGGAAGATCGGAGAGTAGCTGAATACTGAACACTCCACGCGAAGCGGGCCCGGCGGCGACCGCCGGAGGCAACAGGCTTTGCCGCGATGTTCTCGGCAAATGAAGACCGCCGTGCGCTCTTCGGCCTGTTGCGGTCCCCTGACACAGCCGAGCTGCACGCGCGGGTGCGGCGAGACAGATCCCGCATAGCGCGGGACCCGCAGGGTGATGCAGGCGGTGCGCTGCATCATCAACATTGGTCAGGGGCGCCGCTCAGAGATGCGGACAAGCTGCCGCCCTTGGTCAGCGCTGAGCGCGACCCGGCAGGAATGAAATGGAGGGACCGGAGGTCAGAGGACGGAGGTCAAACGGACAGGGCTGAAAGCTGAAACTTGAGACCTGAAGAAACTTCCAACGGATGCGGAGGGGTAAGGACTGAAAACTGAACACTGTTGACTGCCAACGCCGCGTAGCGGTTCATGCCGCGGCTTTCTTGCCTCCGTAGGCGGAGTCTTTTTCGTATTTGTCGCCGTAGTAGTAATAGTAGTAGCCGGCGGTGCGTCCGGTTGGCAGACGGTTCAAGACGAAGCCCGCCACCTTGGCGCCGGACTTGCGCAGAAGCATGAGGGCACGGGCGGATGCTTTGCGCGGAGTCTTGCCGGCGCGGACGACCAAGATGGTCTTGTGCACGTGGGGCGCGACGCTGAGGGTGTCGCTGACCGCGTTGACCGGCGCGCTGTCGAAGATGACGCGCTCGAATTGCTCGCCGAGTTGCTGGACGAGGAAGCGCACGTCGGCCGAGGCGACCAGCTCGGCGGGGTTGGGCGCCCTTGTGCCGGCGGAGAGGAAGAAGAGGTTTTCCACCGCGGTGGGAAGGATCACTTCGTCCAAGGTGGCGTTGCCGGTGAAGACATCGGTGAGCCCGGGTGGCGGGTCCCCCGCCCCGAGCAAGGCCTTGTGCATGCTGGGACGGCGCAGATCGACATCGACGACGAGGGTCTTGTGTCCCTGCTGGGCAAGAACAACGGAAGTGTTGAGCGAGGTGTAGGTCTTGCCCTCCTCGGGAATGGCACTGACAAAGAGAAGGATGCGGCGGTTTTCCTCGGGTCCGAGCATGGCAAGGTTGGCCCGCAGGGTGCGGTAAGCCTCGGCGAGGCTGGAGGCCGGATCGTCGATCGTGGCGATGGGATATTTCTCGCGGTCGGTGCGGGTGTCGGGCGCGGGCTTGACCAAGTCCTGCAATTCCGCGGCAGCCAGCCCCCCACCCTGCTTGGTCTTGGCCGCGAGCTTCCTGGCCTTGTCGAGGCGGTCGGGCAGGACGTTTTTCTCGCGCGAGACGACTTCGGTCAGACGCTTGATACCCGGCGGACGGTGGTCTGGGATCCCGGCCAAGGACGACAACTCGAGCGCGGCTTCGGCGTCGTCGATGGAGCGCAGCGAGGTGTCCATGTTGTCATAAAGAACCAATCCGCCGACGGCGAGCAGACTGGAGAGAACAAGGGCCAAAGCGAGAGTGCGCAGTTTGCGGGGCTTGGTCGGCTTGCTCGCCACCATGGGCTCCTCGATGAGGGTGAATGGCGCCTGCTCGATGCCGCTGGTCACGGCGGTTTCCTTCATGCGCTTGATGACGGACTCGTAGAGGGCGCGGTCGGTTTCGACTTCGCGCTGGAGGACGTTGAAGGGGATGGCGAGGTTGTTGAGGTCGAGGGCCGAACCTTCCTGTTTCTGCAGGGCTTCGGTGAGTTTGGCCTCGGTTTGTTTGGAGGCGGCGTATTGACGCCCGAGGATGTCGCCCGCTTTGAGCAGGTTGCGATTGAGCGAATCGCGGAGGGAACCGACCTTCTTCACCGCGGCGATATGCTTGGGGTGCTTGTGCAGGTAGCGGTCCTGCAACTGGGCGAGTTCGGATTCGGCTTCGACGAGGAGTTCGCGGGCTTCTTTGACTTGGGGCAACTCGGCCACGCTGCCGATGCGCATGAGTTCCTCGGGATCGTTGCCGATCTCGCGCACCTGCTCGAGATCCGACTCGAGCTTCATGCGCTCGCCCTGCGCCTCGGTGACCTGGGTGTTAATCTCCTTCAACTGCTCGACGATGATGTTCTGTTTCTCGTCGAGGGAGACGGCTTGGTTCTGTTCCTTGTAGGCCTGGAGCTTGCGCTCGGATTCCTCGAGCTTGGCTTTGAGCTTCTTGGCTTCTTCCTCCAGGAAGTCGTTGGCCACCTGGGTGACACTCATTTTCTGGGCGAAATTTTCGCGGAGGAACTCCTTCACGAAGGATGCGGCAAGGTTGCGGGCCAACTCGGGATCGGGATCCTGCACGGTGATTTCGACGAGACGGGTGAGACGGCGCAGTTTGACGCTTACCTTCTCCTCGAGCATGTCGGCCAATTCCACGTCGCTGTAAGCACGCTCGCGAGGCGGGGCGAAGTCCTCGTTTTTGCGCAGGTTGTTCGCATCGATGACGCGAAGCAGGAGGTTGCGGCTGGTCAGGGCTTGGACAACGGAGTTGACGTAGTCGAGGGTGGACGGATTGTCCTCGCGGACGCCGTCGATGTTGACGACCTGCTGCTCCTGTTGCTGGACCTGAAGGACGGCGCGCGATTCGTAAATCGGCGTGGCGGTGAGCAGGTAGCCGATGGTGGCCAGGGCGGCAAAGCCGACAATGAGCGCGATGATCCACCAGCGACTGAGGACGAGATTCCACAGACGGCGGAAGTCAAAGAGGTTCTCCATGCGGTCCATGGCCGCGTGGAGGCGCGGATGGTGCTGGTGGGCGCCGGGGGCGGAGTTTTCCTGCATGGCTAAAAGAGGGATTCAGCCACAGTGATGACGTCACCGGGCTTGATGTAGAAGGAGGCGCTGTCGTCGCCGCGGGCCATGCGCTTGGCATCGAGCTTGATGACGCGCTCCCCGCCGCCTTGCTGGCGCTTCACGGTGACGCGGCCGGGGTTGGCGATCTTGGTGTAGCCGCCGGCCATGCCGATGGCCTGGAGCAGGG
>CAZJGQ010000174.1:0-3299 GCA_964545425.1 uncultured Chthoniobacter sp. | reverse complement strand
GCCGCGGCCCACGTGCCGGGTTCGGGGACGGGAGACGGTGCAGCACCAATGTTCAAAGTGACCGAGTCGCCGGTCCAACTCCACAGGTAAGATCCCTCGGTGAGACTCAGCGAAGAGAAGGTTTGATTGGCCCACGTCGACGTGCCGGTCACGGGGGTTCCAAGGACGTATGCTTGGTCGATGACGAGGTAGTCGCGGAAAATCATGTTCGCAGTCACCGTCGAGCTTGTGGCTGAAAAGAAGCTGCCGCTGGTGCCGAAGCTCGTGGGAAAGGCGGCAATGTTGTAATAAAACACGGCTATAGTGCCGGGCGTGCTCGCGATAAGAAAAGCCATCGGTGCTGGCGCGGGACGGAAACCGTTGGCCATGCCGGCATTTCCAGTCTGAAAGAGGGTCGCCCCATCCAGACTGTTGATCGAACCTGAGAATGTTGCCACCACATCGCTGCCGGATTCGACCATGTTGATGACGATACCGGCGCGCAGCGCCGAGATCTGGACCGTGATGGCCAGAGCGAGGACGACGAAGAAACGGGACTGTTTTGCGTTCATAGAAACAAACTCGCCCGCCCCCGGCCAGCGCGCAACCCGAAAACAGCGCTCCGGATCCTATCGACCCGTTTGCCTTGGGGCTATCTGCAGTATGAGTTGGTTGCTGGGGCGATGTATCTCCGGCGACGCCATCGGTTCGCCAAGCCTCGGCAGAGCGCCGCGACAACTCTGCGCGAAAAACTACGACAACTTCCGCTTGCGCCAGCGGGCGAAGGCCGCACCGCCGGCGAGCAACGCCGCCGCGGCCCAGGTGCCGGGTTCGGGGACGGCGGCGGAGGCGGCGGTGACTTTCATGTAGAGGTTTTGGCTCAAGGGACTGTTCCAAGTTGCACCGCTGTCGACGCTATCATAGGCCGACGAGGTGAAGACATCCGTGGCGTTCCAATTAAGCCAGCCGGGAGTAGACCCGAAACGATCGGGGATATCCGCCAAACTCGTGCCGGCTGCGACCAGATAGTAGGCGGTGTCGGGAGCTAGTATGACGCTCAAACCGGAAACAGTGAGAAGGCTGGAAGTGTTGCCGAGACTCTCCGCCAGCCCCGTGTAGATTGCCCCGCCGACTTGCGACCCGGGGGCACCCGCAGTGCCGAGCGCGTCCCAGATCTGGATCTCGAAATTGCCGCTGGTTTCACTCCCGTTCCAAAGCTGGAGGGCGACCTCGCTAAGGATGAAACCCGAGGACGTTGTGGAGAAAGACTGGGCCGTCCACTGCGAGTTGCTGACTAAAATGTCGCCGTTGGGAGATCCAGCCGAGAGATTGTCGAAAAGAATCAATTCGGCTCGCGCCGTCATGCCGGAGAAGGCAAGAACGGCGAGAAACAGAAGATGGCGAGGAGAAAGGAGGCTTCGGGATTCGTTTTTAGGCGGAGTCATATCGAGAGGCAGCGATTTGCGCGCTGCGAAAGGGCCAGAAAAAAGGAACTCCTCGGCTGCGACAAGTAGAAATTCGAAGAGGAGCGCGGTGTGATGAATCCACGTTTTCCCCGGCTACTGTCCCGCGGTGCGCAGCGGGGCGATGAGAGCGTATTCGGCAGGGGTGAGCAGGTCGGGGTCGATGCCGCGGACCACGGTGACTGCGTTGGTATCACCCGCGCCATGGAGCACGGCGGCGCTGACCGCGCGGAGGCCGGGAGGCAATTTCTCCACGATGACATCGAAATCCTCGAAGACGGCGAGAGCTTCTTTCCCCTGCCCCGCTTTGAGCAGAGCCAGGGCGTGGTTGAAACGCGCACTGACATCGGTCGGATTCGCGGCCAGTGCCTCGGCGGTGACCGAGGGATCGACGCCGGGGCCGGCGAGCAATTCGAGATAGGTGCGGTAGTCGCGCACCGAGTTGGCCGAGGGCGCGGCCTGACGCGCGGCGGCATAGGCGCGGTCGAGCGTGGCGAATTGTCCGCGACGGGAAAACCGCTCGCGGGCCAAGCGGAAAGCGCCGTCCGCCACGGCGGAGTTGCCGCACATTTCGACGATCGCTTCGTCGGCCAACTCGCGCAGGTCCTGCTGGTCGGCCAACTCGAGTGCTTGCCCCACGCGGCCTTCGCCCACCGAGGAGCGCAGCGCGGTGCGGGCCAGCGTGTCGGCTTCGCCGCGGCGTCCGAGCTGGCGGGCGGCGCGGGATTTGACCATGAGGCGCAGGGCGTCGGGAGCTTTGCTCGGGGCGTCGGCCAAGCGGTAGACCTCTTCCCAACGGCCAAGATTGCCGAGGGCCGAGGACCGCAGACCGAACATGGCTTCATTCTGCGCGGCTTTGGCGGCGGATGCGGTGACGAGGACCTGATCGTTCATGCCACGGCGCAACAGCCAATCGGCAAAGGCGGCTTGTTGTTCCAGAGGAGCGCCGACGTAGCGGACGTTGAGTTTCTCGAAAAGCGCCTCGGGGGTCTGCGCGCCGGAGATGGCGAGAAACTCCGCGGCGGGCAGGAGCGCGGGATTGGAGGCCAGCGGATTGCGCCAAGCGGCCTCGGCCCAGGCGGATTTCTTGCTCGCGGGGAAATAAGGTGCACCCAATCCGAAGGCCAGCGCCTCCTCGCCCACCGGAGTTTCGATCAAGCCGTCGATCAGCGCAGTCATTTCGGCGGCGGCCGCCAGATCCCCCGCGCCAGGCTGCGCGGGAGCGGTGAGGAAGATGCCGTGGCGCGCAGCGAGGAGCTGGAGAAGTTGCAAGCGCAGCCGCGGCTCGTCGTTCGAAGACACCGCGGCGCGGGCTTGGGCGATGGCTTGCTGGATGTCGCCGCGGCTCAGACTGCGGCGGGAGCGCAACGCGGCCACACGATCAGCAGCCCCCTGCTCTGCCAAAGCGGCGATGGCGGCGGCGAATTGCGCGTCGTCGCCGTGCAAAGTCATCACTTCGGCCCGGGCGTCGATTTCGTCGGACGTGAGCTGTGACCCGTCCGCCATCTCTTCCCACATCCGAACCGCATCCGGATTGCCGAGACGGCTTTCGATCAAAGCCGCGGCGCGTTTGACTGAAGGATCGTTCGGCCGCAGACCCGAGGCCGAAGCGATTTGCAGCCGGGCAAAGCGCGCGTTGCCTGCTTCCGCATTGGCCAGCGCTTTGGCCGTGAGGTCCCGCGCCCGCCAACCGGTGAAGAGATAAAATCCGAGCGCGCCAAAGGCGATCAGAGCCAGGACCACGACCGGCATCCAAAGCATCAGCCGCCGCCACAATTCCCGCGGCAGACTCAACCCGCTCTTGCCGAGCGGTCTGGTCGCGTCCTTCCACCAACGCAGAAAGAAATCCGTGATCGA
>CAZJGQ010000173.1:0-3330 GCA_964545425.1 uncultured Chthoniobacter sp. | reverse complement strand
CACGGATGCCGCGGTGCCTGCATCGCCCGCGATGGAATACGGTCGGGAAGAAGAGCACGGGGAGGACTGAGCTGGGCGACGGAGGAACTCTCGCGGAGGGTCGCCGCGGCGACTAAACTAAGAGGGTGCGGAGGGGGACCAAAGGCAAGCGAGCGGACGGCTGAGCCAGCCGTCCCTACCTTGGGAACCGAAGACCGTAGGAGAGACGCGGACAGAGCCGACGCTGTCCGGAGCGAAGTTTCATAACGAAAACGGCCCCGGGTTGTCCCGGGGCCGTGGTGTTGCCTTTGTCTTCGGTGGTCAGCGGATGGTGATCGATCGGGTGACGCGCGGGGCGCGGTTGTAGTCCGCGCTGCCCGGCTGGAAGGCAGAGACGTTGACGCGGCCTCTGGCCCGGATGGTCGCAGTGTTTCCGCGGATCGAGAGGATGCGCGGATTGCTGCTGGTCAAGATGACGGGCAGTCCGGAGCTTGCCGTGGCGATGAGGGTGATCTTCCGGCCGGGCTGGAACTGCTGCGCAGCCGGGGTGGTGAAGCGGATCTTTTGCGATCCTTTGGCGATCTTGATCTTCAAGACCGCGGCCCCTGTGCCGGCGGCATTGGTCGCGGAGATGGTGACCTTGAAGTTGCCGGCTTTGGTCGGCGTGCCGCTGATCAATCCGGTCGAGGTGTTGACGCTCAATCCGGGAGGCAGGCCGGAGGCAGCGAAGGAACTCGGCGAGTTGTCGGCCGTGATCTGGTAAGTCAACGCGTTACCCACCTGACCTTTGATCGACAGCTCGCTGGTGATGACGGGAATCTTGGCTGGCTCGCCCGCGGCGGTGATGTAGATGCCGGCCATGCTTTCCGTCGTGATCGGATCGAGCATGCTGGCGGTGATGGCGAGCCATTCGCCGCGGAAGGATTCGCGTTCCAGCCCGAGCGAGGAAATGAAGGATCCGGCCGGTGCGGCGGGGTCGAGCGATGGACCGGGCATGCTGGTGTCGAGCAGGGCGTCGACTTGCCCGCCGTTGCCGAGGTAGATGCCGTCCAGAGGATCGAGGTAGTTGTTCTCCACCGGATCGAGTTCGCCGCTGCGCGCTTTGAAAGCGACGAGGAAGCTGCCGTTCGGGCCTTGCGATACGGAGGTGAAGGCGGACGAACGCCAGCGCGGCAATTCGCCGTCCGTGTCATCGCTCTCGCCGACGCCCGGGGGACGCCCGGAGAAGTTCCAGAAGAGGAAGTCGGCGATGTCCTCGCCGGTGCGGGCGACCATCGAGACGATGCCCGTGGTCGTGTCGACGACGAAGATGCCCTGGTTGATCGGGACCTGCACGGGGAAGTTGTCGCCGACGAATTCCGCGCAATAGGCGAGGAGTTGGGCGTTGCCGTCCGCCGGACAATCGAGCCAGAGGGTTTTCGTCTCGGTGCCCCACGCGCCCCAGAACGAAACGTAGCGTCCGTCGTAGGACAATCCTTCGCCGAACTTGGTGAAAGTCGCGCCGCTCTCGCCGGGAACGGGATCGCCGATGCCGACGAGGGTCTGCAGGGTCGGGGTGGGTTCCAACGGCGCGAGGTAGATGCCGCCGTAGGTCGGCGACTCTTCGTTGTCGAAGCCGGCGAAGACCACCTTGTTGCCCGCAGCACTGGGCGGCGCGGTGGAACCGAAGCGGGTTCCCGCCGCGCTTTCCGGCACATTGGGAATAAGCGTCGCGGTGTTGGCGATGAGTTGCACCGGGGACTGTCCGCCCCCGCTCACCGGGTCGCGATAGAAAACGCCGGTCTTACCGATGCTGTCCTCGGTGTAGTTGCCCTTGAAGACGACAATGTCGCCATCGGCCACCGCGGGAGAACCGGGAAAGACGTCGAACTTCGTTCCCGCCGGGGCCCCGGGCACTTGCATGTAGGGAAAATAATTCACCCCGTAGACCGGCGATGTTGGCGGCGGCACGGCGCCGAGTTGCGAAACGCCGGTGGTGAGGTTGGTGCCGAGCAGCATGTAAAGTCCGGTCGTGCCGGCCTTGGTGTCCGCACCGTCGAGCTGGTAAGTCCAGACGGGTTGCGAATTGCCGCGCGTGGCGATCGTGCCGGCCACCGCGGAAAGACGCGGGATGGACGGGAACTCGATGAACTCGGACAGGGTGTTGTCCGGCGGGTAAGCGGTGTTGTTCGGCGCGGGCACCACGGTGTTGCGGTCGGCGACCCGCTCGAGCACGCCGCCGGTGAGCATGTCACGGCGGTAGATGCCGCTCATCATGTTCGGGCCTTTGCTCCGTGCGCGGAAGACAACCATGCCTTTGGCGCTGACCGAGGGTTGGTTGTAGCTGTTGAAGACTTTCGCTTCGGCGCCGGGGATGGCGTTGAGATTGTTCACCACCGTGCTCCAAGCGTAGGACTCGGGGAGGGTGCCCGGCGGTTCCTCGGCGCGCAGGAGGAGGTGAGAGACGGCCCAGACCGAGAGGACGGCGCCGACCAGCAGTAAGAGCGGATGCGCGCTGCCGGAGATGAATTGATGCAGTGTGGTGCGGTTGAATGTTTTCATAACTTTTGATCTTTCCACCGCCAGTTTTCCGCCGATGTCGTGAGTTCTCCATGGGGTGATGAGCGCCGGGGTGTTTGGCCCAGGGGCTAGCGGGGAGCGTGGAGCGTGGAGCGTGGAGCCGGAAGGGACTCTCGCGGAGACGCGGAGGGCGCGGAGGGACGGAAACACTGGCGGTCCACATGCCGACAGGACCCAGCCAAACAACGGCGGCAGAGTTGCGGGATGGCGCTGGCGGGGATAAGGTCGTTGGCATGTTCGACTGGTCGGATTGCAACGAAGTCACGGCGTCACCGGAGACGGTGAGCGGGGCTTTCGTTTTTCGCGGGACCCGCGTGCCGGTTAAAGCCCTCTTTGAAAACTTGGAGGACGGCGCAACCGTCGATGAGTTTCTCCAATGGTTCCCCGGAGTGAGCCGTGGACAAGTTGATGCCGTGTTGGAGTGAGCATTTGACTCGCTCGCTCCCGCTCGCCGCCCGTCTCGCCCTCCCCAGTAACTCGATGTGTTATGCGCTCGCCTTGTCAGGTAGGGCGGGGCCTCCGGACCCGCCGTGCGCATCCAGCGGCGCGCCGGGGACGTCGCGCCCTACCTTTTGTCGCATATCGACCCCAGTTACTCCCAAACCACACCCACGCGCGGGTTCAGGGACTCCCGACTAACTTGAGTTATGGCTTTTCGACAAAGCAAAGGTGGATCGCGCCGTCTCTCCGAGCTGTAGGCTCTACGAGCCGGAAGCCCGGCGCGATCCACCTGCCTAAAAGCGCCATTGTTTCGTCCGGGATCGAGCCCTTCGCTATCAGCAAAATGTGAAC
>CAZJGQ010000172.1:0-3346 GCA_964545425.1 uncultured Chthoniobacter sp. | reverse complement strand
CGGTAGGCGCGTTGCACACCGAGGAGCGCTTGCTCGGAAGTGAGCAAAATCGTCGGCAACATCAGCACGGCGAGCGCCACGCCGCCGGCCAAGGCGGAAAACTTGCCGGTGGCCAGCACGACCGCGGCGAAGGCGAAGACGCCGCAGATGATGGACGGAATGCCGGTGAGCAGCTTGGCTGTGAAGCGCGTGACCGCCGCGATGCGTCCATTCGGCTCGTATTCGCAGATGTAGATCGCAGCCAAAATGCCGGGAGGCGCGGAGAGGGCCAGGCCGAGACCGACCATGACGAACGTCCCGATCACCGCATTGCCGAAACCGCCTCCGGTCATGCCAGCCGCGGGCGGCAACTGGGTGAAGATCGACCAGTCGAAAAGTTCCATGCCGTTCTTCACCACGAGGTAGAGGATGGAGGCCAGCGGGATGAGTGCGGCGAAGGACAAAGCGATGCAGAGCCCGGTGAGGACGCGGTTGCCGAAAGAGCGGCCCAGTATCTTGGTCGACTCGACGCTGCCCTCGCGGAAAAAGTCCTCGGCGTGTGTGATCGGATTGTCCATGGAGCGTCAGCGGATCCCCGCCGTCCTCCTTTCCGTGTAACGAAGCACGGCCTCGCCCGCGAAGTTGACCGTGAGGGTCAGTGCAACGAGGACCAATGCGGCATACATCAGTGCGGCGACCTGCATGCCTTCGGCTTCGCCGAATTGGTTGGCCAGCAGGCTGGCCAGCGTGCCGGACGGCGCGAAGAGCGACCACGAGAGGCGTGAACTGTTGCCGATGAGCATGGCCACAGCCATCGTTTCGCCCATGGCGCGGCCGAGCGCGAGAATGGTGGCGGCCACCACGCCGGGTGCGGCAGTCGGCAGAATCACGCCGAAGATCGCTTCCCACCTCGTCGCTCCGAGCGCGTAGGCGCCTTCACGCAAAGTGCGCGGCACGGCGACCAGCGAGCTGCGCGAAATCGCCGTGATGGTCGGCAGCACCATCAGCGCCAAGACGACGCCCGCGGTGAGCAGAGAGTTGCCATAGGCCGGGCCGGACAACAGCGGAATGTGGCCGAAGCGTTCCGTCGTCCAATTGCCGAGCGATTGGATGATCGGGATGACAACAAAGATGCCCCACAGGCCGTAGACCACGCTCGGAATGGCGGCGAGAAGTTCGACCACGAAGCGAATGAATTCGCGCGCGGGCCGCGGGAGGAAGTCTTCGCTCAGGAAGATGGCGATGGCCAGACCCGGCGGGAAAGCGAGGATGAGCGCGATGAGCGCGGTGGCTCCGGTGCCGACGAGAAAAGGCAGCACCCCGTAGCGGTCGCGGTTGGGTTGCCAGCTCGCGTTGGTGAGGAAGCCGAGTCCGTATTTCTCCAGCGCGGGTTTGGCTTCCTCGAAGACCTCCCAGAAAATCCACCCGAGGACGAAAATCGAGGCGAGCGCGGCGAGGGCGGTCAGCCAGCGGAATACGTCCGGCCTGCGGCGCACGACGGAACCGTGGATGCCGTCCGCGCTGGCCGTTTCGGTCGCCATGGATCTCGGCGGAAGTGCTTACTCGATGGACGACAAAGCCGCGTTGGCTTTGGCCACCACGGTCTCGGGTAGCGGAATGTAACCGAGTTCGATGGCGTAGGACTGGCCTTCGGTCAGACCGTAGGTGACGAAATCCTTCAGCGCGCGCAGCTTCTCCGCGTCATCGTATTTCCTGTAGAGCAGAAGCCAGGAGAATGTGGTGATCGGATAGGCATCGGGCGCCGCGGGGTCGACCGGCCAAATGCGCAGGTTCTCCGGCATTTCGACCGAGGCCAGGGCGGCCGTGCCACTTTCCGGGGTGGGCGCGACGAAGTTGCCGGATTTGTTTTCCAGCGAGGCGACGGAAAGCTTGTTCTGCTCGGCGTAACCGAACTCGATGTAGCCGATGGTGCCCGAGGTTTGCTTGATTAGCGCGGTGACGCCCTCGTTGCCCTTGCCGCCCACGCCGACGGGAAAGGTGACCGACTTGTCGAAGCCGACCTCCTCATCGAATTCCGGGCTGATCGCCGCGAGGTGCTGGGTGAAGACAAAGGTCGTGCCGCTGCCGTCCGAGCGGTAAGCCACGTTGATCGACTGCGCGGGGAGCGGGACGTCGGGGTTGGTCGCCACGATGGCGGGATCGTTCCATTTGGTGATCGTGCCGAGGAAGATGCCTGCCATGGCGGCGCGGCTGAGTTTCAGGTTGGTCACGCCCTCAAGATTGTAGGCCAGCACCACGCTGCCTGCTGTGGCTGGGACAAGGACGGCGCCGCGCGGGGACTGGGCCATTTCTTCGTCGGTCATCGCCGCGTCGCTCGCGCCGAAATCGACCACCCCTTGGAGGAAATTTTTCACCCCGGCTCCGCTGCCGACCGACTGGTAGTTCACTTTGATCGCGGGGACCTGCTTGTTGTATTCCACCGCCCAACGCTGATAGAGCGGGGCGGGGAAGGTCGCGCCGGCACCGGAAAGTTGCTGGGCTTGGAGCGGGGTGGCGAATCCGGCCGCGATAACGGCCAAGTGGAGAAATGGCTTCTTCATAGTCGAGTCATGGGAAGGGAAAGTCTGGCCGCTCGGGCGGCGCGAAAGAAGCGAAAAGCATTTCCGTGGCGGATTTGTCACAAAGCTCTCGGGTCCCTGCCGAGACCGCATAAGGTCTGCGCCGCGGCTTGCTGCGGGCCGCTTCCGAGCCTAAGCTTTTGAATTATGGATCTTGCCACTGCGAGGCACACCTTGGGCGACTTCGACGATGCTCTGCGTTCGCTGCGCGATACCGTTCTAATGATGGCCTCGCTGACCGAACGACTTCTGGCCGCGGCCGGTGATGGGCTTTTTGCCCGCAATTTCGAAGCCTGCGAACGGGTCATCAAGGACGACACCGAAATTGATGTCTTGGAAAAGTCCGTCGACGAAGCCGGCGTGGCCATCCTTGTCCGATTTCAACCGCTGGCCAACGACCTCCGCGAGGTGGTCTCCGCCATGAAAGTGAGCGGGAATCTCGAAAGAGTTGGTGATCAAGCTGTCAGCATCGCGCGGCGCGCCCGGCGCCTCAACGAATCCCGCGCCCTCACCGGGCTCGAACCGCTGCAGGAGATGTTCCGCCGTGCGGAGGGCATTCTGCATGACGGTATCCGCAGCTTTGCCGATCGGAATGACTCTTTGGCCCGCGGACTCAAGCTCCGCGATCGTGAGTTGGACGCCTTGCACCATCGTGTCATAGAAGAGTTCACCGCACGGATGGCGGAAGACACCTCTCGCATCAGTGACTACCTCGACCTCGTCCTTATTGCCCGCAACATCGAACGGATCGGCGACCATGCCACCAACATCGGGGAGGACGCGGTCTT
>CAZJGQ010000171.1:0-3373 GCA_964545425.1 uncultured Chthoniobacter sp. | reverse complement strand
TCCGGCGGGGAACTCGCCGCCGACAAGGGCGGACAATTCGGCAACAGTCGGCATGAACCGGGTCGGGGCGGAACGCCCGACCGACTAGTTGGCTTTCTTCGGAGCGGCCTTGTTCAGCTCGGTGATGATGCTGTCGCTGAAGTCCATCGAAGGCGCGGAGAAGAGGACGACGGGGACTTGGCTGATGCCTTGGCCGGATTTGTCGAAGACAAGGTCGAAGCCCTCGGATTTCACACGGGCGTCCACCACCTTCATGATGTCCTGCACGATATCGCCGCGCATGCGCATGAATTGCTCTTGCAGCTGGCGCTCGCGGGTCTGGCGGAATTCGCCGATCTCACGGTCGAGGTTGCGGACTTCGTTGATCTTCTCGTCGCGGGCGCGGATGGCGGCCTGCTGCTTGTCGGCAGTCAACTCGGGCTTCTTGGCGTCGGCCTCGAGCTTGTTGATCTGCTCCATGTCGGACTTGAGGGTCTCAAGACGTCCATCAAGGTCGGTTTTGGCCTGGGCGCGGGCGTCGTTGAGACGGGCCTCGGCCTCTTTGGTCTTGTAGTAGCTGGTAAAGACTTTGTTCATGTCCACGATGCCGACTTTCATCTCGGCGGCAGCGGGTGTGGCGGCGAGGGCGCAGAAGGCGAGGGCAACGGAGAGGGTGACGAGCAGTTGTTTCATAGGAGATTCGGGATTTTGGACAGGTCGGAGGGCAAGTAAAGCCTTTTGGGTCAGACGGGGGGCGGCGGCGATACGTTCAAAACTGGTAGCCGATATTGAACTGAACCTGGCCCGGGCCGCCGTTGTATTGATCGCTGACGAACGGAATACCGTAGTCGATACGGATCGGACCGATGGGCAGGTCGAGGCGGACGCCGAAGCCGTAGTCGGCATTGTAGTTGGTTCCGTTGAAATCCCATGAATTCTGATTCACGTAACCGGCATCGACGAAAAAGGCGCCGCGCACGCGGGTGATGATCGGGAAGGTCATTTCCAAGGTGCCGTAACCGAGGGAGTTGCCGCCGTAATAGACGCCGCCGTTGTTCGGGCCGACCTCGCGGAATTGGAAGCCGCGAAGGTTGTTCGCGCCGCCAAGGAAGAGACGGTCGAAGATGGGCACTTGGCCGTTGCCGCTGACCGTGTCGACGGTGGCCAATTGTCCTTTGGCGAGGAAGATAAGGTCCCACGGCAGCGAGAAGTGCTGGGAGCCCTCGAGTGAAATGCCATAGGTGTCCTCGTCCTGCTGACCGGTTATACTGGCCAGGAACATGTTGAGCGCGACAAACGTGCCCTTGCGCGTGAGGAAAAGGTTGTCGCGATTATCGAAGTTGATCCCGCCACTCAGCGCGTTGCGGAAATAGTAGCCCTGCTGGCTGGGCAGGTTGTTCGGGCCACCGCCGGCGATCTCCGGGATGTTGGTTGTGACATCATAGATGTCGATGCCCTCGATTTTGTATTCGGCGTTGACCGCGATGAAGTCGTTGACCGGATAGCGCAACTGGATGGCGCCGCCATAGTTCGACTGGTCGTAGTAGGGGCTAAGGAAGGTCGCGTTGCGGTAGAACGCTTCGGCGCCGAAGGAGAGCCTGTAGCCGAGGAAATACGGCTCGGTGAACGAAATTTCCGCGTCGGCACGCTCGATACCGTATTGACCGCGGATGCGCAGACGCTGGCCGCCGCCAACGAAGCTGGGCCATCCGAAGATGTCGAAGTTGGTCTGCTGCAACTCGGCGAAGCCGACCAAGCTGTCGATCGTGCTGAAGCCGGCACCGAAGTTGAACGAACCCGTGCGCTTCTCCTCGACGATGACGTTCAGGTCTTTGCGCCCCGGAATCATCGTGTCGGTCGGCACGGTCTGCACCTGGGAGAAGTAGTTCAGGTTCTCCAAGCGCTGGCGGCTGACATCGACGAGGGTGGTGTCATAGACATCGCCCGGCAGAACGGCGAGCTCGCGGCGGATCACTTTGTCCTTCGTGCGTGTGTTGCCCTGGATGTTGACCAGATTGAGGAAGGATTGCGCGCCTTCGTCGATGCGGTAGGTGACATTGACCAAGCCGCTGCCCGCCGGCGAAATCTCCGGCACAATGAGCGAATCGATGTAGCCCTGCGAGCCGTAAAATTCCTGCAGCGCCTTGAGGTCGCCGCTCAAGCCGTCCGGAGTGTAGAGCGAGCCGTCGACCATCTGGAGGCGCGCTTTGAGCTCGTCCTCGGTGGTCACGTTGACCCCGTCGAGGCGGAGGCGGTTGACCGAATACTGGATGCCCTCGCGGATGGTGAAGATGAGTTCAACGTTGTTGCCTGAGAGTGGGACGACTTCCACGTTGGTGACTTGGGCGTCAGCAAAGCCTTCGTTCTGATAGGTGAGGCGGATGGCGTCCTTGTCTTCCTGCAACTGCGACGGAATGAGGCGGCCGCTCTTGTTGAGGAAGGAGAGCAGGTTTTTCGTCTTGGTCTTCATCGCCTTGCGGAGGTCCTTGGCCAAGACCGAGTCGTTGCCGACGAAATCGATGCGCTGCACCACCTGCTTGTAGCCTTCATTGACGACGAAAATGACGCGCGAGTCGCCAGTGCGGTCGTTCATGTCGACGCGCGAGGTGATGTCCACCCCGCTGAAGTTGCGGTCCTGATAAAGTTCCACCATCGCTTGGCGGGACTTTTCGACCTGCTCTTCGCTCAGGCGGTCGCCGACCTTGAAAGTCACTTCTTTGCGCAGGCGGTTGGGCGAAACTTCCGTCGCACCCTCGATGAGGATCTCGGTGACCACGGCGCGGCCCTGCACCAAGATGATGACCTTGACGCCGTCACCCTGGGGTTCGGCAAAAATGCGGACGTTCGACACGTCTCCCGTGGCGAAGAGGGCACGGACATCCTCCTCGGCGGCCCGTTCGGAATAGGGATCGCCGACCTTCGTCTTGAGGTTGGCCATGACCCTTTGGCGGCTGATTGTTTCAGGGCCGACATATTGGATGTTGATCGAGCGGACGGTCGGACCGACTGGCGGGGCCATCTGCGCGGATGCGTCCGGCAGAAACGAAAACGACAACAAAAGTGCGAAAAGGAGGCGGAATCTCATGGCGGTTTGGTTTGGCCGGCGGGTGGGCCCGGGCTAATCCGCCTTTAGTGGTGGATGCTGGTAGAGAGGTCAAGCCGGAATACCCGCTGTCTCCCGAGCGGCTTGGCCGCAGGCACATCGGGAGGTATAAAAGGTCCATGCTACCGGCGCTGAAAGAATGGGACGTTGTCTGCGAGGCCCTCGGATCCGGGCGGCAGGCCATCGTGATCCGCAAGGGGGGCATCGCCGAGGGCAAGGACGGCCTCCGTTTCCAGCACGAGGAATTCGTCCTCTTGCCCACCTTCTTCCACCAGCAATCCGAGCGGGTCG
>CAZJGQ010000170.1:0-3392 GCA_964545425.1 uncultured Chthoniobacter sp. | reverse complement strand
GCAAATCGCCGTCCACCACCGGCGCGGGCTCGGAGGGTGCGTTGACCAAGGGGCCTTTCAATGCCTTGCCGCCGATCTACGACTTAAATTCCGCTTTCGTTTCCTACGCCATCAGCGGCTACGAGGGTTTTGTCACCGCGGCGGGCTACGTCGGACCCCGCGCCCGGGTCGACCACGACATCAGTCTGCTCGTTCCCGAAGTGTGGTGCCGCATGGCGGTGGAGGAGCGCTCGCCGGGATTCCTCCATGCCCACGGCTATCTCGAGCGTCTCGCCGACTTCGAGCACGAGGGGCGCAAGATCCTGGCCAGCCGCCTCGGTAGCCGGATCACCAAGAAATTCGTCAACACGTTCTTCGGCCGTGTCTTCAACCATCCGCACGTCGTTCTCACCGAAGCCATGCTCAAGCCCGAATTGCAGGGCATGGAGACCTTCGTCGAGGGAATGGACAACATCCTCGCCACGCAAAAGCGCGTCGCGGAACACTACTTCGCCGACGGCAGCATCGAGTGGGCCTGCCCGCCGCTCAAAGCGCTGCTCCACATCATGCGGGACGACCACTACGAGGGCAAAACCCTCGACGATCCGGAAATCCGCGCCCTCTTCACCCGCGAGAGTGTGCTATCCAGCGATTGGTATCGCGCCCGTCTGACCGCCAAGCAGGGCGTCGATGTCCGCCTCTGGCAGCGCCATGTGGATTATCTGGAAAAATTCCTCCGCAATCCGAGCTACGCGCGCGTGGCCGAGCGCCTTGGTCTTCCTGCGCGCCTCGAGCAGGCGAGAGCCAAGCTGGCCGAAGTGCACGCTGCGGGTTACGTCGACAGCCTTATTGGCATGACCGGCGCCGAGCCCGCGGTTCCCGAGCCTACTGCGCGGCGGGCGTGAAGTGCGGCATGCTCTTCCCTGCCACCGGTGTCAAAACTGCTCGGTCTGCAGCATCACCAGTGTGCGAGCTTCGAGGTGGGGGATGTTGGTGCGGTCGAGGGCGGCCGCGAGATCCTTGGATTCGGTGCGGGGATTGAAAATGACGCGCTTCGGGGCGAGACGGAGGATTTCCTCAGTCAGCGGAGCGAGGCTTCGATGGCCGACACAAAGGGTGAGGGTGTCGATGGGCTCGCGCATATCGCCGAGAGATTTGGCGACCGGTAGATCTTCGATTTGTTCGAGCGCCGGGCTGACGGGGATGACGCGGTGGCCGGCTTCGCGGAGGCGGCGGACGGCCATGTCGGAGTAGCGGTCGGGATTGGCGCTGGCGCCGAGAACGGCGGCGGTTGGCGATTTGCTCATGGATGGGGTAGTGGCATCGGCATACTGCCGATGATGCGTTCGTCACGCGCAGGATGCCCGTGCCACTTCTTCGCCGTCAGGCCGCGTCGTGCATCATGGCTTTCATCTTCGTCTCGACGTCCTCGGCCACGGCGGCGAGGGCGGGGGAGGCGGAGAGGGCTGAGAGCAATTTGGTCGGGAGCGCGGTGGCGATCTTGGTTTTGCCGTCTTCCTCGTAGACAGAAATACGACAAGGCAGGGCGATGTTCATGCCCATGTCTTCGGCCAGCACCTTCGAGGCCTGCTGCGGGTTGCAGACTTCGAGGATGTGGCAGGCGTGGGACAGCGGGAAGCCTTTCGAATTCAGCGTTTCCTGGAGGTCGTAGGCGTGGAGGACGCCGAAACCGTGCTTGGCCACGGCGGTGCGGAGGTCTTCGACGGCGACCGCCGGAGACTTTTTGCTTTCGACGACGTAGCGCATGGTTTTGTCCTCAGGTGAAGATGATCTGTCCGCCGGCGGAGAGTTCGTAGAACTCGCCGACGGTGAGAACTTTGTCGACCTGCGGGCAGAAGTCCTCTGCGGTGAGGTGGAACATGTCGACCGTTGCCTTGCAGGCGTAGATTTTGCCGCCGGCGTCGTGGATCATTTCGATGAACTCGGGGATGGGCGGGATGTCGAGGGCTTCCATTTCCTTGTTCATCATGTGCGTGGCGAAGGCCGACATGCCGGGCAGCGCGCCGAGGAGGGTCGGGAGCGGGAAGCCTTTGGCGTCCGGCACGCGCATGGCCGGGTTGCCGACCGTGGCGATCTTGATGCTGCCCATGTATTTTTTGAGGATGCCGTAGAGGCCGAAGAAGGTGAAAAAGAGGTTGGCCTCGATGCCTTCCATGCGGGCGCCGTTGCCCATGATGAGTCCCGGATAGATTCCGTCGAGGGAGCCTTTGGAGACGACGATGGAGACTTTTTTGATTTTGTCGGACATAAGTTTTTCCTCCGTTTAGACGCAGCTGACGGGTTTGGGGTAGCCGCTGATTTTGGCGGCTTTTTTGATCGGGCCGTCGGGGAAGAGGGCGTAGAGGTCTTTGGTCGGGATGTTGCCGACTTTGTTCATGCGGCGCATGCCGGGGACGGCGCCCTTTTCTTTGAAGTCGGCGTCGATGAAGTCGATGACTTTCCAATGCGCGTCGGTCAGGGTGATGCCTTCCTCCGCGGCGAGCGCGGCGGCGACATCTTTGTTCCATTGGCTGTGATTGACGAGGTAGCCCTCGTCGTCGGTGTCCACGGGCGTGCCCGCGAGGGTTTTGGTTGGCATGGTTTTTTCTTCTTTGGTTGAGGTTGGAGGTTTGTCAGGCGGCGGCTTTGATTTCCTTGGCCGGGATGTTTTTGCCGAGTCGGGACATTTTGTGTCCGATGAATGGGATGGGCAGGCCGGGCAGGAGGACGTTCCAGTAGATCCACTTGAAGGCCATTTTGCCGAAGTGATTGAGGCGGGATTCGCCGAGGAGTTTCATCGGTCCGACGGCGGGCAGCGGGAAGGTGCCGGTGACCGGTTCCTGGTCGTAATTGAAGTCGAGGAGGAAGGCTTTGCCGTGTCCGGACTCGATGAAGCAGTTGGCGTGTCCGTCGAAGCGGCTGCGCAGCGGCTCGCCGGCGATGTGGTGCAGGATATTTTCGGTGAGGACTTCGGCTTCGAAGTGGGCCACGGATCCGGCCTTCGAGGTCGGGCAATCGGTGGCGTCGCCGATGACGAAGATGTTGGCGTGGGCTTTCGACTGCAGGGTGTGCTTGTCGGTCGGGACGTAGTTGAGTTCGTCGCCGAGGCCGGAGCGGTCGATCATTTCGGCGCCCATGTTGGGCGGGACGGTGACGAGGAGGTCGTAGGGGACTTCTTTTTCGTCCCACGAGACGATGGCTTTTTTCTCCGCGTCGACGCGGGCGATGGCGAAATCGTGGACGACGGAAATGCGTTTTTCGTCGAGCAGTTTGCTCAGGATGCCGGAGGCGACGGGCTTGGTGAAGGCGCCGGACATCGGGGTCACGTAGGTGATCTCGGTTTTTTCGCGCAGGCCCTGCTTTTGCAGCCACGTGTCGGCGAGGAAGCAGAATTCGAGCGGGGCCACGGGGCA
>CAZJGQ010000169.1:0-3401 GCA_964545425.1 uncultured Chthoniobacter sp. | reverse complement strand
CTTGGTTCTGCAGGCGGCGGCGCATGGCGGCGCGGGCGCCGGTCTCGGCGCGTTCGCCGCCCGCGCGGAGTTCGTCCTCGCCGACCGTGGCGCGGATTTCCTCGATGCGGGCCGTGGCGATGTCGGCATCCGGTGTGCCGGGCTGACGGCGGACGAGGTCGCTGTAGTAGACCACGGCGGCGCGGTAGTCGGTATTGCGGTCGTAGTATTTGGCGATGGAGAGCAGGTCGAAGGCCTCGCGGCCGCTCATGGCATCAAGGTTTTCCCGGGCTTGGGCCGCTTTTTCGCTTTTGGGGAATTCCATGAGGAATTCCTCGAAGGTGTTCTTGGCGTCGATCGCGGCGGAGAGGTCCTGCGAGCGGCCCTGCGCTTCGGTGAATTGCACGTAGCCGATCTGGTAAAGGGCATCGGCCGCGGTGCTGCTGTTGGGGTAGCGGTCGAGGACGACTTGGTAGGCTTCGATGGCTTTGTCGTATTCCTTCTGGCTTTCCAAGGCCTGACCGAGTTTGAACTGCATTTCCGGCGCGAAACGCGCGAAGGGTGCGGTGGCAACGATCGAGGTGTACATCTCGGCGGCGCGATCGTAGCGGCGGGCGTCCATCGTGGCGTCGGCGATGGCGGCCTGCGCCTCAACCGCACGGTCGAACTCGCGCGACTGCGGGTAGTTCTCGAGCAGTTTTTGGTAGGAGTCGAAGGCGCGCTTGGAGTTGCCGAGGGATTCGTAAAGTTCACCGAGGCGGAACTGCGCGGCCGAGGCGCTCGGGGCCAGCGGGTAATCGCGGACCAAGGCGCGGAGGGTGGAAATGGCGCGCTTGGTGTCCCCCGCTGCCTCCCAATCCTGCGCCTGCTGGAAGTAGCCTGCGGCTTCTTGGTTGTAGGCGCCGGCGGTGGCGGGTTCTTGGGCGAGAAGGCTGCCGAAAACCGGACCGGTGGCAAAAGCGGCGGCGATCAGCGCGCCAATGAGACGAAATCGAAACATCAGTCGGCCGAACGTAGGAAGCAGGGTGCGCAGCGTCAAGCCGTGATGCGGGTGGTGCGGGGGTCAGTAGCGGCGCCAGAGGGCGGGGACGAAAAGGACGAGGACGGCGAGGATTTCCAGACGGCCCATGATCATGAGGACGGAAAGAAACAGGTGGGCCGGTGGACCCAGGTCCGCGTAGGTGCAGGAGGGGCCGACTGCGCCCAGACCCGGGCCGATATTGAAGAGAGTCGCCACCACCGCGCCGAAACTGCTCAGCAGGTCGAACCCGGGCTCGAGCACAGCCATGGTGAGGGAGCCGAGCGCGACGATGAACCCGACCAGGGCGAGAAAGAACCCCACTTCGGCGAGGAAGGAGTCCGGCATGGGCGCGCCGTTGAGGCGGACGGGGATGATCTGGGTGGGACGGAAGGTGTGGGTCAGTTGCCGGGCGAAGGTTTTGAAGAAGACGACGATGCGGCTGACTTTCACCCCGCCGGCGGTGGACCCGGCGCAGCCGCCGATGAACATGAGGGCGACGAGCAGGATCTTGGGGAAGTTGGCCCATTTGTCATAGTCGGCCGTGGCGAATCCGGTTGTCGTGCTGATCGAAACAACCTGGAACGCGGCGGCGCGGACGCTGTCGTGCATGCCGCCGATCTGTCCGTAGTAGAGCAGGCTTCCGGTCACCGCGAGGGTGACGATGGCGAGCATCCAGAGGTAAAAACGCGTTTCCTCGTCCTGCTTCCATTTGGTCCAACGGCGCGCGAGCAGCCACGCATAGAGCATGAAGCTGATCGCGCCGAGGATCATGAAGATGATGATCCACCATTCGATGGCCGCGCTGCCGAACGCCCCGATGCTCGCGTTGCGGGTGCTGAATCCTCCGGTCGAAACGGTGGCGAAGGTATGACAAACCGCATCGAAGACCGGCATGCCGAGGACGATCAGTCCGGTCAGGCAGGCCGCCGAGATACCGAGGTAAATCTGCCAGAGCCGCACGGCCGTGTCGCGCATGCGCGCGGCGAAGCCTTCGCTGAATTGCGCGGAGGATTCCCGGCGGAAGAGCGATTTGGTTCCGCCTCCGCCGGCCATGGAAAGCACGGCGACGAACAAAACGAGGATCCCCATGCCGCCGAGCCATTGCGTGGTGGCGCGCCAGAGCAGGATGCCGCGCGGAAGGATCTCGACGTCCTTGATCACGCTCGCGCCGGTCGTGGTGAATCCGGAGGCGGACTCGAACAGGGCCGCGGCGGGGGGCAGCGACGGTGCATTGAACACGTAGGGCAGCGCGCCGAACGCCGTGCTCAGGCCCCACCCGAGGCCCACGATGACAATGGCTTCCCGGCGGAGAATCTCGCGCGATGACCCGGCTCCGAACCAACGGAGCAAGCCGCCGGCTGCCGCGGTGAGCAGCGCGGACAGCCCGAGCGCACGGTCGGCCGTGTGGCCCGGTTCATTGTCATAAAGCGAGTAACCGAGGCAGCCCAGCATGGAGACCGCCACCAAAAGCAGCAGCACTCCGATGAAGCGGCAAATCTGGCGGTAATCCATGCCGGTCAGGCGAGCAACTTGAGCAGCGCGGCCTTGGCGTCGGGGGCGACGATGGCCACCACGGTGTCGCCCGCTTCGATTTTGTCCTCCGCGGCGGGCACGGTCGCCTGGTTGCCGTGCTGCACGGCGATGATGCCGCTGGCGTCGGGCCACGCCGTTTCGGCGAGGGTGCGCCCGGCGGCGGGGCTGTCATCGGCCACGGGGGCGGAGAGGATTTCGATGCCGCCGGGCAGGGTGCGCAGGACGGTGGCTTCGTCGGCGGTGACGAAGCGGGAGAGTTCGCGGGCCACGGCGACGCGCGGGCTGACCGCGTCGAGAATGCCGAGTTGCGCGCCGGAACGCTGGATGGCGTTGGCGTAGTCGGCGCGGTGGATGAGCGTGAGGCAGGCCTTGGCGCCAAGATCGCGCGCTTGCAGGCAGGCCATGACGTTGTCCTCGTCGTCATGCGTGGCGGCGACGAAGAAGTCGGCTTCGCCGACGCGTTCTTCTTTCAACTCGTGGAGCGAAGTGGCGTCGGCATTGATGATGGTGCAGTTCTGCAGGAGTTGGCCGAGTTTTTCGCAGAGGCGGCGGTCTTTCTCGATGATGCGCGTGCGGAAGTTGCCGCCTTCGAGCGTCTGGGCCAGGGCGAAGCCGTAGTCGTCGCCACCGAAGATGACGACGTTGAGTTCGCCATCGTCCTTGCCCCCGGCTTGCAGCTTGCGCAGTCCCTCGGCCAGTCGGCGCGGGTGACCGTAAATGGTAACGAGGTCGCCGGCTTCGAGCGCATCATTGGCGTGCGGCACGATGAGGTTGCCCCGGCGGAGGATGGCTCCGATGCGCACGCGCGGGGGGAGTCCGAGTTCGCGCAGCGGGATGGCGAGGGCCGGGCTGCCGGGCTCGAGGCGGA